>DATAUX010000294.1:0-3605 GCA_036268015.1 Solirubrobacteraceae bacterium | reverse complement strand
GGCCACGCTCAGATCGACCCCGCGCACGGCCTCGACCCCGCCCTTGAACGTCCGTCGCAGAGACCGCGTCTCGATCGCCAATGCTCCGTCCACCTCGCTACCTCCTGATCGTCGGCTCTTCCAGGTAGACGCGAACGGCGGCCGGAACTAATCGAAACCCGCCACCAACCGGCTGGCGACGCCGGCCGCAGCTCGCCGGCGAGCGTCGGAGCCGCCCCGGGGCGACCGCCAGCCGGCCGTATACCGACCGTCAGATGTAGGCGGAGACGCGGCGTGCGGCTGATGCTGCTGGTCGACGGCGTCCGCGCGATCGCCGCCGTCGTGGCAACCACGGTCACGACGGGACTTCATCGGCGGGACGCGCGACTTCAGCGAGTTCACGGCGGACGCGCTGATCGCCGGGCAGAGCGCTTCGGCGCCGAGCTCGATCGGTGGATCGAGCACGGTGTCCGCCAGGACCAGGGATGCCGGGCCGGCATGGCCGAGATGCACATCGACCGTCGGTCGGATATGCGTTCGGGAGCCATGTCCCATGTGGTCGTCGAACGTCATCATTGCGCCCATGTGCGGGATCGTCGGGCTCTTCGCGAAGACCACGGACGCCGAGCGGCGGCTCGGCGCCGACCTGTCGGCGATGTTCGCCCAACTGGCCGACCGCGGCCCCGACTCGGCCGGCGTCGCCGTCTACCGCGATCCGGTGGCCTCCGGGGCGGCCAAGCTGTCGCTGCTCCACCGGGCCGGCGGAACGCCGGACTGGCCGCTGCTCGGCACGGTGATCGCCGATCGCGGCGACCAGGCCGTCGTCGTCGTCGACCGGGAGCCGGCCGACGCCCGCGCGTGGATCGCCGACGCCCATCCGGAGCTCCTCGTGCTGAGCGTCGGCAGCGCGATCGAGACGGCCAAGCGGGTCGGGCGTCCGGACCTGCTGATCGCCGACACCGGCCTCGCGGCGATCGCCGGGACGCACGCCCTCGGCCACACGCGGATGGCGACCGAGAGCCGGGTCAGCACCGAGCACTCGCATCCGTTCTCGACCGGGTCGGACCTCTGCCTCGTCCACAACGGGTCGCTCTCGAACCACAACAGCCTGCGGCGCGACCTGCGGCGCCGGGGGATCGCCTTCGAGACCGACAACGACTCCGAGGTCGCCGCCGGCTACCTGTCGTGGCGGCTGGCCGAGGGTGACGATCTCGACGCCGCGCTGCATAGCGCGCTCGCCGCGCTCGACGGGTTCTTCACGTTCGCGGTCGGTACGCGCGACGGCTTCGCCGTGGTTCGCGACCCGATCGCCTGCAAGCCGGCGATCCTCGCCGAGACCGACGACTGGGTCGCGATGGCATCAGAGCAGCGGGGCATCGCCGTGCTCCCCGGAGCCCGGGACGCCGTCTTCTGGGAGCCGGAGCCGGCCCGCGTCTACAGCTGGACGCGCGAGGCGGTCGCCGCGTGAGCCTCGTCGAGCACGCCGCCCCGGTCCGTGAGGTCGGCCTCGATTCGGCGTCGGTTCGCGAGCTGAACACGATCCTCCGCGGGGCGCTCGCCGGTGAACGCTTCCGCGTGAGCGCTCCGGCCAGCCATCACAACATCGCGGTCGGTCTCGACGCCGACCTCGACGTCGAGATCGACGGCCACGCCGGCTACTACTGCGCCGGGATGAACCAGCATGCGAATGTCCGCGTGCTCGGCAGCTGCGGGGTCGGAGTCGCCGAGAACATGATGTCCGGACGCGTCGACGTCGTCGGCAACGCAGGCCAGGCGGCCGGCGCGACCGCCCGCGGCGGGCTGCTCGTGGTCCACGGCAACGCCGCCGCCCGCTGCGCGATCTCGCTCAAGGGAGCCGACATCGTCGTCGCCGGGTCGGTCGGCCACGCGTCGGGCTTCATGGCCCAGAAGGGCCGCCTCGTCGTCCTCGGCGACGCCGGCGACGGCCTCGGCGACTCGATCTACGAAGCCCGCCTCTACGTCCGCGGCGAGGTCGCCGGGCTCGGCGCCGACTGCATCGAGAAGCCGCTGCGCGACGAGCACCGCGCCGAGCTCGCCGAGCTGCTCGCCGCCTCCGGGCTCGACGCCGACCCCGGAGACTTCCGCCGGTACGGGTCGGCCCGCGGGCTCTACCACTTCAAGACCACGCGGCCGACTCCCGCCGCGACCGACGGCCACCCGGACGCCGGACTGCCAGCCCCGGCCGACGCCCGGACGGCCGCGCCGCCGGACCCGGCGCCCACCCGGCCACTGCCGCCGCAGTCGCCGCGGCTCTCGGCGACGTTCGACCCGGCCACGATCGCCGGCATCCAGCGGGCCGCCGAAGAGGGCGTCTACGCGATCCGCGGCTGGGGCGCCAAGCGGGCGGTCCCCCACTTCGACGACCTGCTCTTCCTCGGCGCGAGCATGTCCAGGTATCCGCTCGAGGGGTACCGCGAGCACTGCGGGACAGACGTCGTGCTCGGCACCCGCCACGCCGCCCGCCCGATGCGCCTGTCGATCCCCGTGACGATCGCCGGGATGAGCTTCGGGGCACTCAGCGCCCAGGCGAAGGAGGCCCTCGGCCGGGGTGCGACGCTGGTCGGGACGAGCACGACGACCGGCGACGGCGGCATGACCCCGGAGGAGCGGCTGGCCTCGGATCGTCTCGTCTACCAGCTGCTGCCATCGCGATACGGGATGAACCCCGACGACCTGCGCCGGGCCGACGCGATCGAGATCGTCCTCGGCCAGGGCGCGAAGCCGGGTGGCGGGGGCATGCTGCTCGGGCAGAAGATCTCCGCCCGAGTCGCCGAGATGCGCGATCTGCCGGCCGGGATCGACCAGCGCAGCGCCTGCCGGCATCCGGATTGGACCGGCCCCGACGACCTCACGATCAAGATCGCCGAGCTCCGCGAGATCACCGACTGGCAGGTCCCGATCTTCATCAAGATCGGCGCGTCCCGGCCGTTCTACGACGTCTCGCTGGCGGTCAAGGCCGGCGCCGACGTCGTCGTCCTCGACGGCATGCAGGGCGGGACGGCCGCCAGCCAGGAGGTCTTCATCGAACACGTCGGGATTCCGATCCTCGCGGCGATCCGGCCGGCGGTCGAGGCGCTGACCGAGCTCGGCGTCCGCCGGGAGGTGCAGCTGGTCGTCTCCGGCGGCGTGCGCAACGGCGCCGACGTCGCCAAGGCGATCGCCCTGGGCGCCGACGCGGTTTCGGTCGGCGTCGGCGCGCTGATCGCGCTCGGCGACAACGCGCCCGGTCTGACCGGCGACTACGCCGCGATGGGGACGATCCCCGGGGCCTACGACGCCTGGCACGAGGGCCGCGATCCGGCCGGGATCTCCACGCAGGATCCCGACCTGGCCGCGCGCCTGGACCCGCAGGTCGGCGCCCAGCGGATCGCGAACTGGCTGGGAGTCCTGACGCTCGAGGCGCAGACGATCGCCCGGGCGTGCGGAAAGTCCCACCTCCACAACCTCGAGCCCGAGGACCTCGTCGCGTTGACGGTCGAGGCCTCGGCGATGGCCCGCGTACCGCTCGCCGGGACGAACTGGATCCCCGGCCCCACAACCACCGGCTGATCCGGGAAGGAGTCACAGCATGAGCACTCCGATCACCTCATCCGAAGGCCTCGACA
>DATAUX010000293.1:0-13983 GCA_036268015.1 Solirubrobacteraceae bacterium | reverse complement strand
CGCCTCCTAGGACGCCGAATTGATGGAAGCAGCATCCCTACCGACCGGTGACCGCTCGTTTCTCGAGCGGTCACCGCTCGCCCGGCTGCCGGATCGCGTCCTCAGGTATGGCCTGACGTCGCTTGCCGCGCTGATCCTGATCCTGATTGTCTACTTCTTCGTCGCGCTGACCGGCCAGGCCCATCCGGCGTTCTCGAAGTTCGGCGTCTTCGGCTTCGCGTTCGACAATAACTGGAACGTCAGCCTCGACCAATACGGCGCTCTGCCGCTGCTCGTCGGGACCCTCGTGACGGCCGTCCTCGCGCTGATCATCGGCGTGCCGATCGCCGTCGCGACCGCCCTCTACATCACCGAGCTCTGTCCCCGGAGAATCCGCACCCCGGTCACGCTCCTGATCGAGCTGCTGGCTGCCGTCCCGTCGGTCGTCTACGGCCTCTGGGGACTCTTCTTCCTGGCTCCGAAGCTCGAGCCGGCCGAGAAGTGGGTCGCCGCGAAGCTGTCGTTCGTCCCATTCTTCGGCGGCGGATCCGTGACGATTCCCAACGACTTCATCACCGGTCTCGTCCTCGCGATCATGATCCTGCCGATCGTCAGCGCGATCTCCCGCGAGGTCATGGCAACGGTGCCGGCCGACCACAAGGAGGCCGCGCTCGGCCTGGGGGCGACCCGCTGGGAGATGATCCGGCTCGCCGTGATCCCGTACTGCCGGTCGGGCATCGTCGGCGGCGCGATGCTCGGCCTCGGCCGGGCGATCGGCGAGACGATCGCCGTGACGATCCTGATCGGCGACGACCCGGTCCTCGGCCACCACCTCTTCGGCCAGGGCTACACCCTGGCGGCCGTCGTCGCCAACGAGTTCGGCGAGGCCACCGGCCTCCACCGGTCGGCCCTGTTCGCGGCCGGCCTGGTCCTCTTCGTACTGACCCTGATCGTCAACGGCTTCGCTCGTTACTTCGTCACGCGTGCGGCCCGCGGGACACGGATCGACTCGTCCGGTCGCAACGCCGGCCGGAAAGCCGTCGGCCGCGGGGACACGGCGGCGTCATCGGCGCCCGGAATATGAGCACGCCGGCCGCCACCCCCAACTCGGTGCTCGCCGCCTTCGCGCCGAGCGCGGCCCGCCGCCGGCGCGACCGTGCGGCCCGGACGGTGATCGCCGGCTTCACGCTACTGGCCCTGGTCCCGCTCGTCCTGATCGTCTACTACCTGCTCGAGAAGGGCCTCGGCTCGTGGAGTGGCAGCTTCTTCACGACCGACCCGACCGGCGCCAGCTTCTTCAAGAGCGTCTCGATCGGCGGGATCAGGAGCGCGATCCTCGGGACGATCGAGCTGGTCGCGATCGCCTCGGCGATCGCCATACCGATCGGCGTCGGCGTCGCGATCTGGCTGGTCGAGTACGGCCGCAAGAGCCTGTTCGCGAACGTCACCCGCTTCTTCGTCGACGTCCTGACCGGCGTCCCGTCGATCGTCTTCGGTCTGTTCATCTACATCACGCTCGTCATCACCGGCCTGCTCGGCCGGGGCCTGGCCGGCTACAAGGGGTCGCTGGCACTCGCGTTGCTGATGCTTCCGGTGGTGATCCGCTCGTCGGAGGTGATCCTCGCCCTGGTGCCGAATTCCCTGCGCGAGTCCGCACTCGCCCTGGGCGCCCCGCGCTGGAAGGTGATCTTCCGGATCGTCCTGCCCACCGCGCTCCCCGGAATGGTGACCGGCGTACTCCTTGCGATCGCCCGCGCGGCCGGTGAGACGGCGCCGCTGCTGTTCACGGTCGGCGGCGCCGAGAAGACGACCTTCAGTCCGGGCGCGCAGATGAATGCCCTGCCACTGCAGATCTACAACGACATCCTCTCACCGACAACATCCGTGATCAACCGGGCCTGGGGGGCTGCCCTCACCCTGGTGGTCATGATCCTCCTGCTCAACCTGCTCGCCCGACTGATATCGCGAAGGAGCCGCCTTGCATGACCTCCGACGGATCGACGCCACAGACCGCTGACATGCCCTCCGACGAGCTCCTCGAGCCACAGCCGGCGCCGGTCCGCCTGCAGACCCCGGGTCCCGGGGCCGCCGGCGCCCGCACCCCGAGGCCGGCGCCGCCGGCCACCAAGCGGGCCCATTCCGTGCGTCTCGAGGAACTGCGCGCGTTCTACGGATCGGCCGAGCAGGTCAAGGGCGTCGACCTCGACTTCCACGCGAACGAGGTGACCGCGATCATCGGTCCGTCGGGCTGCGGCAAGTCGACCCTGCTGCGCTGCATCAACCGCATGCACGAGGAGATCCCCGGCGCACACGCCGAGGGTCGCGTGCTCCTCGACGACGCGAACATCTACGACTCGTCGATCGACATCGTCGCCGTCCGCCGGGCGATCGGGATGATCTTCCAGAAGCCGAACCCATTCCCGACGATGTCGATCTTCGACAATGTCGCCGCCGGTCTGCGACTGTCGGGCACCGGCCGGGGCGACCTCCACGGCAAGGTCGAGTCGGCGCTGCGTGGAGCCGGTATCTGGGACGAGGTGAAGGACCGACTCGGACAGGCCGGCATCGGCCTGTCGGGCGGCCAGCAGCAGCGCCTGTGCATCGCGAGGTCGCTGGCGGTCAACCCGGAGGTGCTCCTGATGGACGAGCCGTGCTCCGCGCTGGATCCGATCGCCACGCTGAAGATCGAGGAGCTGATCGACGACCTCAAGCAGCGGGTTACGATCGTGATCGTCACCCACAACATGCAGCAGGCGGCCCGGGTCGCCGACCGGACGGCGTTCATGCTCAGCGGCGACCTCGTCGAGGTCGGACCTACCCAGCAGATCTTCACCAACCCTGCCGACCATAGGACCGAGGAATATGTCACTGGCAAGTTCGGCTAGCCCCCGCGGGGCCGGCCGGCCACACTTCCAGGAGGAGCTGGCCGGGCTCGAGCACTCCACGCTCGACGGGATCGATCTCGTCCTCGAGCAGATCGACCGCACCGTGGAGGCCCTCCGACATCAGGACGTCGAGCTGTCGTCGCTGGTGATCGGAGACGACGACCGGATCGACGGCCGGTACCTCGAGGTCCATCAGGGGATCCTCTCGCTGCTCGCCCGCCAGGCACCCGTCGCCGGGGACCTGCGGCTGGTCGCGGCCCTCCTCCACACGATCAAGCACATCGAGCGGATCGGCGATCAGTGCGTGAACATCTGCAAGCTCCTCCCCCTCTGCGGCAACGAGCCGCCGACCGTCCCGGACGTCCTCGAGCTGGTCCTCCGGATGGGGACGCTCGCCCGGTCGGAGGTCGCTCAGTCGAAGCTCGCCTTCGCCAACCGCGATGCCACCCTGGCCGAGGATCTGGTCCGCCAGGACCGGGAGATCAACACGCTCCAGCGCGACATCTTCCGCCGGGCGATCGAGATCGGCGAGGACCCGGACATCCGCGAATGGGCGATGACGATGACGCTCGTCGCCCGCTGCTTCGAGCGGATCGGCGACAACGCCGTCGACATCGGCGAGCAGACGGCGTTCGTCGTCACCGGACTGTTTCGCGAGTTCTCCGACTCACGCACCGACGGCGCCGCCTGACCGGGCCGGTGGCGGTTCACTGCCGGCCCCAGTCGGCTGCACGGACCCGCGGAAACGGCCTGTTCAGGGGCCGCAGATCCGCGTAAGGTGCTGACTTGCGATGTGAAGATCGTGTGACCCAGGATCGTCTCCAGAACGGATCAGGTCCGGCTCATGACTAGACTGGCAAGCGAGATGACGGACTACATTTCCCCGTCTGAGGGGACCGCCGTGAAGGACTCACGCGGTGCCGAGCCAGGCGCGACCGCGCTTCGAATCGCCGTGCTCGACCGGGATTCCGGGTTCCTCCAGGTCCTCGGCAAGCGGGTCGAGCGGATCGGCTGGGAGCAGCGCGTCCTCCCGGTCACGGTGACGCCGGAGGCGATCGCGCCGATGCGCCTCGGTGCCCTGGTCGTCGACCTCGCCCTGCTCGGCCCCCACTGCTGGGACTGGCTCTCCCGACTTTGCGAGACCCTGCCGGACCTCGGCGTCGTCGTCTGCACCGGATCGTCGACGGTCGCTCAGCGGGTCCGTGGCCTGCGGATCGGTGCCGACGACTGGTTGTCGAAGCCGTGCCACCCCGAAGAGCTGATCGCCCGCGTCGAATCGGTCGTCCGTCGCCGCCGGCGGCTCGAGACGCCGGACGAGACGGCGCCGGTGATCGCCGGTGAGGTCGAGATTCGCAGCGACCGCTACCAGGCGTTCGTCGCCGGCCAGGGCATCGACCTGACACGGCGTGAGTTCGAGCTGATCGAGCTGCTCGCCGGCTCGGGAGGCCGGGTGCTCGAGCGGGAGTTCATCTACCAGCGGCTCTGGGGCTACTCGATGGTTCGCGGCGACCGGTCGGTCGACGTCTTCGTCCGCAAGCTCCGCCAGAAGCTGGAGCGGTGGTCGCCCGACTGGCGCTACATCCACACGCACTTCGGCATCGGCTACCGGTTCGCAGCCGAGCGGGTCGGGCCGATCGGGCCGGATGGGGAGCTCGATCACGACGCGATCGCCGACCTGCGTGGCGAGGGTTCGTCATCCCTCGGTGGCGAGCAGTTCGATCTCACGCGGGCGTAGGACGACCAGCAGTTCGCCGGGCGCAGCGCGGATCGCCGCGATGCCGCCCTTCTTGAGGTCGATCCGCCCGCCCGTGAAGTCATACGCGAGCTGCGAGAAATCCGGCTCATGACCGACCAGGAGGAGACGCCCATCGCCACTGCACTCGTCGAGCAGGCCGGCAGCCGCGGATCGCTCGAAGCCGCCGCCGAGCGGCTCGTGGACGGCCACGTCGACGCCGAGCTCGCCGCACGCGAGGCGCGCCGTGTCGAGCGCCCGGACGCGGGGACTCGCATAGACGGCCTCGAACTCGATTCCGAGGCGTCGGAGGGCTCGGCCGGCGTTCAGCGACTGGCGCCGGCCCTTGGCGGTCAGCTCACGGTCGGCGTCGGGCCGGATGCCGTGCGGCTCGGCCTCACCGTGGCGCAGGAGCCAGAGCTGACGGGACATCGCCGGAGCCTATTGCCTGGGCTCGGCCGGCGGACGGGTTGCGTGCGATGAGCGCGAACGCGGCCAGCGAGCCGGACGCGGGGCTCCCGGGTCCGGAGACGAAGCTCGGCGATTCGAGCCTGTACTTCAACCGCGAGCTGTCGTGGATCGCGTTCAACGAGCGGGTTCTCGAGCTGGCCGAGGACGACTCGGTGCCGCTGCTCGAGCGCGTCAAGTTCGCGGCGATCTTCTCGTCGAACCTCGACGAGTACTTCATGGTCCGGGTCGCCGGACTGCTCGACCAGATCGACGCCGGCCTCGACCGACCCGGGTATGCCGGGCTGACCCCCCGCCAGACGCTGGCGGCGATCCGCGAGCGGGTCCTCGCCCTGACCAAGCGCCAGGCCGACTGCGTCGAGACCAAGCTGTACCCGGCGCTCGCCGAGCACAAGATTCGCCTGGCCACGGTCTCGGAGATCTCGGCCGACGAGCGAGCCGCGCTACGCGACCGCTTCCGGCGGGTCATCTTTCCTGCGCTGACACCGCTCGCCGTCGGTCCGGGCCAGCCATTCCCGTACATCTCGAACCTGTCGTTGAGCCTCGGCGTGATCGTCGGCGACCCGGTCTCGGGTCACAGCACGTTCGCCCGGGTCAAGGTCCCGATCGAAATCCTCCCGCGGTTCGTGTCGGTCGGCGAGGGGAACACGTTCGTTCCGCTCGAGGACGTCATCGCCGACAACCTGGACTCGCTCTTCCAGGGCATGGAGATCGTCGACTACGCGGTTTTCCGCGTCTCCCGGGACGCCGACCTGTCGGTCTCCGACGAGGCCGAGGATCTGATGCGCGCGGTCGAGGACGAGCTCCGCCGCCGCCGCTTCGGCGAGGTCGTCAGGGTCGAGGTCGGCGCCGGCATGTCGCAGGCCCTGCTCGGCGAGCTGATGGCCGCGCTCGACGTCGACGAGAGCGGCATCTACCCGATCGACGGCCGGCTCGACCTGACCGGCCTCTGGCAGCTGGTCAAGCTGCCGGGCCACGCCAAGCTCCGCGACGAGCCGTGGGCGGCGCCCGTACACCCTCGGTTCCGGGCCGAGGACGGCCGTCCGGACGTGATGGGCGCGATGCGCAAGGGCGACATCCTCGTCCACCACCCGTACGACTCGTTCACGAGTTCGGTCGGCCGCTTCGTCGAGCAGGCGGTCGCCGACCCAAATGTCCTGGCGATCAAGCAGACCGTGTACCGGACGAGCGACGACTCACCGCTCGTCCCGGCGCTGATCCGGGCGGCCGAGCAGGGCAAGCAGGCGGTCTGCCTGGTCGAGCTCCAGGCCCG
Organism: Solirubrobacteraceae bacterium; assembly: GCA_036268015.1. Taxonomy (GTDB): domain Bacteria; phylum Actinomycetota; class Thermoleophilia; order Solirubrobacterales; family Solirubrobacteraceae; genus Palsa-513. The sequence continues at coordinate 7,646 of DATAUX010000293.1, read as the reverse complement.
CTTCGACGAGCGGACGAACATCGAGTGGGCCAAGGCCCTCGAGCAGGCCGGCGTCCATGTCGTCTACGGGCACCCGGCCCTCAAGACCCATGCCAAGTGCATCCTCGTCGTCCGACGCGAGGGCGACGGCGTGCGCAACTACGTGCACATCGGGACTGGCAACTACCACTCGACGACCGCCCGCCTGTACACGGACTTCGGTCTCTTCACGACGGATCCCGACCTCGGCCAGGACGTCGCCGAGCTGTTCAACTACCTGACCGGCTTCGGCCGGCCGTCGAGCTACCGCAAGGCCCTCGTCGCGCCGACCCACCTGCGCGACGGGATCCTCGAGCAGATCGCCCTGACGATCGACGCCCATTCGGCCGAGTCGCCCGGGCGGATCGCGATCAAGCTGAACTCGCTGGTCGATCAGCGGTGCATCGAAGCCCTCTACGAGGCGTCGCGGGCCGGCGTAAAGGTCGACCTCAACGTCCGCGGGATCTGCTGCCTGCGGCCGGGCATCCCCGGCATATCCGAGAACATCGACGTCGTTTCGATCGTCGGCCGGTTCCTCGAGCACTCGCGGGTCTACTCGTTCGAGCGGGGCGGTCAGACGACTGTCTTCATGGGGTCTGCCGACCTGATGCCGCGCAACCTCGACACCCGGGTCGAGCTCGTCATCCCGCTCGAGCAGGACGATGTCCGGGCCGAAGTGCTCGACGTCGTCAAGCTCTGCCTGGCCGACACCCGCAACGCCTGGGAGCTGCGGCCCGACGGCCAGTGGGAACGGCGGATCCCGGTCGATGGCGACGTCCACGACGTTCAGGGCGAGCTGATGCGCCGGCACGCGACCCGCGCGGCTGAGCTGACACCGACCGACTGACCGACTGACCGACGCACCGACGCACCGACGCACCGACGCACCGACGGACTGACCGACGACGGGCGTCAGGGCCGGCCGCCGGCGACTTCGCGGTGAGACGTCGCCCGTGTGTCGGAGTTTGTGTACGAATGACTACGAAACTGTCGCGTTTCGTACGAATTCGCAAAAACAGAACACAACGCTCGCCGACGGCTCACCTCTCGCGGCCTTCTGGCCCGCGGTACGAACCACCACGAAACGTCGATTTTCCTACTGTTCTCCGAAGCATGCCCGGCGACCGCCTACGGCCGCCCGCCACATCAGCCCGGCAAAACCGACCGCATCGGCCCGGCCCGCCCGGCCCGCCCGGCCCGCCCGGCCCAACCGGCCGCCCGGCCGCCCCGGCGCGCCCGAGTCAAACAGCCGGGCGTGACCCGCGCAGGAAGTGGGCGATCGCGTCGGCGACCAGCCCGTCGAGCTGCTCAGCCTCGAGGAGCCCGCCGTTGACGAGCGCGGCGATCCCCTGCATCGTCGCCAGCAGGACGAGGCCGACCCGTTCGGGTTCGCCGGGTTCGAGGGCCCGGTCGGCCTGACCCTGCTCGATCAGTTCGAGCATCGCCGAGAAGGCCCGGTCGGCGGCCTCGTGCAGGGCGCCGGCCGGGTCGCGGTGCTTGCCGGCGAACATCAGCTCGAGGAGCGCGGCGTCCTGCGTCGCGAAGCGGATGTACGCGGCCGCGGTCGCCCGCAACCGCGTCGGAAAGTCGTCGCCGGCCGCGTCGGCCGCCCCGCGAAGCTCGCCGCCGAGCCGGGCGAACCCGGCCTGGGCGAGCGCATCGAGCAGGGCCTGGCGGTCCGGGAAATGACGCCGCGGAGCACCATGGCTGACGCCGACATCCCGGGCGAGCTCACGCAGCGACAGATCCTGGACGCCGCGTTCGCGAACGGTCCGCTCGGCCTGGTCGAGCAGCGCGGTACGCAGGTTGCCGTGGTGATACGGGCGGTCGGTCACGGGAGCTCAGCCTAGTCGATTGAAGTGGCCATTGACATCATTGTTTGCATCGTCTACATTGTTGTCCATGACTACTTCGTGGAGCACCACCCAGATCCCTGACATGACCGGTCGCAGCGTGATCGTCACCGGCGCGAACAGCGGCATCGGGCGGGCCGCCGCCCGGGCGCTGGCCGGAGCCGGCGCGAGCGTCGTGCTCGCGGTGCGCGACACCGACAAGGGCCGGGCCGCGGCCGCGGCGATGCCGGGCTCGACCGACGTCCGCAGGCTCGACCTCGCGAACCTCGCCTCGGTCCGGGAGTTCGCCGCCGGCTGGGACGGCGAGATCGACCTGCTGATCAACAACGCCGGCGTGATGGTCCCGCCGATGACTCGGACGGCCGACGGGTTCGAGCTCCAGTTCGGGACGAACCATCTCGGCCACTTCGCCCTCACGAACCTCCTGCTCGAGCACGTCACCGGCCGGATCGTGACCGTCTCGTCGACCGGGCACCGGCTCGGCGCGATCGATTTCGACGACCTCAATTGGGAGCACAAGCCGTACAGGGCCTGGCGCGCTTACGGCCAGTCCAAGCTGGCCAACCTGCTGTTCACGAGCGAGCTCCAGCGCCGCCTGACGATCGCCGGGTCGGGCGTCCTCGCGACGGCCGCGCACCCCGGCTACGCGGCGACCAACCTCCAGTTCAAGAGCGGTCGGCGCCTGGTCGACGTCGTCTCGACGATCGGAAACCGCCTGATCGCCCAGGACGAGGACGGCGGCGCGCTGCCGACCCTCTACGCCGCCGTCGCCGACGTCCCCGGCAACAGCTTCGCCGGGCCCAGCGGATTCATGGAGCAGCGCGGCGCGCCGAAGCTCGTCAACCGCTCCCAGGCCGCGGCGGACGCCGACGTCGCCCGCCGGCTGTGGGACGTCTCCGAAGCGCTGACCGGCGTCCGCTTCCCGCTTGGCGAGCCGGTCGCCGCCTAGCCGACCTACAGCCCGTAGGCCTCGAGCAGCTTCAGCCAGAGCTCGCTACGGGTCGGAAACGCCGGGATCGCGTGCCAGAGGCGGTCGAGCGGGACCTCGCCGACGACCGCGATCGTCGCCGCGTGGATGAACTCGGCGGTCTCGAACCCGGTGAACGTAGCCCCGACGATCACGCCCCGGACCTCGTCGACGACGATTCGCGCCGTGCCGGCCGTCCCCCGACCGTAGAAGCTCGCGCCGGCCGTCCCCGACGTGTCGACGTCGACCGCCCGCGCCTGGATCCCCTGGTCGAGCGCGCCTGCCAGGGTCAGGCCGACGGCCGCGACCTGCGGGTCGGTGTAGACGACCCGCGGCGAGCGGGCTCCGTCCTCGGTCACCCGGGCGTCGCGTCCGAGAATCACGTCGGCCGCCGCCCGGGCCTGGTACTTGCCCATGTGGGTCAGCAGGGTCCGGCCGTTGACGTCCCCGATCGCGAACAGCCAGTCGTACCCGGGCACCCGCATCTGATCGTCGACGTCGATCGTCTTCCCCGGCTCGAGACCGAACGCGTCGATCCCGATGTCGTCGGTCCGCGGACGCCGGCCGACGGCGACGAGCAGCTCCCGGCCGGCTAACTCGGCGCCCGTCTCGAGCGTCAGCCTGAAGCCGTCGTCCCCGCGGCCGACGCCGGTCGCCTTGGACCCGAGGTGGATCTCGACGCCCCGCTCCCGCAGGGCGTCGGCGACCTGCTCGCCGGCGAACGGCTCCTCGCGGGCGAGCAGCCGGGGCAGGGACTCGACGATGACGACGCCGGACCCGAGGCTCGACCAGGCCTGGGCAAGCTCGACGCCGACGACGCCGCCACCGAGGATCAGCAGGCTGTCGGGGACCTCCTTGACGGTGGTCGCCTCGCGGTTGGTCCACGGCGCGACGTCGTCGAGGCCGGGAATCGGCGGCATCGCGGCCGCGCTGCCGGTCGCGATCACGACGGCCCGGCCGGCCTCGTATGTTCGCTCGCCGACGGACACCCGCCGGTCACCGTCGCCGGGCGGCGCGAGGCGTCCGCAGCCGCGAATCAGGCTGATCCCGAGGTTCTCGATCCACGGGAGCTGGGCCGAGTCGTCGAGGTCGTGGATCACCTCGTCGCGTCGGGCGAGCGTCGCGGCCGGGTCGATGCGGCCTGAGAGCGCCTGCGCCGCCCCGGGAACCCGGGCGACCTCGTCGAGCAGCTCGGCCGGCCGGAGCAGGGCCTTCGAGGGCATGCACGCGTAGTAGGCGCATTCGCCACCGACCAGCTCCCGCTCGACGATCGCGACCGACAGCCCGGCCTTGGCCAGACGTCCGGCGACGACCTCACCCGCCGGACCGGCTCCGAGCACGATCACGTCGAAGTCGGCCACCCCCAGACCATATGCGACAACCCGCCATCCGGCCGCCCGCCCCGCCCGCCGCCCGGCCCGCCGACCCTGGTCTATTCGGTGACGTCAACCCCCCGCCAGAACGCGAAGTAGTCCTTGATCTCCGCGGCGGCGTCCTTCGGCGCCGGGTAGAACCACGCGGCGTCGGGATTCGTCTGGCCGTCGACCTCGACCGACTTGTAGCTGGCCTCGCCCTTCCAGGCGCAGGTCGTGTGGGTCGCCGAGTCCTGGAAGTACTCGCCGCGGATCGCGTCCGGCGGGAAGTAGTGGTTCCCCTCGATCACAAGCGTCTGATCGCTCTCGGCGATCGTCGTCCCATTCCAGACTGCCTTCATCGGGGCATCTCCTGAGATTGATTGCTCGAACAACCAGCTTACCCCGAAGCGGGACCCGCCCCGGTGATACGGTCGTCTCGTTCAAAGCGCCATGACAAACCTCGCCAACATGCTGAGCGCCGCCGTCGAGCGCAACCCGACCGGCGTCGCGCTCCGGCTCGACGACCGGGAGCTGTCGTACGCCGTCTTCGACGCGGCGACCGCCCGCGTCGCCGGACTGCTGGCACAGAGCGGGATCGGCCCGGGCGACCGGGTCGGGGTGATGCTGCCGAACGTCCCGCACTTTCCGATCGCCTACTACGGGATCCTCCGGCTGGGGGCGGTCGTCGTGCCGATGAACGTGCTCCTCAAACAGCGGGAGATCGCCTACTACCTCGGCGACTCGCAGGCGAGCACGCTGCTCGCGTGGGACGGCTTCGCGGCCGAGGCGCAGGCCGGGGCGGCGCGGGCGGGCGTCGACTGCCGGCTGGTCGGGGCGGGCGAGCTGGTCCGCCTGATGACCGAGCAGTCGCCGCTCGACGAGGTCGCCGCGGTCGACGCGAGCGACACGGCGGTGATCCTCTACACGTCGGGGACGACCGGAGCTCCGAAGGGAGCCGAGCTGACCCACGTCAACCTGACCCGAAACGCCGAGGTCTCGGCCGGCCTGTTCGGGCTCGACGGGGAGGCGATCACGCTGGGCGCGCTGCCGCTGTTCCATTCGTTCGGCCAGACCTGCGGGATGAACGCGACGATCCGGGCGGCCGGCTGCCTGACCCTGATCCCGCGCTTCGACCCGACGAAGGCGCTGGAGATCATCCAGCGCGACCGGGTGACGGTCTTCGAGGGGGTGCCGACGATGTACTCGGCGATGCTGGAGGTTCCCAACCGCGGCGACTACGACACGTCGACCCTGCGGGTCTGCGCGTCCGGCGGGGCGTCGATGCCGGTCGAGCTGATGCGGGGCTTCGAGGCGGCGTTCGGCTGCACGATCCTCGAGGGCTACGGCCTTTCGGAGACGTCGCCGGTCGCGTCGTTCAACCAGCCCGACCAGGAGCGCAAGGTCGGCTCGATCGGGACGCCGATCCCGGGGGTCGAGATGAAGCTGGTCGACGACGCCGGGGGCGAACCGCCGGTCGGCGGGGTCGGGGAGATCCTGATCCGCGGGCACAACCTGATGAAGGGTTACTGGCGCCAGCCGGACGCGACGGCCGAGGCGATCGACGCGGACGGGTGGTTTCGCAGCGGCGACCTGGCGGTCGTCGACGACGACGGGTACTTCTTCATCGTCGACCGCAAGAAGGACATGATCATCCGCGGCGGCTACAACGTCTATCCGCGCGAGATCGAGGAGGTCCTCTACGAGCATCCGGCAGTCCGCGAGGCGGCGGTGCTCGGCATGCCGGACGCCCAGCTCGGCGAGGAGGTCGGCGCGGCCGTGGCGGTCCGTGACGGGTTCGAGGTGACCGAGGCCGAGCTGCGCGACTACGTCCGGGATCGCGTCGCCGCATACAAGTACCCGCGGCGGGTCTGGTTCGTCGGAGACCTGCCGAAGGGTCCGACCGGCAAGATCCTCAAGCGCGAGATCGAGGTCCCGGCGGCGGGTTGAGGACCGGGCGGCGGCCGTCGCTACCGTAGGCGCGGATGGATCTCGCGGCCGCCAACCCGAACGTCGTGCTCCGCCCGGGCGGCGGAGGAGGAGCGGCGATCGTCGTTCTCGCATTCCCGTACGACCCGCATCTCGTGGCGGCGGTCCGCCAGATTCCGAACCGCCGCTTCGACTGGGAGCAGCGGGAGTGGTGGGCGCCGGTCGACGACTGGGCAGGCGCATACGTGGCGGAGGTGCTCAGACGTTTTCCCGAGCTGAGCACGAGTCTCGAGGTGGATGCGTGGCTCGAGGGCATCGAGCACCGGTGGATCGGCCGGGTCACGACACGGCGCTACGACGGCCGCGGCTGGCTCGTGCTCCAGACGCGGGCGGGAACGGTGCCCGTCCCGCTGCTGGCCGGGTCCGTCGAATTGGGGGACGGGCTGCTGCTGGCGCCGATCACGGTGGCGGCGGCCAACGAGCTTCGCGAGCAGCGCTCGGCCCGCCTGGACGCGGGCGCGGAGCGCTGCCTGGTGGCGGTCGAGATCGGCGACGACCCGCCGCCGGCCCGCCTGGTCCTCGGCGACGGGGTCGACGGCCTGCGGCTGCGCCTGGAGGTGCTCTGGGATCCGGAGGTCGGCGTCGCGTTCGGCGCGCTGCCGGGAATCGGCGGCGGCTCGACGGCGCTGCTCGACCCGTGGGTCGTCCCGGCGCTCGACGCGTTCGTCGGCCTGCACGAAGTCGAGGTGACGCCGGACGCGGCCGACCACCTCGGGCGGTTGCGGGCCGAGCACGACGAGGCGACGGCTGCCGTCCGGGGGTCACGGGCGACGCACGCCGATCCGATCCCGGAGGTGGCCGCCGTACTCGGCGGCGAGCTCCAGCCGTTCCAGTGGGCCGCCGTCCGCTACGCGCTGGACGCCCGGCGGACGTTCCTCGCCGACGAGCAGGGGCTCGGCAAGACGGTCGAGGCGCTGGCGACGCTGGAGGCCGACGCGGCGTATCCGGCGGTCGTCGTCTGCCCGGCCTCGCTGAAGCTCAACTGGGAGCGGGAGGCGGCGAAGTGGCTGCCGCACCGATCGGTCGCCGTCGTCGGCGGCCGGGGCGTCCGCCCCCCGGAGGCCGATCTCGTGATCCTCAACTACGAGATCGTCGCCGCCCATCGGGAGGAACTCGGCCGGCGGGGCCTACGGGCGGTCGTGATCGACGAGTCGCACTACTGCAAGAACCCGAAGGCCAAGCGGACGCAGGCGGTGAGGCGGCTGGCGGCCAGCGTCAGGGGCGACGGCCTGCGGCTGGCGCTGACGGGGACGCCGGTGCTCAATCACGCGGACGAGCTGATCGCCCAGCTGCGGGCGATCGGTCGGCTGACCGACTTCGGTTCGGGCAGCCGGTTCTCGCGCCAGTTCCACGGGGACGACAGCGTCGAGCGGCTGCACTGGCACCTACGGCGACGGTGCTTCGTCCGCCGTCTCAAGAAGGACGTCCTCCCTCAACTCCCGGCCAAGCGCCAGGTCGTCGTGCCGA
>DATAUX010000292.1:0-3448 GCA_036268015.1 Solirubrobacteraceae bacterium | reverse complement strand
AAAAGTCGGTGGCCGAGGTCCAGCCCTTGATTCATGCCCACCCTTCCGGTCGGTCAGCGCTCATCCCCATGACGCCTACCCGCCCCGGCCGATCGTTATGCACGCTCCTGGCATGGACGCGTCCAGCCGGTCAGCAGCTGTGCTCGACGAAGACCGTGATCTGCGCCGCCGGCAGGAGCCGGCCGCCGGCAGTCGGACTCGTCGCGCAGACCGTCCAGTCGCTCGACGAGATGATCCCGAACAGCCCGCCGCCCGACGTCCGGTACGGGATCCCCAGCCGGTCGAGCGCCGACTCGACGTGGTCGAGGCGACCGCCGGTCAGCGTCGGCACCCGGACCCCGACGGTCGACCGGGGCAGGCTGGCCTGCGGCAGGCAGATCAGCATCGGCTCGGGCGCGCCGGCGTCGAGCCGCGTCCAGGTTCCGACGACCGCGTCCCGGATGCAGCTGCCGCCCTCGATCGGGACGAGCACGGTCTGCCCGGACTGGGTGCACGACGACGCGTTGCAGAAGACCGTGTCCCCACCCCCCTCGGCCGACGGCGTGACGACGACGGGCACCGTCCTCGCCGGCGCCCGGACCGCCGGCCGCGGCGCCCGGCCGCCTCCGCCCCGGGTCAGCGCGACCGCGAGCACGCCGGCGACGATCACCACGAATCCGACCGCGAACCCGACGGCCGACCACCTCCTCGACCGATCCCCCCCGTCCCCGCCCCCGCTCCCGCCAGCGGCCGCCGGCGCCCGCGCAGCCGCAGCCCCGGCCGGCCCGCCCCCGTCCGGCCCGCCGTCAGCCGACGCCCGGGAGCGCCGCCCCCCGGCCGGCAGGGTCGCGACCAGCCGTGGCGCCGTCGTCGCCGTCGACCCGTTCGGCGTCGTCGCCTGATCGGCGGCGGGCATACCCGCGAGCCCGCCGGCGTCGACCCGCTCGAGCGCGCCGGCCAGGGCCCGGGCCGACTGGAACCGGGCCGACGGGGCGGCGGCCGTCGCCCGGTCGATCACGGCCTGGACCGCAGCCGGCAGCGGCGGGCGCGGGCCGGACGCGGGCCGGGTCACGGCGGCCAGGAGGACACAGCCCAGGGCATAGACATCGGCCCGGGCGTCGACCTCGCCGCCGCGGACCTGCTCGGGCGCCGCGTAGCCGGGCGTCCCGACCCACTCCGAGACGTGGGTCAGCGGGGCGCCGTCCGCGGCCGACGACGACTTGGCGACGCCGAAGTCGCTGACATAGACGTGCGGGTCGCGGGCCGGCCCGGCGAGCAGGATGTTCGCGGGCTTGACGTCGCGGTGGACGAGGCCGAGCCGGTGCGCCGCCTCCAGCCCGGCCGCCGCCCGGGCGACGATCCGGCAGGCGAGGGCCGCGTCGAGCGGGCCGGAGCGCTCGATCAGTCGCTGGAGGTCTGACCCGTCGACCAGCCGCATCGCGATGAACAGCTCGCCGTCGTCGTCGCCGGCCTCGAAGACGGGGATCACGTTCGGGTGGTCGAGCGACGCGGCCAGCTGGGCCTCGCGGACGAAGCGGGCCCTGAACATCGGATCCGCGGCCCGGTCGGCGGCGATCACCTTGAGGGCGACCGACCGGCCGAGCCCGACCTGGTGGGCCCGGTAGACGACGCCCATCCCGCCGCGGGCGATCACCGCCTCGACCTCGTAGCCGGCGATCCGGTCCCCCTGCCCGAGCATCACTCGGTGATCCAAGCGACCACCCCGATGCAGGCGAGCGTGGCCCCAAAACCACAGACCGCCAACCACCCACCCAGATTCCACGCCCAGACGGTGACTGCCGACGCGAGCGCGCCCGCGAAGAAGTTGCCGCCCATGTAGGCGGTCGTCAGCCGGCTGCGGGCCCGCGGGTGGAGCTCGTAGATCAGCGTCTGGTTGAGGATGTGCTGGCCCTGGACGCCGAGGTCGAGCACGATCAGGCCGGCGATCAGCGGGTAGATGCTCGACCGGCCGAGGGCGAGCAGTCCCCAGCCGAGCAGGATCGCTCCGAGGAAGACGCCGGTCGCCCGCCGTCCGCCGCCCGTGTCGGCCGCCCGCCCGGCCAGCTGGGCCGACATCGCCCCGGCCAGGCCGGCCAGCCCGAAGAGGCCGACGACGGCCGACCCGTAGGAGAACGGCGGGCGGGACAGGAGCAGGGCGAGCGACGTCCAGACGACCGTGAAACCGGCCATCCCGAGCGCGCCGTAGACCATCCGCCGGCGCAGGAGCGGCTCGCCGGCGATCAGCGTGCCGACCGACCGCAGCAGCCTTCCGTACGACGGGCCGGCGACCGGTCGGACGTCGGGGAGGGCGCGGGCGAGCGCGATCGAGAGGATCAGCGTGCCGGCCGCCGCCAGCCCGTAGACGAGCCGCCAGCCGCCGACCTGGGCGACCAGGCCGGAGAAGGTTCGGGCCAGAAGTATCCCGATCAGCAGGCCGCTCATGACCATCCCGACGACCCGGCCGCGTTCGTCCTCGCCGGCCAGCGAGCTCGCGAACGGGACGAGGATCTGGGCGACGACCGATGTCGTCCCGACCACGGCGAGGGCGATCGCCAGGCCGGCCAGGCTGGGTGCGGCGGCGGCGCCGGCCAGGCCGACCGTGGTCAGGACGAGCATCCCCGAGACGAGCCGCCGCCGGTTGAGCAGGTCGCCGAGCGGGACGATCAGGACGAGGCCGCCGGCGTAGCCGATCTGCGATGCGGTCACCAGGAGGGCGGTCGTGCTGGCCGAGACGCCGAGGTCGGCGGAGATCGTGTGGAGCAGCGGCTGCGCGTAGTAGAGGTTGGCGACCGCGGCTCCGCAGGCGACCGCGAGCAGGAGGACGAGCCGCCGCGACAGCGGGCTGGCCGCGGCGCTTGCGTCCGGGTCGGGCTGCCGAGGTTGCTCTTTCGGAGCGGTCTCCGCCGCCAGCGGCGTTCTGTGGGACGGTTGCGAGCCGGCGGTGGTCGGCCGGCGGGGTTCGGGCGGGGAGACGCGGGGCATCATTGAAACGTTAGGGCAGGCAGGCGCTCAGAAACGGAGACGAAGATGGCAGACCGACTTGAAGGGACCGTCGCGCTGGTGACCGGCGCGAGCAGCGGGATCGGGGAGGCCACCGCCCGGGAGCTGGCCCGCCTCGGGGCGGGCGTGGTCGTGGCCGCCCGGCGCAAGGACCGTCTCGACCGGCTGGCCGGCGAGATCGAGGCCGACGGGGGCGGGGTCCTGGCGATCGAGCTCGACGTGACCGACCAGGCGGCGGTGATCGCCGCGGTCGAGCGGGCGGTGGCCTGGCGGGGGCGTCTGGACACGGTCGTCAACAACGCCGGCGTGATGCTGCTCGGGCCGGCCGTCGGCGCGCCGACCGACGAGTGGGACCGGATGATCTCGCTGAACCTCAACGGCCTGCTCTACGTCGCCCACGCGGCCCTGCCCCACCTGCTGAGCGCGGCCGGCGGCGAACCGCGGGGCGTCGCCGACCTCGTCAACATCA
>DATAUX010000291.1:0-9885 GCA_036268015.1 Solirubrobacteraceae bacterium | reverse complement strand
GATGCGCCTGATTCCGGGCGGCGGTCCTCGAAACTCGGTCGCCGGGGCCGCCGACCACAGCCGCCGAGCCTCGTGGAAAGGGGTTGCTTCGTGCGAAGCGTCCTAGGTCGATCCGTTGCCGCAGCCCTGATCCTCCTCGCCTGCTCGTCTGCCGCCGCATCGGCCGCCGCCACGCCCGGGCTCGTCACCGTCCGCGTCGAGGGCTCGAGCCAGACGCTCCTCGCCCCGACCGTCGTCACGACCCAGGCCGCCGCCTTCCACCCGGCCAACGATCCCGTCGCCGCCCACACGTGCCCCGGGACGAGCGCCGGCCGGGCACTCGAGCTCGCGACCGGCGGGACATGGGCGGGCACCTACTCCACGACCTTCGGCGACTACGACGTCAACTCGATCATCGGCGAGCTCCATCCCGTCAGCCCGACCGACGGCACCTTCTGGTCCTTCTGGGTCGACAACGCCCCGGCCGTGGTCGGGATCTGCCAGCAGCAGCTGAACCCGGGTGACCAGATCCTCTTCTTCCCCGACTGCTTCGGCCCGACCTGCCCGGCCGGCTACGTCTCGCCGGCGGTGCTCGGCCTGACCGCGCCGGCGATCGTCCAGGCCGGCACGCCGTTCTCGGCCACCGTCGTCTCCTACCCGAACGCCGGCGGCACGCCGACCACGCTGATCGGTGCCAATGTGGCCGGTGACGGCGCCAGCGCCCAGACCGGCGCCGGCGGCCAGGCGACGCTCACGCTGACGACGCCCGGGTCCTATCTCCTCACCGCGACCGCCGCCAACTCGGTCCGGACCGAGACCGTCGTCTGTGTCCACAACGCCAACGACGGCAACTGCGGGACGCCGATCGGGTCCGGCTCACCCCCGCCGACGACGCCGACGACCCCACCGCAGGTCAACCCGGCGCCGGCTCCGTGTTCGACCAACGGCGCCGACGGCCTCTGCGGGACGCTCGACACGACCGCCCCGATCGCCCGCCTCCAGATCCCCGAGGGCCGCCACTACGGGCACGGCAAGGGCCCCCGCGAGCTCAACGGAACCGTCTCCGCCGACCCGTCCGGGATCCGCACGATCCGCCTCCGGCTGACGCGCCTCAACCACGGCGCGTGCCAGGTCTACAGCTCCAGGAAGGCCAAGCTGGTCGACGGTCCCTGCGCGATCGCCGACGCCCCATGGTTCACGGTCGGCCCACCGACGCCGTTCTCCTACCTGCTCAAGAGCCATCTTCCGGCCGGCCGGTACGTGCTCGACATCCAGGCGATCGACGGCGCCGGCAACGTCCAGGCCACGCAGGTCCCCGGCCGCAGCCGGATCGTCTTTCGTGTGGGATAGGCGGCACTCCCGCGACAGCCGCGTCTCCCGCGACAGCCGCCCCTCCCGTTATCGGACGCTCCGCCGCGATCGGCCGCTCCGGCGCGACAGCCGGCTCTCCCGCGATCGGCGGCTCGCCCGCGCCCGCGCCCGCACCCCCGCCCGCGGCCTTGTTCTCGGCGCCTGCCTCCTGCTCGCCGGCTGCGGTCTCGGGCCGGGCACGCCGCCGGCCGGCGTCCAGCTGACCGTGACCCGCGACTTCGGGTCGAAGACGATCGCCGAGATGCCGGTCGCCAAACTCCACGGCAGCGACACTGTGATGCGGATGCTCGAAGCCAACGCCAAGGTCACGACCCGCTACGGCGGCGGGTTCGTCCAGTCGATCGACGGGATCGCCGGCGGACGCGAGGACGGCGGGCCGGCCGACTGGTTCTACTACGTCAACGGCGTCGAGGCGACCAAGGGCGCCGCGGCGACGAAGCTCGACCCGAACGACCACGTCTGGTGGGACTACCACGACTGGGCCGACTCGTCCGACATCCCCGCCGTCGTCGGCGCCTTCCCCGAACCCTTCCTCGACGGGTTCGGCGGCCAGAAGCTGCCCGTCCGGGTCGAGTGCGTCCAGCCGCAGAGCCCGGCCTGCTCGACGATCTCCCACGAGCTGACCGGCTACGGGATCCCGGCCGCCCGTGGCGGGCTCGAGCTCGCCGAGTACAACGACGTCCTCCGCGTGATCGTCGGCACCTGGCCGCTGCTCCGCGACGACCCGGCCGCACGCCAGCTCGAGGCCGGGCCGAAGACGAGCGGCGTCTACGCGCGGATCAACGCCGCCGGCACATCCCTCGCCCTGCTCGACCAGACCGGCGCGACCGCCCGCACGCTCGGCCCCGGCAGCGGCCTCGTCGCCGCCGTCCGGCTGTCCGGCGACCCGCCGGTCTGGATCGTCACCGGCACCGACGCGGCCGGCGTGTCCGCCGCCGCCCAGGCCTTCCAGGCCGACGACCTCCACGACGACTTCGCCCTGGCGATCTCAGACGACGTCGGCATCCCCCTACCGGTCGCCAGCCCGTGACCGGTCCCGCGCGGGAGGTCGCACCCCAGCGGCCGGGAGCCGGCGGCCGATGACGGTCGGGCTGACGCTCGCCTACCGGCGGCGGGCCAGCCCGCTCCATGCCGCCCGGGCCGGCTGCGCCGCGACCTACGCGCTCGGCCTGCTGATCGCCGCCGTCGTCCTCGACAACCCGGTCGAGCTGGTCGCCCTCCTGCTGGCGATCGCGACGGCCGCCGGCCTGGCCGGCGTCGGCCGGGACCTGCGCCGGTCGGCCCTGCCGATGCTCGTCCTCGTCGCCGCGATCTCCCTGCTCAACGCCCTGATCAGCCGCAACGGCCTGACCGTGCTCGCCCGCCTCGGCGAGCTCCCGCCGTTCGGCGAGATCGACATCACCCTCGAAGCTCTCGTCTACGGAGCCGTGCTCGGCCTCCAGCTCTACATCGCCGTCTCCGTCGGCATGCTCGCGACCGCGACCGTCGACCCCGACGACCTCCTGCGCAGCTTCCGGCGCGTCTCGATGCGCTCAGCCGTGACCGCCGCCCTCGCGACCCGGATCGTCCCCCTCCTCGAAGCCGACGGCCGCCGCCTGGCCGAAGCCCGCCGCTGCCGGCCGCCGCTGGCCGACGGCAGTCCCCGCCACGGGCGGCTGGCGGTCGTCCGGGCGACGGCGACCGGCGCGCTCGACCGGGCGCTCGACATCGCCGCGACGCTCGAGGTCCGCGGCTACGCCCTCCTGCGCCGGCCGGCCCGCCGCCGGCAGCCGGTCTCCCGCCACGACCTGGCCTTCGCCGCGTCCGGCGCCGGCCTCGTCGCCCTGGCCGCCGGCGCCCGCCTGGCCGGCGTCGCCGCGTTCACCGCCGACCCGGTCCTCCACGTCGCGCTCGGCCTGCCCGAGCTCGGCCTCGCCGTCGCACTGCTCGCCGTCGCACTCGCCCCGTTCGCCGACCGCCGGGGGATCGACTGATGGCCGCCGTCCGCTTCGATGCCGTCACCTACGCCTACCCCCGGCCCGACGGCCGGCCGGCCGAGCCGGTCCTCCGGGAGCTCGGCTTCACGGTCGAGCCCGGCGAGTTCTGCGTCGTCGCCGGCCTGTCGGCCTCCGGCAAGTCGACCCTCCTGCGCGCCGCCTGCGGCCTCGTCCCCCACTTCCACGGCGGCGACTTCGCCGGCCGGGTGACGGTCGGCGGCCTCGACACCCGCGACCACGGACCAGGTCTGGTAGCCGCGGTCGCCGGCACCCTGCTCCAGGACCCGGAGACCCAGATCCTGATGGGCACCGTCCGGGCCGAGCTGGCCTTCCCGCTCGAGAACCGCGGCTACGGGGCGGCCGGCGTCGCCCGCGGCGTCGAGGAGGCGGCGCTCGCGCTCGGCATCGAGCGGCTCCTCGACCGGTCGACCGGCGAGCTGAGCGGCGGCGAGCAGCAGCGCGTCGCGCTCGCCGCGGCCCTCGCCGGCCGACCCCAGCTCGTCCTGCTCGACGAGCCGACGTCCCAGCTCGACCCGGTCGCCGCCGACGAGCTGATCTCCCTGCTGCGGCGCCTCAACGAGGAGTGGGGGACGGCGATCCTGCTCGTCGAGCACCGCCTCGAGCGGTGCCTCCAGGCCGCCGACCGGGTCCTCGCGCTGGCCGGCGGCCGCCTCGTCTGCGACGCCGGACCCCGCGAGTTCCTCGACTGGGCAGCCGACCACGCACCCGCCCTCCAGACGCCGGCCGCCCGCCTCCTGCGCCGGGTCGGCGTCCGCCCGGCGCCGGCCGGCGTGAAGGAGGCCCGGGCGACGCTCCGCGCCCACGGCCTGCTCCCCGACTCGACCCCGCCGGCCGAGGCGCCCGCCGCCCGGCCGGACTCCCGCCGGGCCCGCCGGGCGGCCGCCCGGGCGGCCGCGCTCCGCTTCGACGGCGTCTGGCACGAGCTGACCGACGGGCCGGCGATCCTCCGGGGCGTCGACCTCGAGATCGCGCCGGGCGAGACCGTCGCCCTCCTGGGACGCAACGGCGCCGGCAAGTCGACGCTCCTGCGCCACGCCAACGGCCTCCTCCAGCCGACCCGCGGCACCGTCCACCGGGCCGGCCGGGTCGCCCTCCTGCTCCAGAACCCCGGCGACTACTTCCTCACCGAACGCGTCGCCGACGAGCTGTCGGCGACCGCCCTCGCCCAGGCCGGGCTGACCGGGCTCGCCGACCGCCACCCGCGCGACCTCAGCGGCGGCGAGCGCCAGCGGCTCGCCCTGGCGATCGTCTGCGCCGGCGACGACGCGCCAGCGGCCGTCTGCCTCGACGAGCCGACCCGCGGCATGGATCGCGAGGCGAAGGTCGTACTTTCCGATTTGATGCGCGCAGCGGCGCTCGGCGGCAGCGCGGTAATTGTCGCGACCCACGACACGGAGTTCGCGGCGACCTTCGCCAGACGGGTCGTCATGCTCGCCGACGGCCGGGTGATCGCCGACGCCCCGGCAGCCGACGTCCTCAGCGGCGGCTGGTACTTCGCGACCGAGACCGCCCGCGTCCTCGGCGGCGCCGGCAGCGCCCTGCTGCCCGACCAGGGCGCCGACTTCCTGCTCCGCCGCGAACCCGCCCCGCAGGTGCTCGCGTGATCGGCTGGCAGGCCGCGTCGTTCGTCCTGCTCGGCCTCGCCCTGGCCGGCGGCTTCGCCTGGTACGAGCGCTCCGACCCGTCGGCCAAGGTGCTCGCCCTCGTCGCCACCCTGGCCGCCCTCGCCGCGCTCGGCCGGGTCGCGTTCGCCGCCCTCCCGGACGTCAAGCCGACGACCGACATCGTCCTGATCTCGGGTTTCGTGCTCGGCGGCGCGCCCGGCTTCGCGGTCGGCTCGGTCGCCGCCCTCGCCTCGAACTTCTTCTTCGGCCAGGGCGCCTGGACGCCGTGGCAGATGTTCGCCTGGGGCGTGATCGGCCTGCTCGGCGCCGGTCTCGGCCGGCTCAGCGGCCGCCGGCTCGGACGCGTCCCGCTGACGGTCGCCTGTGGCCTGGCCGGCCTGCTCTACGGCGTGATCCTCAACTTCTCGACGTGGATCACCTTCAGCGGCGACCTGACCTTCGACCACTACCTCGTGATCGCCGGCTCGGCCTTCCCGTTCGACCTGACCCACGCGATCGGCAACGTCGTCTTCTGCGTCGCCTTCGGTCCCGCCCTCGTCCGCGCCCTGCTCCGCTTCCGCGCCCGGATCGACGTCCGCTTCGCGCCGATCGCCGCCGCCTCGCTCGTCGCCCTGCTGCTCGCCGTCCCGGTCGCCTTCGCCCTCGGGACCCCGGCCGCCGTCTCGCACGGGGTGATCTACCTGACCCGGACCCAGAACGCCGACGGCGGCTTCGGCGGGGCGCCCGGCGCCCCGTCGAACGAGCTCGACACGTCGTGGGCCGTGCTCGGCCTCGCCGCCGCCGGCCGCGACCCGCGCAGCCTGGTCCGCGACGGCCGCACGCCGGTCTCCTACATGCTCGCCGCCGCGTCCAGCCTCCAGGGGCCGGGCGACCTCGAGCGGACGATCCTCGCGCTCGGCGCCGCCCACGTCGCCCCGCCTGCGGCGATGCTCAAGTCGCTGCGCACGGCCCAGCAGAAGGACGGATCGTTCGGCCGGCTCGTCAACCAGACGGCTTTCGGGATCCTCGCCCTCCGGGCCGCCGGCACGCCCGCGTCGAGCACGGCGATCCGCCGCGCCCGGGTCTGGCTGACCCACCAGCAGAACGCCGACGGCGGCTTCAACTTCGCCGGCCAGGGCGGCGGCAGCGGGATCGACGACACGGCCGGCGCGCTCCAGGGACTCGTCGCCGGCGGCGCCCCCCGCAAGGGCGCGGTCGCTCGCGCCGGGGCGTACATCGCCGGCGAGCAGAACCCCGACGGCGGCTTCCCGCTCCAGCCCGGCGGCCCGTCCAACGCCCAGTCGACGGCCTGGGCGATCCAGGGGCTGGTCGCCGCCGGCCGGGTCCCGTCGCGCACGACGCGCCACGGGTCCGACAGCCCGCTGACCTACCTCGCCGGCCTGTCGGTCACCGACGGCAGCGTCCGCTACTCGGCGACGACGACCCAGACGCCCGTATGGGTCACCGCCCAGGCGCTCACCGGTCTCGCCCAGAGGCCCTTTCCGATCAACGGTTAGGGTTCGCGCATGGTCGTGGGCGTACCAACCGAGATCGCGGACGGCGAGCGCCGCGTGGCGCTCGTCCCCGAGGTCGTCCGCAAGCTGACCGGCCGCGGCCTCGACGTCCTCGTCCAGGCCGGCGCCGGCGAGCGGGCGATCATCCCCGACGCGCTGTACGAGGCCGCCGGCGCCAGGCTCGGCGACGCGAAGTCGGTCTGGGCGGCCGATGTCGTCGTCAAGGTCGCACCGCCGGCCGAGTCCGAGATCGGGATGCTCGGGAGCGGAACCCTCCTGATCGCTTTTCTCGCGCCCCTGACCCAACCGAAGACGACCCGGGCACTGGCCGCTGCTCATGCCACCGCCTTCGCGATGGAGTCGATCCCCCGGATCTCCCGCGCCCAGGCGATGGACGCCCTCTCGTCGCAGTCGAACGTCGCCGGCTACCGGGCGGCCCTGCTCGGCGCCGAGAAGATGGGCCGCTTCTACCCGATGCTGATGACCGCCGCCGGGACGATCCCTCCGGCCAAGGTGCTCGTCCTCGGCGTCGGCGTCGCCGGCCTCCAGGCGCTGGCGACGGCAAGGCGGCTCGGCGCCCAGACGACCGGCTACGACGTGCGTCCGGAGGTCGCCGAGCAGGTTCAGTCGCTCGGCGCCAAGTGGCTCGATCTGGGGATCGACGCGGCCGGTGAGGGTGGCTACGCCCGGGAGCTGACCGACGACGAGAAGACCCAGCAGCAGAAGGCCCTGGTCGACGCGATCAAGAACTTCGACGTCGTGATCACCACGGCGCTCGTCCCCGGCCGGCCCGCCCCGCGTCTGGTCACGGCCGAGTCCGTCCGCGGGATGAAGGCCGGCAGCGTGATCGTCGACCTCGCCGGCGAGGCCGGCGGCAACTGCGAGCTGACCGTGCCGGGCGAGACCGTCGTCGTCCACGACGTCACGATCACGAGCCCGCTGAACCTGGCGGCCGAGATGCCCGAACACGCGTCCCAGCTCTATGCCCGCAACGTGTCGGCCCTGCTCGAGCTGTTCCTCGGCGACGACGGCCAGCTCGCGCTCGACTGGGACGACGCGATCGTCTCCGGCGCGGCGATCGTCCGCGACGGCGAGATCGTCAACGACCGGGCCCGGGCGACCGTCGAAGCCGCCGAGAAGGAGGGAGCCGACTGATGCCGAGCGAGCTCGTCACCAACCTCGCGATCCTCGTGCTCGCCGGATTCATCGGCTTCGCCGTGATCTCGAAGGTCCCGAACACCCTGCACACGCCGCTGATGAGCGGGACCAACGCGATCCACGGGATCGTCGTCCTCGCCGGCCTGCTCGTGATCGGCTTCTCCGGCAACGGGTTCCTCAACAAGGTGATCCTCGTGATCGCGATCGCCTTCGGCACGATCAACGTCGTCGGCGGCTTCCTCGTCACCGACCGGATGCTCGCGATGTTCAAGCGCAAGCCGACGCCCCCGGCCGCGCCCGAGGACGGGCAGGACAAGTGATCCTCGGGGCGTTCCTCCAGGACGCGAACTTCCTCGACGTCCTCTACATCGTCGCCTTCGGTCTCTTCATCTACGGGCTGTCCGGCCTGACCGGCCCGTCGACCGCGGTCCGCGGCAACCGGATCGCCGCCGTCGGGATGGGCGTCGCGGTGATCGCGACCCTGCTCAACCGGGGCGAGGGCAACTGGGGGCTGATCGTCCTCGGCGTCGCGATCGGCACCGCCGTCGGCGTGCCCGCCGCCCGTCAGGTGAAGATGACCGCGATGCCCCAGATGGTCGCCCTCTTCAACGGGGTCGGCGGCGGCGCGGTCGCCCTCGTAGCGTGGGCCGAGTTTCGCAACACCGGCGGCTACTCGACCGGCACGCCGCTCTACTTCGCCTGCTTCTCCCTGTTCGCCGCGATCGTCGGGTCGGTCTCCTTCTGGGGGTCGAACATCGCCTTCGCCAAGCTCCAGGGCCTCCTCCCGGGCAAGCCGATCACGCTAGGCCCGGCCCAGCAGCTGATCAACGGCGGCCTGTTCGCCGCGGCCGTCGCCCTGGCCGTCGTGATCGCCGCCGGCTCCCACTCGGGGTTCGTCTTCGTCCTGATCCTGCTGATCGCCGGCGTCCTCGGCAACTTCGTCGTCCTGCCGATCGGCGGGGCCGACATGCCGGTCGTGATCTCGTTGCTGAACGCCTTCACCGGCCTGTCGGCCGCGGCGACCGGGGTCGCCCTGAACAATCCCGCGCTGATCGTCGCCGGGATGATCGTCGGCGCGTCCGGGACGATCCTCACGAACCTGATGGCCGAGGCGATGAACCGCTCGATTCCCGGGATCGTCGCCGGCGGGTTCGGCGGGGGAGGGGTGGTCGAGGGCGCTTCGGGCGCGGGTGAGCACGCCGGGACGGTTCGCTCGACGACGGCCGCCGACGTCGCCGTCCAGCTCGCCTACGCCCGGCTCGTCGTCGTCGTCCCCGGCTACGGGATGGCCGTCGCCCAGGCCCAGCACGCCGTCCGCGAGCTCGCCAAGGAGCTCGAGAAGCGCGGCGTCGAGGTCAAGTACGCGATCCACCCGGTCGCCGGCCGGATGCCCGGCCACATGAACGTCCTGCTGGCCGAGGCCGACGTCCCGTACGAGCAGCTGCGCGAGATGGACGACATCAACCCCGAGTTCGCCCGGACCGATGTGGCCCTCGTGATCGGCGCCAACGACGTGACCAACCCGGCCGCCAAGACGAACGCGTCCTCGCCGATCTTCGGCATGCCGATCCTCGAGGTCTCCGACTCCCACTCGGTGATCGTCATCAAGCGCTCGATGAACCCCGGCTTCGCCGGCGTCGACAACGAGCTCTACTACGACCCGAAGACGTCGATGCTGTTCGCCGACGCCAAGGCCGGCGTCAACGAGATCACGGCCGAGCTGGCCCAGCTGTAGACCGCGGCCGGCGGCCCGGCCCGGCGTAGACTGGCGCCCGTGGTCTCCCGATCAGCGGCCCTCGCAGCCCTGGCCGGCGACGGCGCCGAGTTCGACATCGTCGTGGTCGGCGGCGGCATCACCGGCGCCGGCGTGGCCTTCGACGCGGCGACCCGCGGCTACAGCGTCGCCCTGCTCGAACGCGGCGACTACGCCTGCGGGACGTCGAGCCGGTCGAGCAAGCTCGTCCACGGCGGGCTTCGCTACCTCCAGAACTTCGACCTCGGCCTCGTCCGCGAGGCCCTGCTCGAGCGCCAGATCCTCGTCCACCTCGCCCCGCACCTCGTCCACCCGCTCAAGCTCGTCGTCCCCGCCTTCGGCGGCGCCCACCCCGACCGCCTCGTCGGGGTCGGTCTGAACCTCTACGACGTGATGGCCGTCGAGCGCCTCCGCGGCCGGCGTGGACGACGCCGGGCGGCCGAGGAACCCGGTGGGGGAGGCGAGACCAGCTGGAGCCCCGAGCGCCACCGGATGATCTCCGGCGAGGA
>DATAUX010000290.1:0-16730 GCA_036268015.1 Solirubrobacteraceae bacterium | reverse complement strand
GCGGCATTCCCGGGATCGATCGCATAATCGGCGACGCCGCGAAGCTCGCCGGGCTGCCGCAGTCCGGCCTCGTTGCAGTCCTCGAAATACCGGCCGGTAACGCCCTTGACGAGCGGTGAGGCGGCGAGCAGCACCGAGGTGGCGGCGCCCTGCTCGAGCGTTTTCCACCTCATTTCCGGATTGGTGGCCTGGAATGACGCGGGCGCGTTCGCGCTGGTCTCGTCGCCGATGTGACGCATTAAATTGGTACGAATCCGGCCCGGTGTCAGCGCATTCACCGTGATCCCGTCGGACTTCCAGCGGCGGGCCGCCTCGACCGCGAAGAGGACGTTGGCGGTCTTCGACTGTCCGTAGGCCAGCCGGGCGTCGTACGGGCGGGACGTGAAGTTCAGGTCGTCGAAGATCACCGCGGACCGGAGGTGGCCGACCGAGCTCAGCGACACGATCCGGGCGCTGCCGGCCGCGGCGAGTGCGTCGTGCAGCCCGACGGCGAGCGCGAAGTGGCCGAGGTGGTTGGTCGCGAACTGCATCTCGCAGCCGTCGGCGCTGAGCACGAGGTCCGGCAGGGCCATCACGCCGGCGTTGTTGACCAGCAGGTCGAGCGCCCCGGTCCAGCCGGCGACGAACGCGGCGACCGACGAGCGGTCGGCGAGGTCCAGCCGCTCGACGTGGGGCGCCGGCCCGCCGGTCGTCGCGGCGATCTCGGCAGCCGTCCGAGCACCGGTCTCGAGATCGCGGACGGCCAGCGTGAGCTCGGCTCCGGCGCCGGCCAGGGCGCGGGCCGTCTCGATTCCGATGCCCGACGAGCCGCCGGTGACGATCGCCCGCCTTCCGGTCAGGTCGACGTCCGCGGCGACGTCCGCGGCAGTCGAGTCGAAGCCAAACGGCGTGGTGATGAGGGCGGTGGCGGGGGTCTCGGGCATCGGTTCTTTCCTGGTCGGGTCTGTGCTCCCTGGTCAAAGCGGAATCTTCCTCCGCCTGAGCTGACTGTAGCTGCGCAGGACCTGTGCGCCGAGGCCGACAAGGAGGTGTCGCTCGACGCGGTCGCTGCGGCCGCCGGCGTCGGGGTCGGGACCGTCTACGGGCATTTCCCGGCGCGGACGCCCTCTTCGAGGGCGCCTACCGCAGCGAGGTCGAGCAGCTCTGCGGTGCGGCGGCCGACCTGCTGGGCGACCGGCCCGCCGAGCTCGCCTCGAGCGGTGTCGACTGGGTCAGATCTCCAGGCCGGCACCCGCCGCGAGGTGCTCGCCGCACTGACCACAATGCTCGACGCGGGCGTGGCGGCCGGTGCGGTACGGGCCGACGTCTGGACTCACGACGTCCTCGCGGCGATCGGCGCGATCTGGCGCACCCGGACAGCCCGCCGCATCCTGATGCTGATCACCGACGGGCTCCGCCACCGCTCGACAAGCCGGCCCGTCGACGACTGAGCTCCGGCGTTGTCACAAACGACGGTCGGGTGCAACTGTGCGTCTGATGCCACGTCAGGCCGCGATCGATCTCGAAGCGCTGTACGCGAGGCATCGCGTCGAGCTGCTCGTCTTCTTCGCAAGGCGGACCGCCGACCCGGAGATCGCGCTCGATCTGTGGGGCGAGACGTTCGCCCAGGTCGTCGGCGGCCACCGGCGATACAGGGGGACGACGGACGGCGAGGCGGCCGGCTGGCTGTATGCGGTCGCCCGCCGGCAGCTCGCCCTCTACTACCGTCGTGGCCGGATCGAGACGCGGGCGACTGCTCGTCTGAAGCTCGAGCGGCCGCCAGCCCAGCCGGAGTTGCTGGCGTCGATCGCCGAACGCGCGGGTCTCGACGAGCTGCGCGCCGAGCTGTCAGTCGCGCTCGCTGCACTCTCGCCCGGCGTCCGGACGGCCGTCCGGCTGCGGGTGGTCGACGAGCTCCCGTACGCCGAGGTCGCGGCCGCCCTCGGCATCTCCGTGCAGGCCGCGCGGGCGCGCGTCTCCCGCGGGCTGTCAACCCTCGCCGACATGGTTGACGCGCCGACGATCCAGGAGGCGACGACGAGATGATCCCCGACGAGCTGGACCGCTACCTCGACGACTTCGGCCGGCAGCTGGCCGCCGCAACCGCGGCTCCGTCGGGGGGCCGGACGTTGCGGGTCTGGCGCCGACGCGCCGACCGGCGGTGGATCCTCGGTCTGGCGGTCGCGTCGGTCGTGCTGGCCGGCGGTGTCGCGGCCGCGGCGACCGGCCTGTTCCACATCGCGGGAGGCCGCGCGTCGCGCGGCACCTACGTGATCGACCGCGTCCCGGCCGGATCCGGCCAAGCTGGGTCGGTCTGCCTCGAGCTGCGCTTCGACGGACGGGCGCCGGCCTATGGCTGCGGGCGGCCGCCGTCGCCGGCCAAGCCGTTCGGAGTGGTCATCGCGGACTCGGTCGGCCGGCCGGCCGACCGCGTGATCTACGGCCTCGTCCTGGCCGACGTCGCGCGCGTCGCCGTGGTCGGCGACGGCGGCCGGCAGACCCATGTGACGACGGTCGGGAAGGCCGGTCTGCCGGGTCGGTTCTTCGTGGTCGTCGTACCCGGCCATGGTCGGATCGAACTGGTCGGCTACGACGCAACCGGCCAGCCGCGTGCCCGAATCGGAAGCCGGGCCCGGCCGGCAGGCAAGCCGGCGTCCCACGATGAAGCGGTCGCTCAGGGCGACCCAGCCGGGTTCGCTCCGGCGATTGCCCTGCCGTCGTCGTTCACCTACGACGGCAGGCAGATCTCGCCGGCCGATGCGGCCGCCAGAGGGCTGGCCTGCGCCCAGGATGCGGACGGCGTCCGCTGCCGGTGACCACGCCGTCCGGGTGCGCTGTGGCCACCGTCCGGGTGCGCCGGCCACGTTGTCAAGGCCGCCGTTGAGCGCCTCGTCGTGCCACCCGCGCAGGCCTTGTCAGGCGTCGGGCAGTTAGGCGTCGCTTATATAAGGAGTTGCTGATATAGTCTCGGCATGCACGCCTTCGAGATCCTGGGTGACCCGGTACGCCGGCGCATCGTCGAGCTGCTCGCCGACGGCGAGCAGGCTGCCGGCGAGGTCGGCGGCCTGATCCAAGCCGAGTTCGGCATCTCCCAGCCGGCCGTCTCCCAGCACCTGCGGGTCCTCCGGGAGGCCGGTTTCGCGACCGTGCGGATCGCCGGGACGCGGCGACTGTACGCGGTCGACCCGGCGCCCCTGGAAGAGGTCGACCGGTGGATCGAGCCGTATCGGCGCTTCTGGAACCAGCGACTCGACGCACTCGGCGTGGAGGTCGCCCGAGGCATACGCACACGACGAGGACCCTCGTCGCATCCCGACACGAAAGGCGGCACCAGATGACGAGCGTGACAACGACCTACGACGAGCCCGATCCCGAGCTGCGGCGCCGCACGATCCCGGCCGGCCCGGCTCGGGTCGCGGCGTTCACGCGGGTCTACGAGACGACGATCGAGGACCTCTGGGACGCGTGCACGAACCCGGAGCGCCTGCGGCGATGGTATGTCCCGGTCACCGGCGAGCTCCGCGTCGGCGGTCGATTCCAGCAGGTGCACATGGGCTCGGGGACGGTCGTCGCGTGCGACGCGCCCCGGTTTCTGAAGCTGTCACTCGGCGGCGGCGCTGACGAGATCGAACTCCGCATTTCGCCCGGACCTCGGGACGGATCGGTAACGCTGCATCTCGAGCACGCGACGACGCTGGACAGTCACGAGATCGGCGGCCAGCGCTACGACGCGATCTTCTGCATGGGAGGCGGCTACTACCCGCGACTCCAGGCCCTCGACGACCACCTTCGAGGCACGCTGCCCGACGACTACGACTCCACGGCCCTCCACCTCAACCCCGAGATGCGTCCGGCGATCGAGCGCGGGAGCGCGGCGATGGCCGCGCTGCTCGACGCCGACGGAGACGTGTAGGCCCCGCTTGCGGTGGCGAACCGAAGCTCTGCCATGCAGCAACGAGGACTCTAATGGTAGTAGAGAAGATCAAGCATTAGCTCTGCTACGCTGTGGGTCGTGCGTTCACGCGTGGCGCACGACCCTGACGCCGACCAGGAGGATGTGATGACCCGCCCGCCCGTGCCGCCGTTCGACGAGGCGACCGCCAGGCAGAAGGTGCAGGCGGCCGAGAACGCGTGGAACACGCGCGATCCGGAGAGGGTCGCGGCCGCCTACACGCCTGACACGGTCTGGCGCAACCGGTCGGAGTTCGTGACCGGACGCGACGAGGTCGTCGAGTTCCTGACCGGCAAGTGGGAGCGCGAGCAGGACTACGCCCTGCGCAAGAGCCTGTGGGCGTTCACGGCCGACCGGATCGCCGTCCGCTTCCAGTACGAGTGGCACGACGCCGACGGCCAGTGGTGGCGCAGCTACGGCAATGAGAACTGGGAGTTCGACGCGGACGGGTACATGCGCCGGCGAGAGGCCAGCATCAACGACGTTCCGATCGCCGCCGAGGACCGCCGGATCTTCGGAGCGCGGGGGCCCGACGAGGCTGACGCCCCGCTGCAGCTCGAGTAGATCCGTCGTCCACCGGCCGCTGGTCTCCGGCGTCCACCGGCAGCTGAGTCCCGCAGCGCGAACCGACTGAGGAGCAGGCGTATGTACGTGAAGAACCTTTGGAGGTACCCGGTCAAGTCGCTCGGTGGCGAGCCGCTCTCGAGCGCCGAGCTGACCGCCGACGGTCTGGCCGGCGACCGACTGGTCCATATCCGCAACCACCGGGGCCCGCTGACCGGCCGCAGCCGCAACCAGCTCCTCACGATCCCGGCGGCGACCGGACCCGACGGCGAACCGCTGATCGCGGGGCACCCGTGGGGATCGGTCGAGGCCGCGGCGATCGTTCGCGAGCGTGGCGGCGCCGACGCCGAGCTCGCCAGATACGCCGGGCCCGAGCGGTTCGACATCCTCAACCTCCTCGTCGCCACCGACAGCGCGGTCGCCGCACTCGGCGAGGACGTTCGCCGCCTGCGGCCGAACCTCCTGATCGGCGACGTGCCGCCCGGGGCCGAGCGGACGTGGGCCGGCCGGGCGCTTGCGATCGGCGACGCGCTGATCGGAATCCACGACCTCAGGTCC
The DNA here is from genome assembly GCA_036268015.1 of Solirubrobacteraceae bacterium. Lineage (GTDB taxonomy): Bacteria > Actinomycetota > Thermoleophilia > Solirubrobacterales > Solirubrobacteraceae > Palsa-513. Next base: position 11,677 of record DATAUX010000290.1, on the reverse strand, counting down.
CGGTGCGTCGTGACGACGATCGACCCGGACACCGGCGCCCAGGACGTCGACGTGCTGCGGCGGATCCGCGACGAGTTCGACGGGCGAGTGGCTCTCGACTGCTGGGTGATCCGCCCCGGCATGGTCCGCCCGGGCGATCCGGTCGCGCTCGTCGACACCGACGCCGAGCCCGACCGGCTCGGCGGCTGGATCGTCGGGGCCCCCTACCTCGCCGGGGCGGGCGCCGGCAGCCGCTGAGCCGCGAACGCACGTCCCGCTGCGGCGCGTCGGCGTGACGCGGCTGTCGTGGCAGCCGGTCACAGCCGCGCCGGGCGACCGTGATAGCGGCGGCGTGTATGTGATAGCTTAGGGACATGGCCGGGCCGCGCGACTGGAACGCCGACAGCTACGACGTCGTCTCGACGCCACAGCAGGAGTGGGGAGCGGCGGTCCTCGCCCGGGTCGAGCTGCGCGGGCGACGAGCACGTCCTGGACGCCGGATGCGGGACCGGCCGGGTGACGCAGATGCTGGTCGACAGGCTCCCCGACGGGCGGGTGGTCGCAGTCGACGGTTCGCCGTCGATGGTCGGCGCCGCCCGCCGGCTGCTCGATCGGACCCGGGTCGAGGTGATCTGCTCGGACCTGCTCGAGCTCACGCTCGACGAGCCGCTCGACGCGGCGATCTCGACGGCCACATTCCACTGGATCGCCGACCACGACCTCCTGTTCCGGCGGATCCGGGCCGTCCTGCGGCCCGGCGCCGTGTTCGTCGCCCAGTGCGGGGGCCACGGCAACATCGACCGGGTGCGGCGGCTCGCCGACCGCGTGATCGGCGAGCCGGCCTGGGCCGGGCACTTCACGGGCTGGCCCGGCCCGTGGAACTACGCGACGGCCGAGGACACCCGCCGGCGGCTCGAGGCCGCCGGGTTCGTGGTCGACCGGTGCTGGCTCGAGCCGGCCCCGATCACGCCGCCCCGGCCGCGCGAGTTCCTCGAGACGGTGATCTGCGCCCCGTATCTCGAGCGGCTGCCGGTCGAGCTCCGGGACCCGTTCCTCGACGCGATGCAGGCCGGACTCGACGGCGATCCGGTGCTCGACTACGTGCGCCTCAACTGGGACGCTCGCGCCCGCTGAGCTCAGCAGGGCACGCATGCGTCACGGACGCGCACCGCGGTCTTCGGAGGTCCCGCCGGACTCTCGCGCCACGGCCGGCCCCTCGTCCACCCCCTGGGCCCGCCGGAGCATCGCCGAACCGGCCGTGCACGCGCCGATCGAGACCAGTGCCGCACAGAAGATCGCCGACGCCTGACCCTGGTCGATCGCGCCGGCCGGCAGCCCGAGCGCGATGACCGCCGACGGCACGCCGACCTGGGCGGTCGCGAGCAGCCCGACCGCTGCGGGCGCGCGGATCACAGCGCTGACGAGGAGGTGGACGGTGATCGCCAGGGCGGCGAGGACGACGGCGAGGACGACGGCGCTCGAGCTGTCGGCCAGCGCCCGGAGGTCGAGCTTGGCTCCGAGGAGGACGAAGAAGAGCGGGACGAGGAACCCCTGGCCGAGGCCGAGCACCTCGCGGGAGAGGCGCTTGGGCCCGCCGATCGCGCCGACGACGAGGCCGGTCCCGAACCCGGCCATCAGCAGGCTGGCGCCGACCTGATCGGCGATGTAGGAAAGCGTGACGAGGACGATCACGGCGAAGCGCAGGTCGATCGCCCAGTGGCCGCGCTTGCCCTCGGCGCGGATCCGCCTGACCAGCGGCACGGATCGGAGGCGGTCGGCTGCGAGGTAGACGAGCCCGACGAGGCCGGCGACGATCAACGCGCCGACGGCGGCGTGGCCGGCCCGGGACGGGGTCAGGGCGAGCGGGACCGCCACCGTCGCGAGGATGTCGGCGACCGTGATCCAGGCCGTCGCCGTCAGCGCGGGCGGGCCGGTCAGCCCGGTCTCGTCGATCACGGGGAGGGCGACGGCGGCTGACGAGGAGACGATCACGACGGCGTAGACGAGACCCGGCCCTCCGCCGACCAGGTGGGCGGCGAAGCCGGCCAGGAGGGCCAGGGGCACGGCAACGGCGACGGCGGTCAGGCCGCCCCTGATCGCCGAGCGGAGGCGTTTGTCGTGGAGCGGGACGCGCATCCCGACGGTGAACATCAGGGTCGCGAAGCCGAGGTCGTAGAGCAGGACGAAGTCCGCCTTCGCCGGATCGACGATCCGCAGGGCGGTCTTGCCGAGGATCACGCCGGCCAGGAGCTCACCGACGACGGCCGGGATCGCGCCGCCGGCCAGCAGCGAGAGCGCCGGGCCGAGCAGCGCGGCGGTGAAGATCAGCGCTAGCAGGCCAAGGTCCATCGGACCGGCTTGATCCTCGCACTCGCGGCCGGCCGGCGCTCGGCCGGCGGGCGTCAGTCGCCGGCGGTGTCGATCGGGTCGACGGACGCGCCGGCCGGCCCGCCGGCGATCAGGTTGCGGGCGAGCGGGATCTGGTGGGACGCGCTCTCGAGGATGTGCATCAGGTAGCCGGCCGTGTTCGGGAAGACGACGATGTCGCCGACGTCGACGCCGTGGGGGAAGCACAGCCGCCGCCATGTCAGCAGCTCGCGCTCGATGCAGTAGGCGCCGACCAGGAAGCCCTCGATCGGGCCGGTCGGCCGGCCGGGCCGGGCTGTGCCGGGCGGCCGTAGGAGCAGCGGGTCGACGAGGAAGTCGTCTGAGGTCGACCGGCACTGGGTCCGGTTCATCGCCAGCCCGATCAGCCAGGTGCCGTCGGCGCGCTGCTTGCGGAACTCGACGCGGGCGGCCGTGAACCCGCAGCCGTCGACCAGGGATCTGCCGGGCTCGCAACGGAGCTCGAGCCGCCGGGCGCGGGCCGCCTCGGCCACCGTCTCCGCGCCGGCCGTGCCGTCGATCGACGCGGCCAGGACGCCGGCGAGCCAGGCGCCGCGGGTCGGCTGCTGGTGGAACGGATAGACGTTCGGCCGGCCGACGACGTCGCCGTCGTGGGCGCTCAGGCCGAGCCCGTAGCCGTCGAAGGTCAGCGGCGGCCGGTCGCCGGCGACGGCGGCCCGGTGCTCGCGCCAGAAGCGGTCCCACTGGCCGGCGTCGTCGAGGTAGCTGACCGGGATTCCGCCGCCGAAGTCGACGAATCCGGGGTCGTGGCCGCGGGCCCGGAGCCCGTCGATCAGCCGGAAGCTCTCGTGGAGGGCGTGCACCCGATCGGCCGGGTCGTAGCCGTCGAGATGGAAGTGGACGCCGGCGATCGGCAGTCGCGTCGGGTCGCCGATCGGCCAGTGGCGCTCGACCAGCCCGAGGAGCTCGGCCGCCGGGAGGCCGAACCGTGTCTCCCGGCGACCGTCCTGCGCCCGGGGGGCGAGCCGCAGGCCGACGGGGACCGTCCGGTCGGCGGCCGCGGCAGCCGAGGCGAGCGCGATCAGCTCGTCCTCGTTGTCGACCACGACGGTCGGTCCGGACGCGGCGCACAGGTCGAGCAGGCCGGCCGGCTTGACGGCCGCGGTGACGACGATCCGGTCGGCCGGGAGACCCCGGTCGAGCGTCTGGCGGAGCTCGCGCTCGCTGGCGACATCGACGCCCAGGCCGAGCCGGACGGCCGCGTCGACGAAGGCCAGCGCCTTGTTGGCCTTGCGGGCGAAGAAGATCCTCAGGTCGACGCCGGCCCGGTCGGCGGCCGCTGCGAGCTCGGCGGCGTTGCGACCCATCGGCGACGGGTCGATCACGTTGACCGGCGACGAGTGCTCGTCGAGCCACCCGTCGAGCCGGGCCGGGTCGCGGCAGAGCTCGACGGCCCACGGCTCGAGCCGGGCGGTCAGCTCGAGCACTCCGTGACAGGCGTCCCGCGGGGACGGGTCGGCCCCCGGGGTCTGCGCGAGCGTCATCCGGCGACGCCGGCCGTCGGCTCGTGGACGGTCGGACGCCGGCGGGATCGCTCGACGACCCCGCGGGCCCACCGGTCGGCCAGGGGATGGAGCGTGCGGCTGAGCGTGTCGTTGCCGATCACCGAGTCCTCGGTCGGCCGGCCGATCGCCGCCAGGCCGGGCGTCGCCGAACCGTCGACGCCGCGGCAGCCGCCATCCGGTCCGACGTCGATCCCGCGGCGGCCGGCGGCAATCCGGACGTGGCCGTCGTCGACCAGCCGGCGGAGCAGCGCGTCGCGGCCGGCCGGGGCGCCCGGGCCGGGGAGGACGGCGTCGATCACGACGTCGACGGCCTGGTCGCCGCGGGCGGACGACAGCACGGCGACCCGCCGGTCGCCGGCGACCCGTCCACCGCGTACGTGGGTCAGATCGACGCGGCCGGCGTCGATCAGGGCGAGCAGCTTGGCCGCGTTGATCGGCGGAGGGCCGAACGAGACGCGTTCGAGCTCGGCGGCGAGCCGGCGGAAGCGCGGCCAGTCGGCATCGGTCAGACGATCCCCGCCGAGGCCGGTGACGATCGCCGGGTACAGGTCGCGCCAGGCCTGGCCGAGCGCCCACGGGAGGTCGGCCGCGCCCGTGAGCGACCGCCGGAGCTCGTCTGACGGCGAGTCGGCCTCGGCGTGAGCGCCGGCGAGCGCGGCGTCGAGCCAGCCATCGACCTGCTCGGCGGGCGGGGCGGCCCCGGCGGCGCGCAGGTTGTCGGTCACGGTCGCCGCGAGAATCGGAAGCAGGTCGCGGCGGAGGTCGACGGGCGCGTCGAGCCGGCCGATCAGCCGGCGCCCGCGGTCGGCGATCCCCGCGAGGCCGGGCCGAACGAGGCCGGCGGCCGGCTTGGCGAGCATCGGCCGGCCGGTCCGCGAGAAGGGGAAGATCACCCGGACATCGTCCTCGCCGGGTCGGTAGCGGAGTAGACAGGTGGCCGGAAGGTCGGGTTCGTGTTTTTCTGGACGGTCGCGTTTCTCGTCGTCGCGTGGCGCGAACGTCCCGCCGCGTCCCTCGGTCAGGGTCAGGGCGGCATCGATGAAGCTGAGCGCGAAACCGCGGATCGCGACCGTCGCGCCGGGCGGGACCCGGTCCGGGGAGAGGTGGCGCTCGACGGGAAAGACGGCCGGCACGACCGGCGGCGGGCGCCTCGGACCGGCGAACGGGCGGCCGGGCGAGCGATCGTGCCCCGTGGCGATCAGGACCTCGTCGTAGAAGTCGGCCCCGCCGGTCGTCTGCAGCACCCAGCCGCCGTCGACTCGGACGACCGCGCGGACACGGGCGGGACGGATCGTGACGGCGACGCTCGGCGGAGCGTGGGCGAGCAGGGCGCGCAGCCCGTCGGCCAGATACAGGCCGACGTCCGCGCGTGGCGGGTAGGTCGCGGGGTCGCACGGCCGCCGGTGGTGCTCGGACCAGTCGACGAACGATCTTCGGTCGGGCGGCGGAACCGCCGTCGTCCCGGGCCACCACATGTCGACCTGGCCGGCCGCGAAGTTCATCCGCAGGTGGGCCGGCTGGCCGGGGTCGTAGACGGGGCCGGCGCCGGGAACCGGGTGGGGCTCGTAGGCGTCGATCCGGATCGCGGCGGCCGGGTCGGCCCGGCCGGCGTGGTCGAGCAGCCGCTCGAGCGCGAACGTGCCCTTCGGTCCGAGCCCGACGATCCCGATCCGCAGCGGCCGGTCCCCGCCGGCGCCAGCGTCGGCGTCGGCGTCCGGGGTGGGGCGGCCGCCGTGCGCAGACCGGGTCAGGCGGTCGCGCACGTCGCTGAGACGATCGGTCCGGCGACGAGTCCGGCCAGCCGGTCAGGGTCGCAGCCGAGGGCGCGGGCGACCCAGGCGTCGTCGTAGACGGTGTCGAGGTAGCCGGTTCCGCCGTCGTGGAGGATCACCGCGCAGGAGGCTCCCGCGGGCATCTCGTCGGCAGCGCGTTCGAGGGCGATCGCGACGCCGCCGGCCGAGGCTCCGGCGAGAATCGCCTCGCGGTGGGCGAGCCGGCGGCAGCCGACGACGCAATCGAGGTCCGAGACCCGCTCGAGGCGGTCGAAGCCGACGTCGACCGACAGCTGCGTCTCGACGCCGGCACCGATCCCGGGGAGCAGACGCGGGCCGGGGGAGCCGCCGAACAGGGCGCTGCCGGCGGCGTCGACGGCCACCACCCGGGTCGGTCGGCCGCGCTCATGGAGGTATTCGCAGCAGCCGCGGAGTGTGCCGGTCGTGCTCGTGGCGACGAAGACGTAGTCGAGCGGCCCGTCGAGGGCCGCGTCGATCTCGCGCATCGTCCCGGCGGCGTGGGCCGCGGCGTTCGACTGATTGGCGTACTGGTTGGGCCAGAACGAGTTCGGTGTGTCGGCGACGAGCTCGGCGACGAGGCGGAGGCGGGCGGCCAGCAGGTTGCCTGCTTCGGCCCCGGCCGTCGCGACGACGCGGACGTCGGCGCCGAGCGCGCGCATCGTCCGCAGGCTGGTCTCGTGGGCGCGGACATCGACCACGCAGATCAGGTCGAGCCCGTGGTAGCGGCAGGCCTGGGCCAGGCCGATGCCCATGTTGCCCGAGCTCGATTCGATGATCGTCGTCCCGGCCGTGATCAATCCCCGGTCGAGGGCGTCCTCGAGCATTCGGGCGGCGGGGCGGTCCTTGGCGCTGCCGCCCGGGTTGGCGGCCTCCAACTTGGCCCAGACGTCGATGTCCGGACGCAGCAGGTACCTGCGCAGCCCGACGAGCGGGGTGTCGCCGATCGCGCCGAGGATGCCGACCACGGGGTCGCGCGGACGACGTAGCGTGTGAGACGGAACCTCAGCAGCCGTACTCATGAGACACCACCTCCAGATCAGTCGGTCGAGGCCCGTTCGGGGTCCGTCGGGCGCCCGGTCCGTCTACCCCGGGCCGGTGCTTGTCAATCGAAGCCGGGCGGTGGCGGCCGGCGGCGACCAGGCGTCGTGCGGGAGCCGGGGTCACGGCTCGGCGAGCCGCTCGAGCTCGGCGGCGAGGGCACCCCGCCGGATCGCCGGCAGACGACGGACGAGCTCGTCCGCGGGTGCACCGGATCGGTCGATCGCCGCGGCGATCTGGGCGTCCGAGATTCCGGGGACCTCGCCGACGAGCGACCGGACGGTAACCGTCGCGCCGGCGTTCTCGGCGTTGACGAGGTTGCCGCGAAGCGCCCAGGCGGCGACGCGGAGCCCGACCGAGCGGCTTGGGCTGTTGCGGACGGCGTAGCCGGCGCCGACCCGCGTGATGTCGTTGATCGCCTTGCCCAGCGGGCCGGCCGGCGGTCTGGCGCGCTGAGTCGACGGCCGGCCGGGCGGGGCCGGCGTGGGCGGAGGCTGCGGTGGGGACGGGCGTTCGACGAGGCCGGCGTCCCAGAGGAACGGGCTCTCGGCGCCGCGGGTCGCGAGGACCACGAGGCGGTCCTTGGCCCGCGTCAGGGCGACGTACGCGACGCGCCGCTCGGCCTCGATGCCCTCGCCGGCGGCCGCGAGCTCGGGGCTCACGTCGAGGGCCCGCTTGTGGGGCAGCTGGTCGGCGTCGAAGCCGAACACGATCACGGTCGGCCATTCGCGGCCCTTGGCCCGGTGGATCGTCGTCAGCTCGATCCCGTCGGTCTCGTCGCGGATCGCCAGGAGGGCGTCGCGCTTGGCCTGGACGTGGGCCGCGTAGCCGGCGACGGTCCGGCCGCGGGCGTCGCGCTCGGCGTCCTGGAGCTGCTCGAGCGCGACCTGCTCGGCGCCGCCCGTCGTCTGGTCGTGCTCGGCGAAGTGGCCGTCGAGCCCGCCGGTGGTTCGCAGGAAGCGGACGAACTGACCGGCCTGGTCGATCCGGCGGAGCCGGTCGAGCACGGTCGCGGCTTCGGCGAGCCGGCGCTCGTCGCGCCCGAGTCCGTCGAGCGCCCGCCGCCAGGATGCGCTGGCGTGGAGGTGCTCTGCGACGACGTGCTCGGCGGCCGGGGGGAGTCCGCGGGACGGGCTGCGGAGGACCGTGACGATGTCGTCGGGGCTCGCGGTGCGGGGGTCGCAGGCCAGGCGGAGGTGGGCCTCGATCGCGGCGGGGGCTCCGCGCGCGTCGAAGACCTCGGCCGGCGCGTCGATTTTCACGCCGGGCGGGACGCACGCCTCGGCGACGAATCGCAGGAGGCGGGTCGTCCGGGCGAGCACGACGATCTCCCCGCGGGAGGACCGTCCAAGCTCGGCCGCGGCGTGCGCGGCGGTCGCCTGGGTCGACTCGAGGAGCGTCGTCTCGATGGTCGCTCGACCGTCGGATCTGCCGGGTGCGGGGCCGATCGGCTTGGGGAAGCGGAGCCGGTTGAAGGCGATCAGCCGGGCCGAGCGGACGACGACGTCGACCGGGCAGCGGTAGTTCGTCGCGAGGGCGACCCGTCGCAGGCCGGGGTAGACCTGGTCGAGCGTGACGAGGCGGGCGGCACTCGCCCGCCGCCAGCCGTAGAGGACCTGGTCCTCGTCGCCGACGGTGAACAGGGAGTCCTGCGGGGCGGCGAGGATCTGGACGAGGAGCTCCTGGGCCGGCTCGATGTCCTGGTACTCGTCGACGAGGACCCGGTCGAAGCGGGCCTGCCAACGCGCGCGGAGCCCGGCGTCCCGGCGGAGCGCCCGGACGGCGAGGAAGATGTGGTCGTCGAAGTCGTGGCCGCCGTCGTCGCGGAGGCCGTCCTCGTAGAGCTCGTAGAGGCGGGCAAGGGTCTGCGACCGGGGATCGTCTGGGGCGATCGCGCGCCACTGGGCCGGGTCGAGCAGGCGACCGAGCTTCAGGTCGGCGACCCAGGCCCGGGCGTCGGGCGGCTCGATCCAGACGCCGTGCTCGCCGGATTGGCGCATCGCGATCGCGCAGAGCCGCCGCCACTGGGCCGGCGTCCGGCGCTTGAGCTCACCGCGGAGGAGTCCCTCGGCGACGAGGATCGCGCGCCCGGTCCGGTGGAAGGTGGCGGCCGCGACAGACGTGACGCCGGCGGCGGTGAGCCGGTGGGTGAGCTCGGTCGCCGCGGCCGCGTTGAATGTCATGCAGAGGATCCGGTCGGCGCTCGCCCCGCGGCGGATCAGCTCGCGGACCCGCTCGACGAGCACCGTCGTCTTGCCGCTTCCGGCCGGCGCGATCACCTGGACGACGCCGTCGGGCGCGGACACGGCGGCGAGCTGGCGGGGATCGAGCCGGCCGGCCGCTGGTGTCCCCGGGTCGTCGATCCGGGCGGCGTCGGTCGAACACATCACGCCGGCGAGGTGGCGAGCCCGGTCGAGCGTCCACGAATGGCCGAACCACTCGTCGACGAAGTCGGCGGGGTCGAGCTGGTCGAGGGTCCGGTCGGCGTGGACGACGAGCCGGCAGCCGGCCCGCCAGGCCGGCTCCATCGCGTAGCCGAGCAGATCGCGGACGTCGCCGAGCCCGTCGAGGCGGACATCCAGGAGGGCGACGCGGGGGAGCTCGGCGAAGCGTTCGAGGAGGGGTGCAACCGGGCTGTCGAGTGTCTCCCGGGCGACGGGGACGGCCCGGGCCGGGCCGATGAAGCGGTCGCGCAGGGCGGCGAACGTGAGGATCGCGAAGCCCTCCCGGCGGAGGCGATCGCGGTCCGGCGGGCGGGTGCTCCAGCCGAGCATCGGCGTGTCCGGGCGGGAGGTCACCGCGATCCGGGCGTCGGGCTGTCAGGGGTGGGAGATGGCCGCAATCCGGTCGCCGACCGGCTACGGTCAACGTGTCTGGCAATCGAGGCGCGTCGAGTCTGCCATCCGGGCCATCCAGAGCGGCGTCGGCTTGGCCAGATGGAGGTATTGACCGGGCGCGCCGGGACGGAGAATGACGCGATGTTGTTCGATGAGATATTCGACGGCGGCGGGGCGCCGCGCGTCGACGCGGTGGAGCTTGCGGCCGAGCTCGACCGGCTCGGACCCGACCGCCTGCTGGCGGCCGGGCGGCTGCGTGACGCGATCTTCATGCAGCAGGGGATCACCTTCGATGCGACGGGCAACGACGGCGCCGTCCACGACCGTCCGTTCCCGCTGGACCTGGTGCCGCGGATCATCCCGAGCGCGGAGTGGCGGCACATCAAGCGGGGCCTGGCGCAGCGGATTCGGGCATTGAACCACTTCGTCGACGATGTCTACCACGAGCGGCGGATCGTCCATGCGGGCGTCGTCCCGTGGGCGCTGGTCGCGAGTCGGTCGCACTTCGCCCGGGCGGCGCACGGGATCCGCCCGCCGGGCGGCGTCTACTGCCACGTCTCGGGCTGCGACCTCGTCCGCGACGACGACGGGTCGTGGTACGTGCTCGAGGACAACGTCCGCACGCCGTCGGGGATCTCGTACGTGATCGAGAACCGGATCGCGATGACACGGCTCGTGCCGTCGCTGTTCGGCCGGTACCGGGTCCGGCCGGTCGACCACTACCCGGGCCTGCTGCTGGCCGCGCTGCGAGCGGTCGCGCCGGCCGCGGAGGGCGAGGCGACGGTCGTCGTGTGGACGCCGGGGCCGATGAACAGCGCGTACTTCGAGCACGCGTTCCTCGCCCGGCAGATGGGCGTCGAGCTGGTCGAGGCGTCAGATCTCGTCGTCCGCGACGACGTCTGCTACATCCGCACGACGAACGGGCTGGCCCGGGTCGACGCGATCTACAGGCGATTGGACGACGCGTTCATCGATCCGCTCGAGTTCCGGCCGGACTCGCTGCTGGGCGTGCCCGGTCTGATCCGGGCGTACCGGGCGGGGACGGTTGCGATCGCGAACGCGATCGGCACGGGCGTCGCCGACGACAAGGCCGTCTACCGGTACGTGCCGGACATCATCCGCTTCTACCTCGAGGAGGAGCCGCTGCTCGAGAACGTGCCGACCTACCTGCTGAGCAACCCGGAGCAGCTCGAGCACGCGCTCGACCGGCTCGACAAGCTCGTCTTCAAGCCGACCGGAGAGTCCGGCGGAAAGGGTGTCGTGATCGGACCGCACGCGGATCCGGCGACGCTCCGGCAGCTCGAGGTGACGATCCGGGCCGATCCGACGAACTGGATCGCCCAGGAGGTGATCGGCCTGTCGACGGTGCCGGTGGTCGGCCCGGACGGCGCGCTCTCGCCGCGCCACGTCGACCTGCGGCCGTTCGCCGTGTTCGGGGAGACGATCAAGATCGTCCCGGGCGGTCTGACCCGCGTGGCGCTGCAGGAGGGGTCGATGATCGTCAACTCGTCGCAGGGCGGTGGGTCGAAGGACACGTGGGTGCTCGAGGACGGCGTCGACGAGCAGGCGCCGGCGCCGCGGATCGTCGACCGGGTGGGTCCGCTGCTGCCCGACCTGAGACTCGACTCGTGGAGCGCTCAACAGCAGCAGCAGCAACAGCAGTCGGAGACGGCGGCCGGCTGATGCTGGCGCGGATCGCCCACGAGCTGTTCTGGCTCGGGCGGAACCTCGGCCGGGCGGAGCACACGGCGCGGATGCTCGACGGCGTCTTCCACGCCGAACTTCAGGGGCGTCCGGAGGATCCGAGCGGGGTCAACCTGTCGTGGGACGCGCTGCTCGCGATCATGGGGTCGAGTGTCCCGGAGGGCGGGATGGCGTCGCGGGACGTGACGATCGCGTCGCTGACCCAGGACTCCGGCAACGTCAACTCCGTCGCGTCGTGCGTCGGCCGGGCGCGGAACGGTGCGCGGGCCCTGCGTGACGTGATCAGCGCGGAGATGTGGGAGGCGATCAACACGTTCCACCTCGAGCTGGGCGATCAGCGGGTCTCGAGCGGTCCGTACGCGTTCGTCAGCTACGTGAAGGCCAGGTCGGCGCTGTTCTGGGGGGTCGCGGCGCG
>DATAUX010000289.1:0-9455 GCA_036268015.1 Solirubrobacteraceae bacterium | reverse complement strand
TTCGGCCTGCGCCAGGTCGGTGGCGACCCGGATGCGGTCGTCCAGTCCGGCGAGCGAGAGCAGCTTGCGTACCGAGTTGGCCGGGTTCATCAGCACGAGTCCGGCTGCGTCGTCCTCGAGGCGACGGGCGATCTCCAGAATCGCGCGGAGACCCGTCGAGTCCATGAAGTCGACGGCGGTGAAGTCGAGCACGACGCCCGGCTTGCGCGCCGACTTCGTCTCGGCGGTCACGGTGTCGACGAGGATCTCGGCGTTCGCGATGTCGACGTCGCCGGAGATCGCGGCGACAAGTGGACCGGCGTCCGCGCGAGAGCACTCGACGGCGAACGGAATCAGCTGCCCGGATGAGGTCTCGTGTGATGGTCCGGTCGACATGACGGTCTTCGTGGAGTCCGTGGACGGCAGCGCGGCCACAGGGAAAGTGTACGGCGTCGGCCGCGTCGGTCATAGCCGATCTGCGACGGCTGTTGACCGACGGTCTGGGCCGCGTAGACTCCGCCAACCCAGACCTCGCCGCTGAATTTGAATCCCTCCGCGCCTCCTGTCCCGTTCTCGCCATCCCGGTCGGATGGGGTCTGCATGGCGCCCAGAAGAGACCCCGTAGAGGCCGTCGCGCGAATCGCCGACGCCCGCCGTGACCGTCTGCTGCGGATCCATCGTCGGAGACTGCGCTGGGAGGATCTCGAGGACTGTTACAGCCAGGCGACTCTCGAGCTCGTGGCCCGTGCGAAGCGGGATCCGTTCGCGAGCGCCGAGCACATCCAGAACGCCCTGGAGCAGAAGTTCACGTCGCGGATCGACGACCGGCGGCGGGCAATCGGCGGGCGTAGCCCGATCGAGACGGCGATCGCGACCGCGCTGCCGGTCGACGCGCCGGAGGCCGGTGCCGGCGAGCTCGAGGATCCGAACGCCGAGGTCGTTCGCAATGTCGTGGCCCGGATCGAGGTTCGCCGGCTTCGTGAGGTCGCCGACGAGCTGACCGAGGACCAGCGCCTGGTCCTCGCGTGTCAGATCAGTCTGGGGATGGACTGCGCGGAGTTCTGCCGGCGCTTCGGCTGGTCGGCCGAGAAGTTCCGGAAGGTCGCCCAGCGCGGCCGCAGCCGGCTGCGGGCGCTCACCACCGAGTACGAGGTCGGAGAACGCTGCGCGCGTCTCGAGCCTGACCTGATCGCGTTTGCGGCGCGGGCCGCGACGGACGACCAGGGCCGGCGGGCGGCAGCTCATCTCGCGAACTGCACGGCCTGCTCGAGCCGTCTGCGGGCGCTCGACCGTGCGTCGAGGCAGGTTGCGGCTCTGCTTCCGGCTCCGGCGCTCGTCCGGGCCGGTCTGCTCGGCAAGCTGGGCGGCGTCGCGCTGGCCGTGCGACGGATGCTCGGCCTGGTCGGCAGCGGCGCCGAGACCGGGGCGGCAGGCGTCGCCGGCGGGTCGGCGGTCGGTGCCGGGGTGTTGAAGTTGGGCGTCGCGGCGGCCTGCCTCGCGGGCGCGGCCGGCAGCTACGCGATCTGCGCGGGCGTGCCCGGAGCAGCCCGGCCGGCTCACGAGTCGCATCGCGCCGCACGCGTCCGACGGACGGCTGCGGTCGCCGCCAAGTCACCGGCGTCTACGGTGGCAAAGGCGGCGACGAGCCAGACGAGCCGGGTCGGGACGTCCGGCGGGATGACGCTCGCCCACGGGCACCTGGCGTCGGTCGTCGCCGAGCGGGAGTTCTCCGGGCCGGCGGCACACACCGCCGAGTTGACCGCGTCGTCTGGATCGTCCGGGTCGTCGGCCCACGCCGGCTTGACCACCCCGACTGGGGCACCAGTCCCGGTCAGGTCGTCCGACGGCGGTCGTTCTCAGCCGGCGGGCGCCTCGGCGAGCGAGTCGTCGGTGCCGACCGGGACACCCGCCGGCGAGTCGTCGGTCCCGACCGGGACGCCTGTCGCGTCGGATCCCGGCGGGCAGCGGACCGGGACCGAGGCGCAGTCGGAGTTCGGCGGCTTCGAGCACTGACGGCGCGGCCTTGCCCCTGAGCCTCGTCTGAGGCCGCGGGTAGTCGTGCTGGACAAGACGGCGCCCAATCGGCTGGGCAGTCCGGAGATCGACGCGACCGAGCCGGTCCGCGGCGCTGATCGCGCTGGCCCGGCCTCGCCGGCGCGCTGACCGCGGCCGTCCGGTAGCCGCCGGAGCAGTTCCCAGCGGAGGGTCGGGCCGGCCAGCCGCAGTGCCCCGTCGCGCGCGGGAACGGCGGCCACGTCTGTCCCGCCCGAAAAGAGGCGGTCGGATTGGTTGTGGAGGGAAAAGATGCCCACTTCGCAGCCACACCAACGACGCGCGGGACTCCGTGACCTGCGGCTCGGTTCGCGGGGCGACCGGTGAGACGCCGACGCCCGAGCGCGCTGTACAGCGTGCTGGACGAGGAGCAGCTGCTCGACGGCGTCGATCTGACCGGTCACCCGGATCCGCTTGGCGCCGGCTCGGCGGTCGACCCGGATGTGCTCGAGGGCGAGCCCGAGATTGGGTACGAGCCCGGCGAGTCCGGCATTTGGCCGCCGGACGTCCAGGACGGGTGGGCGACGTGGTCGCCGGCCGATCGGGAAGCGACGGCGCCGCCGGATGGGGACGGCGCATCCGCCGAGTGGTCGCCGGCCGGCGGCGGACGGCGGCGGCGCCTCGTGCTCGGTGTCGTCGGGGCGGCGATCCTCGTCCTGCTGGTCGCTCGCGGGCTTGACGACGCCCTGGCGGGCGCCGGCGGCCGGCCGTCGCACCCGACCGGCAGCCCGGCGACCGGCGCCCTGTCGGCGATGTCGCGAACCCGGAGCGCCGCAAGCACACCGCAGGCGACGCCACAGACTGCCGGCCGGCCGGCGACCGGCTCGCCCCGATCTCGTCCGAGCCGGCGCGGTCGCGCCACGCGGGGGCTTCGACGCGGCCCGGTACGTGCCGGAGTGTCGGGGTCCCGGCCAGGCCGACCGCAGGACGCTCCCGGTCGCGCGGCGACGATCTCCCCGGCCGGCGAGATGCAGGACACGGGGGTCGGCTCGGGCGCCGACCGACCGACGACGGCGGCGACGCGGACGATCGGTGCGGTTCGCCCCGGCGTCTCGCCCGATGCGCCGCGTCCGCCACGGCGGCCGTCCCCGGAACAGGAATTCGGTTTCGAACGATGACCGGGTCTGGCCGGATGACCGCGCATGTGCGTCTCGAGACGCGGCCCCTGTGGCGGCTGCGGGTGTGGGCCTCGGTCACGCGATGGGTGCTGTACGTGACGGCGGCCGTCGGAATCATCGCGACCGCGCGCTTCGCGATCGCGCCGCCGCGCCCGCCTGCCGCCCGGGTCGCCGGGGTCGCGGCGGCCGACCTCGGCGCCGAGGGTTTCGCGACGCTGTTCGCCCGTCGGTACATGACCTGGAGCGCGAGCGCGCCGACCGAGCACGCGCGCGGCCTGACGGGGTTCGGGAACGCGGCGACCGATCCGGACCTTGGCCTCGGTCAGCCGGCCCGAGGATCGCAGACCGTGCTCTGGGTCGAGGTGGTGCAGGCGCATGCCGGCGGTCCGGGAGAGCACGTCTACACGGTCGCGGTGGACACCGGCGCGACCGCGCTCGCATACCTCTCGGTCGACGTCGTTCGGGCGACCGACGGCGACCTTCGGCTCGGCCGCTACCCGGCGTTCGTCGGTCCGCCGGTGAGCACGGCCGCGACGGGTCTCGGCAGTGGCGGCATCGGGGCGGTGAGCGACCGTTCGCTGATCGCCGTGATCGGTCGCGCGATGCGCAACTACCTCGCCGGCTCGCGGGCGAACCTCGCGGCTGATCTCGCGCCCGGGACGGTCGTCTCGACGCCGACCCAGCCGCTGTCGGTCGACGAGATCGAGAACTCGCGCGTCGAGCGGGATGGCGACGTCCTGGCGACGCTCGTCGCCCACGACGCACAGGGCACGTCGTTCACGTTGACCTACGAGCTGGACGTCGTGCGAACCGCTGGTCGCTGGCTGGTCGCCGCGATCCAGACCGACCCGAGGACCTAGGAGGCAGCAACGCATGGCCGACCGACCAGTCACGATCATCCAGGGCGAACCCGCGCCGTCGGCGACATCGACGGGCGCGCAGTCACGCAGGCCGCGGCAGCACCCCCGCCGCCGGGGGGCCCGCGCCGCGAGCGGCGTTCGCCGCGTCGGCGCGGCGACCCTGCTCTGCCTGACCCTGCTGTCCGCGGCCCCGCCGACCACCGCACTGGCCGCGGCGCCGCTGGCACAGGCCACGACGCCGACCGGCGGCTCGCTCGAGGCGGCGGCCAGCCGGGCCGGCGACACGGGGCGCAAGGTCGGCCTCAGCCTGATTGGGCTCGCCCTGGCCGTAGCCGCCGTGATCCTCGTCTTCAAGCGCGACTTCAAGGAGGCCGTCGGCGTCGTCGCGATCGGCATAGTCGCCGTCCTGCTCGTCAGCCCGGCCGGGATCGACGTCCTCCAGAACACCGTCTCGCTGCTCTTCGGCAGCAGCTGACAGACATGGAGATCCGCTCCTTCCGCGCCGTATTCGAGCTCGAGCGCCGCGTCTATCGGGTCGACACGATTCGGCTCAACCCCGGAGGGATCCCGCTGCGCGGGATCCTCTACGCGGGCGGGCTCGTGCCGGCCTGCCTGATCGCCGGCCGGCTGCCACCCGTGTCGTGGATCCTTGGGCTCGTTCCCTGGTACATCCGGTATCTCGGACTGCCGATCCTCGGCGGGGCGCTGGCGACGATCGTCAGGGTCGACGGCAGACCCTTCCACCACGCGGCGCGGGCGTTGGCGCTCCACTCGATCGCTCCGCGCTGGACATCCGGACTCGCTCGCTCGCCGGCTCCGGACTCCCGGTGGCGGCCGGAGCCGATCCTGCTGATTCCCGACGGATCGGACGCGCGGTTTCGCCGCCTGCGCTACCGCGGGCCGGGTGCGGTTCTGGTCGGCTACACCCACGATCGGGCCGAGTGGACGGGTGGCGCGTTCTCGCGCGGTGGCCGCGCCGACCTGACACTGCATGCCCACAGTCCGTGTCGGCCCCTCGTGCGTCCCGTCGCCCTCGATCTGGGGGTCGACGCCGTGCTCGAGGTCGTGCCCGCGGCCGGGCGGGCCTAGCCGTTGCGCCAGCCCGTGTCGTTCGCCTACGGCAACTGCCTGCTCGGCGCCGGCGGCCCGTGGGGGCTCTTCGCGCTCCCATCGACCTCCTACGCGACCCTTTCGAGCGAGCGCAAACAGGAGGTCTTCGGCCGGCTGCTGGCCGCGATCGAGGCCGTCGAGGCGGACATCCAGGTGATCCGGGTGGCCCGGCCGTGGGATCTCGAGGCGTACGCGGCCGATCTGGTCGACTCGTACTCCGGTCCGCACGACGCCGCCCATCGGCGCTACGTCGCCGAGCACCGCGCGGGTCTCGCCGACGGCGTCGGTCAGTCGATGCCGGCCGTCTATCTGGCGGTCAGCCTCGAGCCTCCCGAGCGCGATGTCGGGAGTTACGTGTCGGGACTGTTCGACCGGTCTCCGCGGACTCTGCTCGCCGGGCTCCGCGAGTGGCTGGCCCTGCCGGATCGCCGGCTCCTCGCGGGCGACGAGCTCGAGCGGATGCGGGCCCGTGCGGACGAGGTTCACGCGCGTCTCGCGGGCTTCCTCGACGTTCGCGTCGCCCGCACGGTGGAAGTTCAGTGGCTGATCCGGCGGGCCTTCTCCCGCGGTGTGGGGGAGCCGGTCGTCGACGGGCTCCACGAACCCCAGGCCCTCGTCTTCGAACGCAACGGCCAAGCCGTGCTCGCGCCACTCGAAGCCGACCTCCTGCGGTGGTTCGACGGCTATGTCGAGAACCGTGGGCGGAGGCTGCGCATCGAGTCGGAGTCCGGTACGAGCTGGCAGGCGCAGCTGGTTGCCGGAGCGCTCCCCGAGCGGGCCGAGTTCCCGAGCAGCCGCCTCGAGCTGATGTTCGCGGCGCCCGAGTCACTCCCGTTCGGCGTGGACCTGACGCTGAACGCCCGGTACCTCCCCAACGACCTCGCCCTCCGGCTGGTCCGCCGCCGGGTTCAGGATGCCGACCAGATCCTCCGGGCCGAAGCCGACGGCGATCAGGGGGTGACGGATCTCGGATATCAACGCACGCAGGAATCACGCGACCTGCTGGCCTACCTCCAGTCAGCCAGCCATCCGCCGCTGATGCGGGCGACGCTGGCGATCGCCGTCGCCGCCGACAGCGAGGCCGAGCTCGAGCGACGTGTCGAAGCGTGTCGACGGGCGTATGGTGAGGTCCGGCTGCACCGGCCGATCGGTGACCAGCTCGAGCTGTTCCTCCAGCATCTTCCGGGCCAGCGGACGCGTGTTCGCGGCTACGACGACGTCCTGACTCCTGAGCAGGTCGCCGCGATGATGCCGCTGGGGACCCACGCCGTCGGGTCGCGACGGGGCTTCTATCTGGGGCACACGCTCGGCGGGTCGCGTCAGCCGGTCCGCTTCAACCTCCGCGAAGGGTCAGACACCGACCGCAACGCCGCGATCCTCAGCCTGGGGGCGCTTGGTTCGGGCAAGACGACACTCGACCAGAAGCTGCTCTACGAGGGCTTCCTGCTCGGCGCGCGGATCATCGACTGCGATCCGAAGGGTGACCACCAGATGCATCGGCTCGACGACGTCGCACCGCATGTCGAGACGATCGCGCTGCGGCCGGACCGGGCTCTCCGGGGGATGCTCGACCCGCTCCGTGTCGCACCCGACCACATGCGTCACGACGCGGCCGTCTCGTTTCTCTGCGATCTCCTTCCAGCCCGGTCTGACGCAGCCTGGGAGACATCGGTCGTGACGGCCGTCGATGCCGTCGTCCGGGGCGCTGACGAGCCGACCTGCTTCGAGGTCGTGAGAGCCCTTTCGGCCGGTGACGAGATCGACCGCCAGGTCGCCAAGACGCTCGCCGTCTACGCCCGGGCCGGCCTGACCCAGCTGGGCTTCGCCGACCCCGACGTACGTCTGTCGCCGGTCGGCGGCCGGCAGGTCACCTACATCCCGATCCGCGACCTCCCGGGTCCCCAACCCGGGACGCCGCGCCGCGACTACTCGGTCGCCGAGCGCGTCGGCGAGCAGATCGTCCGCCTGATCGCGATGTTCGCGATGCAGCTGATGGCCGCCGAGCGCAACCGCCTCAAGCTGTTCAGCTTCGACGAGGGCTGGCGGCTGCTCGGCGACCCGGTCGGCCGGATGCTGCTGGCCTCGCTCCAGCGGATGGGTCGATCGGAGCTGGCGGTCCCGATCATCTCGACCCAGCTGGTCAGCGACACGCTGCTCGACGGCCGGGACTCGCTCGAGAACCTGATCGGCGCGACATTCGTCTTCGGCCTGCGCAGCGAGAACGAAGCCGCGCGGGCCCTGAGTCTGCTCGACCTCGATCCCGACGACCAGCCGCTTCGCCGCAGCCTGCTCGAGTTCGACGCCGGACGCTGCCTGATGCGCGACCATCGCGGCCGGGTCGAAGCCGTCCAGGTCGACGTCGTCGCGCCGTGGCTGCTCCGCGCACTCTCGACCACGCCGCCGGCCGACTCGGATGAGTCGTCGCGCTGACCGGGGCCGAGTCGGATGAGACGTCGCGCTGACCTGCCGAATCCCGTCCGCGGGTTTGCCGCGGGCGCGGGCGCGATCGTGCTCGCGATCAACGTCGTCCTGTGCCTGGGGGCCGCGCCGGCCGTCGCGGCACCCGTCGCCGGGACCACACATCCGGCCGACAGTCAGGCCAAGCGGGTGCCGCGGGCAAACGCCGGCAATGCGACCGCCGCCCCAAGTCCGAGCCACGGTCACGCAGCCCCGACCGCCGACGCCAGGCCGGTGGCTCCGGCCGCGCAGGCCGCGCCCGCCGGACCGGCGAAGGCCGGTGGGCGGGTGAAGGCCGGTGGGCGGGCGAAGGGGTCTGGGCCGACGACGCCGGCGGTCCCGACGACGCCGGCGGTGCCGACGACGCCGGCGGTGCCGACGACGCCCGCCGGGACAACGGGTCCGGCGACGGTGTCGCCGTCGGCCGGCGCGACCACGACAGATCCGAGCGCGCAGGTCTCTTCGCTGCCTGGGCCGGGCCCGCTCGTCGCGAATGGGCTCGGCAGCCCGTCATGCGCAGCCGGCCGGCAGTCCGGGTTGCCGGCGAGCGCCCGGGCCGACTGCGCGGCGTCCGGCGTCGTGGCCTCGCCGGCTCCGATCGACAACTACCAATTCGACATCCACATCGACCTGCCGCTCGTCGGCGGCCTCAAGAACGACCTTGCGACGCTCGTCCAGGACTTCGTTCTCACGCCCGTCTGGATGGCCCTCGTCTGGGTCACGGACGTCCTGATCGTCGCGCTCGACTGGTGCTATTCGCTCAACCTGCTCGGAACCGGCACGCTCGGACCGGTCACGCGTGGTCTCGCGTCGATGCACCGTGCCCTGACCACCCCGTGGCTGGCGACCGTCCTCGCGATCGCTGCCGTCACGTTTCTCTACAACGGCCTGATCCGCCGGCGGGTCGTCGAGACGCTCGGCCAGTTCACGCTGATGCTGGCGATGATGATCGGCGGTCTCTGGGTGATCGTCGATCCGGCCGACACCGTCGGCGCGGTCAGCCAGCTCGCCAACCAGGCGAGTCTCGGCGTCCTCGCGGCCAGCGCGACCGGCGACCCGACCCAGCCGGCCCGGAGCCTCGACGACGGCCTCCAACAGGTGTTCGACGCGGCCGTCGGCGCGCCATGGTGCTACCTCGAGTTCGGCAACGTCGGCTGGTGCGAGGATCCCGGCCAACTCGATCCTGCCCTCCGCGCGACCGCCCGGCAGATCGTCCTGATCGACGGGGCCAGCGCCCACGGCCAACAGGCGACCACGGACGCTCGGGCCGAGGCGACCGCGATCGCCGCGGCGAGGACCAACGGCGCTCTCTTCCTCGCGCTGCCGGCGAACGGGCCCCGGCGCAACTCGATCAACGGCAACCCGCTCGCCCCGTCGCTCCTCAGCACGCTCTGCGGCTCTGTCGACGACGCGACGTGCGTCGCCGGGACAGCGCCCGAGGCCGAGTTCCGGACCGAGAACGGCACGATCGCCAGGATCGGCGGGCTCCTCCTGATCTTCGTCGGCGAGCTCGGGATGTTCGGCTTCCTCGGCTTCCTCGCGCTCCGGCTGCTCAGCGCCGCCCTGCTTGCCCTGCTGTATCTCCTGCTCGCGCCCGTCGCCGTCCTGGCGCCCGCGCTTGGCGACGGCGGGCGCGCCCTGTTTCGGCTCTGGTCGCTGAGACTGGTCGGCTCGGTGATCGCCAAGTTGGTCTACTCCGTCTTCCTCGGCGTCGCTCTGCTCATGCTCCGCGTGCTCGGCGACCTCGGAAGCCTCGGCTGGTGGACGCAATGGCTCCTGATCGCGTCGTTCTGGTGGATCGTCTTCAACCACCGCCATCAGCTGCTCGAGCACGTGATCCACGAGCGTGGGGAGTCGAACCGGCGGGCGTCGCTCGGCA
>DATAUX010000288.1:0-11373 GCA_036268015.1 Solirubrobacteraceae bacterium | reverse complement strand
CGAGGCGGAGCTCCTGCTGGCCCGGGTCGACGGCGAGACGGCCGAGGAGCTGCTGGCCGGCGCGCTGCGGGCGGCCCGGTCACCCGAGCACGGCGACCGGGCGACCAGATGACGCAGGACGCGCGGATCCAGACGCCGTATCTGGTCGAGGAGGACGAGTTCGATCGGTCGCTGCGGCCGCGGCGGCTCGAGGAGTTCGTCGGCCAACCGCAGCTCAAGGAGCAGCTGGCCGTGGCGATCGCGGCGGCGTCGGCCCGCGAGGAGCCGCTCGACCACCTCCTCCTGGCCGGGCCGCCCGGGCTCGGGAAGACGTCGCTCGCCCAGATCGTGGCCGCCGAGCTGGGCGTCCCGTTCGTCCAGACGGCGGGGCCGGCGCTCGAGCGCAAGGGGGACATCGCGGCCTTCCTGACGGCGCTCGAGCCGCGCAGCGTGTTCTTCGTCGACGAGATCCACCGGCTGCCGAAGGCGCTCGAGGAGACCTTCTATCCGGCGATGGAGGACGGTCGTCTGCCGATCACGGTCGGCCAGGGGGCCGGGGCCCGGGTGATGACGCTGCCGCTGCCGCCGTTCACGCTGATCGGGGCGACGACGCGGGCCGGGCTGCTGACGACGCCGCTGCGCGACCGCTTCGGGATCCAGGCGCGGGTCGAGTCCTACGCCCTGGAGGAGCTGGCGGCGATCGTCGCCCGGGCGGCGCGGATCCTCGACGTCGAGCTCGAGCCGGAGGCGGCCCTGACGATCGCCGGCCGCAGCCGGGGGACGCCGCGGGTGGCCAACCGCCTGCTCAAGCGGGTCCGCGACTATGCGGAGGTCAGGATGAACGGGATCGTCACGCAGCTCGCGGCGAGCGAGGCGCTGGCGCTCGCGGAGGTCGACGGGCTCGGCCTCGACCGGCTCGACCGGGAGATCCTGCGCGTCGTCTGCGAGCGGTTCGGCGGCGGGCCGGTCGGCCTGTCTACGCTGGCGATCGCGGTCGGCGAGGAGCGGGACACGATCGAGGACGTCTACGAGCCGTACCTGCTCCAGTTGGGCATGCTCGCGCGGACGCCGCGCGGCCGGGTGGCGACGAGCCGGGCGTGGGGTCATCTCGGCCTCGAGGCGCCGACCGACGGGCGTACGCTGTTCTAGAGAGGCGCCCTCTCCGCGGATCGGAGAGGCGCCCTCTCCGCGGACCGTCGGTCCGGGCTGGCGGGTCCGCCGTGGGCGCCCCCGAGTAACCTGTCGAACCGCATGTCACATCCCTTCATCTGCCCCAACTGCGGCGATCGCTCAGTCGGATCCAACCGCTACGAGGGTTTCCGCCGCGACGTCCGCGGCTGCGAGAAGTGCGGTTTCGGCTTCCTCTTCGAGCTGCTCGACGACTACTACCCGGCGCCCGAGGCGGCCTTCTTCGTCTGCGATGCCGAGGGCCGTGTGATCGGCTGTGGTCGGGGATCCTTCGAGCTGACGGGCTTCGAGGAGGAGGAGGTCATCGGCCAGCCGATCAAGGATGCCCTGAGCCTGCGGTTCGCCGGCGACGAGGATCATGTCGCGACCGTGCTCGAGTGGGGGGTCCGGGTGCTCGGCAAGGACGTCCACCTGCGCACGGAGAGCGACCTCGACGCGGCCGCGTCGGCCGATCTGTTCCCGGCCTACGACGACGACGGTGGCCTGTTGGTCGTCCTGACGCCGCACCGATGACGCGATGACCGATCGCCGCCGGAACGCGCTTGTGCTCGCGATGGTCGTGGGCCTGCTGATCGTCTCGCTGGTCGTCGTGTTCGGCTTCCCGGGCGTCCAGAAGGCCAAGCCGACCCGGCTGGGCCTGGATCTCAAGGGCGGGGTCGAGCTCGTCTACCAGGGTGAGGCGACGGCCCAGTCGCCGGTCAACTCGACGTCGCTGTCGCGGGCGATCGACATCATCCGCCAGCGGGTCGACGCGCTCGGCGTCGCCGAGCCGTCGATCCAGACGACCGGCGACAACGAGATCGATGTCAGCCTGCCGGCCGTCAAGGACGCGACGACCGCCGAGCAGCAGGTCGGGGAGGTCGCCCAGCTGTACTTCTACGACTGGGAGGCGAACCTGATCGGCCCGAACGGGCAGCTGGACCCGAGCGACTCGACGCTCAACGGGGACGGGCCGAACGGCGGCAACTCGGGCATCGCGCAGCTCGGGTCGACGCTGTACGACGCGGTCACGACGGCGGCCAAGCGGCCGGCGATCAGGCGGCCGAACGACACGACGCTCGGCAACGGCCTCGACGGGATCTGGTATCTCGTCAACACACAGAAGCGGTTGGTCGTCGGCGGACCGCAGGAGACCGAGGCCGCCCTGATCGGGGAGCACGCGGCTCCGGCCGGGTCGCATGCGGTCCACATCCAGCCGGGGACGATCATCGTCCAGGCGGAAACGACCGGCAACACGCCGGATCCGAAGCTCAACAGCTACTACGTCCTCAACGACGATCCGGCGCTGAGCGGCAAGGAGATCAAGAACCCGCAGCAGGCGTTCGACAACGGGACGGGCGGGACCGGCCAGCCGAACGTGACGTTCGACTTCACGAGCAGCGGCCGGAAGACGTTCGAGGCGGTCACGAAGACGATCGCCAAGCGCGGGCAGAGCGCGTCGCTGCTGGGTCAGGATCTCGAGCAGCACTTCGCGATCGTGCTCGACAACCGGCTGATCTCGGTGCCGTCGATCGACTACAAGCAGTACCCGGAGGGGATCGACGCGAGCAACGGGTCGGAGATCTCCGGCAGCTTCACGATCACGTCGGCGCAGACGCTCGCCCAGCTGCTGCAGACGGGGGCGCTGCCGATCAAGCTGAAGCTGATCTCGGCCGAGCAGGTGTCGGCGACGCTCGGCAAGCAGGCGCTCAACCAGGGCCTCGTCGCCGGCCTCGTCGGCTTCGCGATCGTCGCCCTCTTCCTGCTGCTGTTCTACCGGGTGCTGGGGATGATCGCGGTGACCGCGCTGCTGGTCTACGCGCTGTACTTCTACGCGCTGATCAAGCTGATCCCGATCACGATGACGCTGCCGGGGATCGCGGGTCTGATCCTGACGATCGGGGTCGCGGCCGACGCGAACATCGTGATCTTCGAACGCGTGAAGGAGGAGTTCCGCGGCGGCAGCTCGATCGGGCGGGCGATCGCGACTGGCTACAAGCGGGGGATCGCGGCGATCGTCGACGCGAACGTCGTGACCTTCATGACGGCGTTCATCCTCTTCGTGCTGGCGACGGCCGAGGTCAAGGGCTTCGCGTTCACGCTCGGTATCGGGACCCTGGCGTCCCTGTTCACGGCGGTTGCCGCGACGCAGGCGATCCTCGGCACGATGGGCCGGTCGCGGTTCATCTCCAGTGCGCGGGCCCTCGGCGCGAAGGACCGCGGCCACCGATGGACGTACGACTTCATGGGGGCGTCGAAGTGGTTCTTCTCGCTGTCGGGCACGATCCTCCTGATCGGCGCGCTGTCGATCGCGGGCCACGGCCTGAACTTCGGCATCGACTTCCAGTCGGGCACGCAGATCAAGACGGCGCTGACCCTGCCGGCGACCGAGGATCAGATCCGGACGGTGATGGTCGCCAACGGTGTGCCGGACGCGCAGATCCAGAAGGTCTCGTCGAAGGCGCTGGGCGCGAACGCGTTCCAGATCTCGACGAAGAAGCTCCAGCCGGGGAACGTCCCGAAGATCCAGGCGGCCCTGCAGAAGAAGTTCGGCAAGACGGTGAACTTCTCGAGCAACTCGATCGGCCCGACGTTCGGGGCGACGGTCGCCAAGCAGGCGGTGATCGCGATCATCGCGTCGCTGCTGGTGATCTCGGTCTACATCGCCCTGCGCTTCGAGTGGAAGTACGCGGTCCCGGTGCTGATCGCGCTGATGCACGACCTGTTGATCACGGCGGGCGTCTACTCGCTCACGGGCCGGGAGGTGACTACGTCGACGGTCGCGGCGCTGCTGACGATCTTGGGCTATTCGCTCTACGACACGATCATCGTCTTCGACCGTGTGCGTGAGAACGTCCCGCGGATGCCGCGGGCTGCGTTCTCGCAGATCGTCAACCGGTCGATGTCGGAGGTCCTGACCCGGTCGCTGGCGACGACGTTCTGCACGCTGCTGCCGATCATCAGCCTGCTGCTGTTCGGCGGCGACACGCTGAAGGACTTCGCGTTCGCCCTGCTGGTCGGCGTCGCGTCGGGCGCGTACTCGTCGATCTTCATCGCGTCGCCGGTGCTGACCCACTGGAAGGAGCGGGAGCCGGCGTACGCGCGCCGTCACGCGAGGATCGCGGCCGAGAACGGCGGTGTCGTGCCGCCGTACGCGCTGACCGGGAGCGCGGCGGTCGAGGTCGATCCGAGCAGGGGACGGCGGCGTCGCAGCGGGCGCCTGACGACGCCGGAGCACCCGGAGCAGGCGATCTCGAAGGCCGAGTTCCAGGAGCTCGTCCGCGATCTGGACGTCGAGCAGCCGGTCGGGCCGAAGACGACGGGGTCGCGTGCGGCCCGGTCCAAGCGGGGCCCGACGGCGCCGGCGGCGCCGAAGGCGGGTCCGCCGGCGGCCGCCAAACCCAAGCCGAAGCCGAAGCCGAAGCCGGCTCCTCCGGCGATCGATCCGCGGGCGGACCTGACCCCGGAGGACGTCGTCATGCCGGACGCGCCGAAGCCGCCGGCCAAGCCGCGGCCGTCGTCGAAGTCGAAGACCCGCAACCGCGGACACGGGCGGCCTCGCTGATGGGGATGCTCGCGTGGGTGATGATGGGCTTGGCGATCTGGCACTACACGGTCTTTCTGCCGGATCGGTTCTGGGGCGGCATCGTCGGCGCGTTCGTCGGCGCGATCCTCGGGTCGATCGTCGTCGGGATGCTGATCTACACGGTCAAGTCAGGGTCGTTCCAGATCCCGGGGACGCACGCGACGCATCTCGTGACCGCCCTCTACGCGGTCCCGGGCGCGCTGCTCGGGATGGCGGCCGTCTACTTCGAGGGAATCCGCCGGGAGCTGCCGGTCGAGGACTGAAGGCCGGGGTCGGCGTCTGCGCCGGCCGGGTGGTTCCGTCACGTGGTCGCCGTAGTCTGGGCGGATGAGAAGCGTCGAGCTCGAGATCGCGCCGTGTGCGACGGCCGACGTCCGGGCGGTGGCGAGCGAGCTCGGGGTGAGTCCGGTCGTGGCGGAGATCCTCGTCCGGCGAGGCTTCGCGGACGCGGTCGCCGCGAGGAGCTTCCTGGCGGCCGAGGACGCCCACCCGCCGAGTGGGTTCGCGGGCATCGAGCTGGCGGTCGAGCTGATCGTCGGGCACGTGCGGTCGGGCGCGCCGATCACCGTTCACGGGGACTACGACTGCGACGGGGTCTGCTCGACGGCCGTCCTGGTTCGCTGCCTGCGCGAGGTAGGGGCGAACGTCGACTGGTTCCTGCCGGACCGGCGCAGCGACGGGTACGGGCTCTCGCGGGAGACGATCGAGCGGCTGGCGGACCGGGGGACGAAGCTCCTGATCACGGCCGACTGCGCGATCACCGCGGTCGGCGAGGTCGCGGCCGCCCGGGCGGCGGGCGTCGACGTGGTCGTGACCGACCACCACGCGCCGCGGGCGGACGGGCGGCTTCCGGACGCGCCGATCGTCCATCCGCTGGTCTGCGGGTATCCGTGCCCGGATCTCTGCGCGACTGCGGTCGCCGCCAAGCTGGCCGAGGCGATCCGGGCGGCGGCCGGGCGTGGCGAGGGGGAGCGGGACTCCGACCTCGAGCTGGTCGGGCTGGCGACGGTCGCGGACGTCGTCGTCCTGCGGGGCGAGAACCGTCGCCTGGTTCGAGCCGGGCTGCGGGCGCTGGCGGGGACGGCGAGTCCGGGTCTGCGGGCCCTGATGGGCGTCGCGCGGGTCTCGCCGCTCGCGATCGACGAGCATGCGCTGGCCTTCCGGCTGGCGCCGCGGATCAACGCGGCCGGCCGGCTCTACCGGGCGGATGTCGCGCTCGAGCTGCTGTTGACGGCGGACGTGGCCCGGGCGGGCGCGATCGCGGTCGAGCTGGACCGTGACAACGTCGAGCGACGGAACACGGAGACGCGGATCCGCTTCGAGGCGGAGGCGCAGGTCGGCGCGCAGGGCGAGTTGCCGGCGTACGTGCTGGCCGGCGAGGGTTGGCACCCGGGGGTGATCGGGATCGTCGCGGCGCGGATCGCCGAGCGCCATCATCGGCCGACCGTGATGATCGCGCTCGACTCGGATGGCGGGCCGGCAACCGGATCGTGCCGTTCGATCCCGGCCTTCGACCTGCTCGGCGGCCTGCGGGCGTGCGGGGATCACCTGGTCGGCTACGGCGGCCACCGGGCGGCGGCCGGCCTGCAGATCGAGCCGGCCGCGGTGGAGGGCTTCCGGGCGGCGTTCACGGCGCACGCGGGAGACGTGCTCGAGCCGGGGGATCTCGTGCTGCGGGAGCGGGTCGACGCGGTCGTCTCGGGCGAGGATCTCGGCCTCGAGCTGGCCGAGGAGCTGCTGCGCCTGGCGCCGTTCGGGGCGGGCAACCCGCCGATCTCGCTGCTCGTCGCGGCGGCGACGCTCGAGGATCCGGTCGGCTTCGGCGGCGAGGATCGCAAGGCCCACGTCCGCTTCAACGTCCGGTCGGGCGGCGCCCGGGCGCGGGCGGTGCACTTCGGCGGGGGGGCCGGCCTGCCGGTGGCGGCGGGCGCGCCGGTCGACGCGACGTTCCGGCTCGAGCGCAACGAGTGGCAGGGGGTCGTCGAGCCGCGGCTGCTGCTGCGGGAGGCGCGGGCGTGCGAGCCGCGGCCGATCGACCTGGTCGGGGCGGGCGAGACGTACCTCGGGCGCGCGCTCGCCGAGCTCGACCGGCCGCTCGGCCGGCCGGCGGGGTGGGCCGACGGACGGGGGGAGCGGCTGGTCTGCGACCGGCGGGGGCGAGGCGTCGCGGCGACGATCGCGGGTCTGGTCGCCAGCGGCGAGCCGGTCCTCGTGGTGTCGGCGGACGCCGAGGCTCGGATGCGGCATCTGCGGGCTCGGCTGGGCGGCTTTGCCCTGTGCTCGCACGCAGGGCTCGGACGGGCGCCGGACCTTGCCTGCGAATACCGCCACCTTGTCGTGCTCGACCCGCCGGCGTCGGCCGGTGAGCGGGCTGTGGCCGTCGGGGGTCGGGCGGCAGACTGCGCTCACCTGGCGTGGGGCGGGCCTGAGCTACGCTTTGCTCTACACATACATCAGCAGGAGTTCGGACTCCGGACGTCGCTTGCTGGTCTCTACCGGGCGCTGCGCGACCTGGGGGGCGCCGGGGGCGGGGAACTCGAGGCCGTGCTTCGCGGAGACGCCGCCCAGCCGCGGTCGCCGGAGCTCGCCGGCCGGTTGCTGCGGGTCTTCGTGGAGCTCGATCTGATCGAGTTCGACCGGGACCGGGCACACGCGGGCGTACTCGTCGGGCGGCGGGCGACGCTCGAGGACTCGCCGGCCTTCTGCGACTATCAGCGACGACTAGAGGACGGCCAGCGATACCTGGGAAAGAGCGCAGCGGCCCCATCCGGGGACAGGCGGGCGGCTTGAAGGCGTCGCGGCCGACCGCGGGCCGGACGGCCGCCGGGCCGGTCGTGCCGGATGCCGGGGCTCCGGAGTCGGCGCACCCGGCAGGCGAGGTGCTGGCGCCGCCGGGGAACGGTGGCGGGCCGAACAAGGGCGGCGGGTCGGACAACGGCGGTGGGCCGGGCGGCGGGCCGGCCGTCCCGGTGGCCCGGATCCCGGCGGTCATTCCGGTCGCCCGCATCCCGGTCGACCAGGTCAGCCGTTCGGAGCGGTCGCCGGAGGCGGCGAGTCCGGAGCTGACGCCGCTCGAGAGCCAGCTGCTCGGCGATCTGTTCGCGATCGTCTCCGAGCACGCGGAGGACTCGGCTGTCGAGATCGATCGGGATCGGGTGACCGATGCGTTCGTCTTCGCGTGTGAGCACCACGCCGACCAGCGGCGGATGTCGGGGGAGGACTTCATCGTCCATCCGGTCGGTGTCGCCCGGATCTGCGCGGCGATGCGGCTGGATACGGACGTGCTGTGCGCGGCGCTGCTGCACGACACGGTGGAGGACACGTCGGCTTCGCTGGAGGAGGTCTGCGCCAGGTTCGGCGACGAGGTTGGGAGTCTCGTCGACGGCGTGACGAAGCTGACGGGGATCACGTTCAGCTCGCGCGACGAGGCGCAGGCGGAGAACTACCGGAAGATGATCGTCGCGATGGCGTCGGACATCAGGGTGATCCTGATCAAGCTGGCCGACAGGCTGCACAACATGCGGACGCTCGGGGCTCTGCTGAAGCCGAAGCAGATCGAGAAGGCGAAGGAGACGCTCGAGATCTACGCGCCGATCGCGCATCGGCTGGGTATCCACGCGATCAAGTGGGAGCTCGAGGATCTGGCGTTCGCGACGCTGCACCCGCGCAAGTACCAGGAGATCAAGGGTCTGGTGGCCCAGCAGCGGGCCGAGCGCGAGCGGTATGTGTCGGAGGCCGGCGAGTATCTGCAGCACGAGCTCGAGGCGCTGGGCATCTCGGCGATGATCTCCGGCCGGGCGAAGCACTTCTACTCGATCTACTCGAAGATGACCCGCAAGGGGCGGGAGTTCAACGAGATCTACGACCTGACGGCGATGCGGGTGATCGTCGAGACGGTGAAGGACACCTACGGCGCGGTCGGCGTCATCCACTCGCTGTGGAAGCCACTCCCGGGGCGGTTCAAGGACTTCATCGCGATGCCGAAGTTCAACATGTACCAGTCGCTTCACACGACGGTGATCGGACCGGAGGGCAGGCCGCTCGAGATCCAGATCCGGACGCGGGAGATGCACAACCGCGCGGAGTACGGGGTCGCGGCGCACTGGATGTACAAGGGCGGGCGGGGCGGCAAGGGGGCGGCGGGCTGGCCGGGCGGGGAGGACGGGAAGAACCCGCAGTGGCTGAGCTCGATGGTCGACTGGCAGAGCGAGACGTCGGATCCGAAGGAGTTCATGGAGACGCTGAAGGTCGACCTCTTCGAGGATGAGGTCTACGTCTTCACGCCGAAGGGCGAGGTCAAATCGCTGACGGCGGGGGCGACGCCGCTCGACTTCGCCTACGAGGTCCACACGGACGTCGGCCATCGGTGCGTGGGGGCGCGGGTCAACGGGAAGATCGTCCCGCTGAGCTACGAGCTCAAGTCGGGCGACATCGTCGAGGTGCTGACGACCAAGCGGGAGCGCGGGCCGTCGCGGGACTGGCTGGCGCTGGTCAAGACGTCGCGGGCGCGCAACAAGATCAAGCAGTGGTTCAAGGCCGAGTCGCGGCTAGACACCGAGCACACGGGTCGGGACCTGCTCCAGGAGCACCTCAAGAAGCAGGGTCTGCCGGCTCAGCGGATCACCGGGTCGCCGCTGCTGGCCGACCTGATCAGGGAGATGGGGTTCCGCAAGGCCGACGACTTCTACATTGCCTTGGGCGCGGCGAAGATCTCGCCGAAGGTCGTCGTCAACAAGGTGATGCAGCGCCTCAAGCAGGGGGAGGCTGCCGAGGGGGAGGAGACGGCGGCGGCGTCGTTGCTCTCGCCGGGTCGCGAGCGGCGCCGGCCGACGAGCTCGTCCAGCGAATACGGGATCCGGGTCGAGGGCGTCGACGACGTCATGCTCCGCCTGGCGAAGTGCTGCCGGCCGGTTCCGGGTGACCCGATCGTCGGGTACATCTCGCTCGGCCGGGGGATCACGATCCACCGGGAGGACTGCCCGAACGCGCTGGCGCTGCGCAAGGACCCCGACCGGTTCGCGATCGTCGGCTGGGAGGGCGAGCACGCGACGGCGTTCAAGGTCGAGCTCCAGATCGACGCGTGGGATCGCCATCGCCTGCTCGAGGACCTTTCGCGGACGTTCGCGGAGGCGGGGATCAACATCGTCGAGGCCCGGTGCACGGCGAGTCCGCCGATGGTCCGCAACCGGTTCGTCGTCGAGGTGCCGGACACGCAGACGCTGAAGCTGACGGTCAACCGGCTGCGCAACATCGACTCGGTGTTCGACGCCTACCGGGTCACGCCGGGCGGGAGCTGACGGGTCGGGGAGCGGGCGGCTCGGGTGGGCGGGCGGCGGCGCCGAGGCGGGGAGGCGGGCGCCGTCAGGAGACGACGGTCAGGCGGCGGGGGCTGACGTCGTAGTGGGCGTGGAGCACGTCGCCGATGTAGTCGCCGTCGACGTGGAGTGGGAGTGGTCGGTCGTCGGCGGTGTGGACGTCGAGGTCGGTGAACCGGTCGAGTCCGTGGATCCGGCGGTGGTTGATGAGGGCGAGGCGGCGGGAGAGCATGCGGACGAGGATCGAGGGTGCGTCGCGGAGGCTGGCGCGTTGGAGGACGATTCCGGCGAGCTCGCCACTGTCGAGTCCGGCGCCTTCTGAGACGTCGACGGGTCGGTCGTTGAAGTATGTGTAGTGCTCGGCGTTCTGGACGATCGCGCTGACGCCGTGGACTTCCGTCCCGTCGACGTGGGCGATCAGGCGCGGCGGGCGGACGAGGTAGCGGCCGGCGAAGGTGGTCAGCGCCGCGTAGACGAAGTAGTTGGCGCCGAGCCGGGCTTTCAGGCGGGGGCGGCCGTCGACTCGCCTGACGACGCTCGCGTCGAGGCCGAGGCCGGAGCTGAATGCGAAGTACCGGCCGTTGACGATCCCGAGGTCGACGACGCGCGGCCTCCAGGTGTCGGCCATCGCCAGGACGTGCTCGGTCGCGTCGACGATCTCGCCGGGGATGCCGAGCAGCTTGCAGTAGACGTTCGTTCGCCCGCCGGGGAGGCAGGTCAACGGGGTGGGCGAGCCGGCGAGGCCGTTGATCACCTCGTTGACGGTGCCGTCGCCGCCGAAGGCGACGACCAGGTCGTAGCCCTCCCAGGCGCCCTCCCGGCAGATCTCGGTCGCGTGGCCGCGGGCTTGCGTGTCGATCGCCTCGACCTCGTAGCGGGCCGAGAGCGCATGCACGACGAGGCTCCGCAGGCGGTCGGAGACGGTGGTCGCGTACGGGTTGATGACGACCAGCGCGCGCCGTTTCGGCGCGCTGACCGCGAACTCGAGTGCGGCGGCTTCGAACTCCGCGCTCTGCCTCGACGGGCCGGACACGTCAGGCCTACACCCCAGCCGGCCCGACGTTACCCGTCGTCCGCGCGGACCGCGGGTCTGACCGGCTCGGGCCGGACCCAGGGTGGCGGACGTCGTCCGGCGTTTACGCGGGTACTGGACCGTCCCGTACTGGGGCGGGGTGGGGGTGGGAGCCGCGGGCGGGGTGTGGACTTCGTCTGGTGTTGGGGCCAGTACTGGACCGTCCAGTACTGGGGTGTGCACGGAGGGGGGTGGACTTCGTCCGGTGTTGCGGCGGGTACTGGACCGTCCAGTACTGGGGTGTGCACCGAGGG
>DATAUX010000287.1:0-5847 GCA_036268015.1 Solirubrobacteraceae bacterium | reverse complement strand
GGGGGTCATCCGACGGCTACGGTCTGACCGGCATGCGCGAGCGGGCCGAGCTCGCCGGCGGTCGACTGGTGGCCCAGCCGACGGACGACGGATTCCGGGTCGAGCTGTGGCTGCCGGCATGACCGACGGGCCGGTGCGCGTACTGCTCGCCGACGACCAGCGGCTCGTCCGCGAGAGCCTGGCGACGCTGCTCGCCCTGCTCGGCGGGATCGAGCTCGTCGCGAGCGCGTCCGACGGCGAGGAGGCCGTCGCCCTGGCGATCGCCCACCGGCCGCAGGTCGTCCTGATGGACCTGCGGATGCCGCGGATGGACGGGATCGCCGCGACGCAGCGCCTGCGCGAGTGCCTGCCCGACGTTCGCGTGATCGCCCTGACGACGTTCGCCGACGACGAGAGCGTGCTCGGCGCCCTGCGGGCCGGCGCCCGCGGCTACCTGACCAAGGACGCCGGCGCCGCCGACATCAAGGCGGCGATCCTGACCGTCGCGGCCGGCGACGCCGCCCTCGACCCGGCCGTCCAGCACCACGTCGTCGAAGCGCTCGCCGCCGGTGTCGCGGCGTCCGGCGGCTGCCCGGCCGAGGCCGAGCTTCCCGACGGCCTGACACCCCGCGAAGCCGAGGTCCTCGGGCTGATCGCCGACGGCCTGACCAACACCGAGATCGCCGAGCGCCTGGTCGTCAGCCCGACGACCGTCAAATCCCACATCAACCACCTGTTCGCGAAGGCCGGCCTCCGCGACCGCGCCCAGGCCGTCGGCTACGCCTTCCGCGTCGGCCTGGCGACTCCTCCCGGCTGACCCGCGGCCAGACCGGCCGACCCGACGCTGCTCAGGCGGCGACGAGACCCCGACGACTCGCCGTCTCGCCGAGCGCCAGCCGGTACCCGTCGGCCAGCCGGCCGAGCGAGGCCTCCCAGGTCGCCCCGGCGACCCCGGCCAGCGCCGATCGGATCAGCCGCTCGCGCAGCAGCGTGTTGTGGGCCAGCTCGACGACCGCCGCCGCCAGCGCGCCGGCGGCCGCCGGCGCCAGGAGTCCGGTCACGCCGTGCGAGATCAGGCCCGTGGGCCCGCCCTCGGCGACGGCCACGACCGGCAGGCCGCTGGCCTGCGCCTCGAGCACGACCTGCCCGAAGGTGTCCGTCCGACTCGCGAACAGGAAGACGTCCGCGCTCGCGTACGTCCGCGCCAGATCCTCGCCAGCCAGCCAGCCGACGAAGGTCGCGTGCTCGCCGAGCCGGTCGCGCAGCGCTCCCTCCTCCGGCCCGCCGCCAGCGAGCACGAGGTGCAGACGCAGATCGATCGCACGCGCCGCGAGAAACGACTCGGCCAGCAGGTCGATCCCCTTCTCCCGCGTCAGGCGGCCGGCGTAGAGGACGTTGACCACTCCGGGGAGCAGGCCCGCGACGCGCTTTCGAGGGTCGAAGCGGTCGACGTCGACCCCCCGGTCCCAGCGGGCGATCCGCTCGCCCGGGACGCCCAGCTCGACGAGGCGCAGGTCGGACGACGGGCTCGGCGACAGGGTCACCCTGCACGCCCCGTAGAACGCACCGAGCGCGACGTCGGTCATCGCCTCGAGTCCCGGCAGACCTGACCGCAGGCCGGCGTACGCGCCGAGCTCGGTGTGGTAGCTGCCGACCACCGGCAGCTCCATGACCCTCGCCAACAGCCAGGCCGCCAGGCCGGACGGGCCGGGCGAGCACAGGTGGACGAGGTCGTAGCGGCCGTCGGCCAGCGTCTCGACGATCGCCGGCAGGCTCGGCACGCCGACCTTCAGGCCCGGGTAGTACGGGATCTCGACCTCGGCCACCGCGCTCAGCCGCCGGTCGACGTTCGCGTCGGTGCCGATCACCTCGACGTCGAAGCCCGGCACCCCCCGGTCGCGGATCTCGTCGAGCGTGTGCGTCACACCGTGCATCCCGCCCAGTCCGTCGGCGACCAGCGCGACCCGCGGACGGTCGCCCTCGCTGCGCGTCAGCTTCGACTTCTCGCGCCCGAGGAACGACGTCGCGACGGCGTACGGGATCACCGGCATGCACGCGTCGAACAGCCCGCCGGCCGCCCCGCCCGCGTCGATCCGCCCGCCCGGCGCGAACATCCCGACGATCCCGTCGACCGCCCCGGCCAGCTTGCGCTCGTGCAGGCGCCGGGCCCGCCGGGCGAGATCGGAGTGGCTGAAGTCCTCGCCCTGCATCAGGGCGAGCAGCTCGTGCTCGTCGCAGACGTCGAGCTCCACGCCGGCCAGCCACGCCCGCAGCAGGCCGCGCGCATCCTCCGGACCGAGGTCGCCGGCCGCCGTCCCGTGGCGGACGTCCCCCTCCCGGAGCAGCCGCTCGACGATGCGCAGAACCGCGGCCGGATCGCTCGCGCTGCCGCCCTCGCCCCGCCCGATCGACCGGATCGCCAGGGCCATCGCCGAGTGCGCCCACTTCGCCGCGCTCCCCTGCTCGCCGTGCCCGCTCGCCCGCCCCGCCCGGACGTGGGCCAGGAAGTCGACCGGAGTCGCCGCGGCCGGCGTCTGCGTGTACGTCCGGCCGATGTCGACGCCCGCGTGGTCGTCGGTCCCGCCGATCCCGGTTCCCCCGTGCGTCTCGATGTAGATGAACGCCGGCAGGTTCAGCTCCTTCGCCCGCGACCCGTTCCGCGTCTCCCAGATCGGGAACAGCTCGGCCAGGCGGCGCCGGTGGCGCGCCGTCAGCGGGGCCTCCACCGCGTAGAACGGGTGAGCCAGCGCGCAGGCGACGTCGTTCTCGGCGAGATAGGCCGCGCACTCCTCGACATCGTCGTTGTGCGCCTGGAGCCAGTCGTGGTCATCCGGCGTGATCCCATAGCACAGCACATGCACGGCCTGCGGCTCACCACCGAACCAGACGGTCAGCTCCTCGGAGACGAACGTGTCATCCAGGTGGTCGAGCTCGACGCACCCGGCGATCGTGTCATGGTCGGTGATCGTCACGAAGTCCATTCCCCGGCGCTTGGCCAGCTCGTAGACCTGCTCGGGCGGCGTCGCGCACTCGGGCAGCCCGAGGGAACGCTGGACACCGAGCTTCGAATACCGCGACGCAGTCGAGTGAACGTGCATGTCGGCCCTGCTGGTCGGTCTCGTCATCTGGCACCCCCGTCGTAGGTTTTCGACGCGTCGCCCAATGATTCCGCTGCAAATCGCCCATCCGGTGAACATGGCGCTCTCGTCCGGTGATGTTTCGGTGAAGCCGCCCGGACACTCGCCGCAGATCGAGAACGATGCCCGAACGATGGTGACGATCCGATCCGCCAGCGACCGGATCACCGTGGAACGTGGCCAGATCAGCACGGAAATCGTCCTGCGCCCGTTCTCGCTGACGCTCCGTCGCGCGAACCGTCGCCTCCTGCGGGACGCCGGGGTCTGGGTTGCCGACGGCCGCGTCGACGACCTCTTCGTCCACCTCACCGAGGGCGTGATCGCCCACTAGGAGCTCGGCCTTCCCGAGCGGGCGCTCTGGGCCACAGTCGGCGATCGGCTCCCCGACGGGATCGAGCTCGCCCTCCACCTCCGCGGCGGCCGCCGGGCCTCGCTGCGGGTCGTCCTGCCGGCCGACGACCATCTGCTGGTCGAGCTCACCGCCGACCGTGACCCGCTCCGGCTCGCCGCCGACTGGGACACCCGGTCGCGGGAGCACTTCGCCGGCCTCGGCGCCCGCCACTGCGTCTCCTTCGACCAGGCCGGCCGAGCCGTCCAGCTCGGGGCCGACCGCCGCTACACCGGCCCGGACTGTCCGCCCGAGTTCCTCGCCCAGGGCGGCATCCCCCAGGGCGACTGCGCTCCCGCCCCGTGGCTCCAGTCGAGCCGGGGCTACGCCGTCTGGGCCGAGACCGCCGGGAACGGGACCCGCTTCGAGTTGGGCGCCGAGCGGGTCAGCGTCTCGACGCGGGCCGTCGCCGGCCCGCTGCGCATCCACCTGCTCTGCGCGCCGACCCCGGCCGCCAGGCTGCGGGCCTACTGCCGGCTGACCGGCTTCCCGCCCGTCCTCCCCGAATGGGGCTACGGCTTCTGGAAGAGCCGCGACTTCCACGAGCACTCAGGCGACGTGATCGACGACCTCGACGGCTGCTCCCGGCACCGGATCCCGCTCGACGCGATCGTCCTCGACTCGCCGTGGGAGACGCAGTACAACACCTGGGAGTTCAACCCCCACCAGTTCCCCGACGCCGCCGGGATGATCGCCCTGCTCCGGGCGTCGGGTGTGCGGACCGTCGTCTGGACGACGCCGTGGGTCAACATCGACTCGACCGACGGCCAGATCCCGCCCCAGGCGGAGTCCGAGCATCTCCACCGCTCGCCGGCCCCCAACTACGCGCCGGCCGCCGCGGCCGGTCACTTCGTCCGGGCGGCCGACGGTCAGCCGTACGTCGGCCGGTGGTGGATGGGCACCGGTTCGCCGGTCGACTTCACCAACCCGGCGGCCGAGCGATGGTGGCGCGAGTCGGCGAAGGCAGTGCTCCGGCTCGGGGTCGCCGGGATCAAGGCCGACGACGGCGAGGGCTACTACATCCCCGACGACGTCCGCTTCGCAGACGGCCGGACCGGCGCCGAGGCGGCGTGGGCTTCGGGCGGCATGTACCGCGGCTGCATGCAGCGCGCCCTCGACGACGTCCATCCCGCCGACGGTGTCCTGTTCGGCCGGTGCGGCTGGGCCGGTCAGCAGGCGACCGGAATGACCTGGGCCGGCGATCAGGCGTCCGACTGGTGGTCGCTGCGCGTGCTCGTCGTCGCGACCCTCGCCGCGGCCGCCAGCGGGATCTCCAACTGGTCACACGACGTCGGCGGCTACCTCGGCCACCGGCTCGTCGACCGCTGCCCACCCGAGCTGCTCGTCCGCTGGGCCCAGTTCGGCGCGTTCACGCCGTTGATGCATGCCCACGGACAGAAGCCCCAGGAGCCGTGGACATACGACGACCGGGTGCTCGATCTCTATCGCGGGTACGTCCTCCTCCACGAGCGGCTCGTCCCCTACGTCCGCGCGGCCGCCCGGACGGCCGCGGCCACCGGCCTGCCGATCATCCGCCCGCTCTGCCTGACCGATCCGACCGACGAGCGCGCCTGGTCGATCACCGACGCCTACGGCTACGGCCCGTCGCTCTGGGTCGCCCCCGTACTCGACGACCGCGCTCGCGGGCGGGAGGTCCCGCTCCCCCGGGGCGACTGGGTCGAGGCATGGTCGGGCCGAGCCGTCACCGGTGGCGGCGAAGTCGTCGCGCCCGCCCCGCTCGCGGGCGTTCCCCTCTGGGTCCGCCGCGGTTCGATCCTCGTCACCTACCCCGCCGATCACGTCGCCGCCGGACTCGGCGACGTCCCCGAGTCCGACCGCCCGCTCGAGGCGACGCTCTGGGGTGAGCCGCCGCTCGGGCGGGTCACCGCGCAGCTGGCCGACGGCACCAGGATCCGCTGGCGGGCCGGCGTCTGGTCGATCGACGCCGACCGCACGATCAGCTTCGCCGAGCGCGCCCTCTGATGGGCCCGGGTCATCCGGGCGTCCGTGCGGCACCCGGCGGTCGTCCCCGCTCGCCCGCGGCAGCCGGCGCTCATCCGGGCCCGCGCTCGGCACCTGACAGTCGTCCCAGCTCGCGCGCGGTACGGTGGGCCCTGCGCTCGAGGCTGGTCGGGACCCCGGCGGCCGGCGGGCGCCCGACTCCGAGGAGACGAGATGACCCTGCCGGTCGAGGGCTACAAGCTCAAGCGGATCTCATCGAAGGCCTACGAGCATCCGGCCGACCGGGCGGCGACCGCGGCCCTGAAGGCGATCCCCTACCTCGACACGGTCGTCCGCAAGCTGATCGAGTTCGGCTATGAGCGGGCTCTCCGTCAGGCGTAC
>DATAUX010000286.1:0-5906 GCA_036268015.1 Solirubrobacteraceae bacterium | reverse complement strand
TCGCCTCGATCCGCGACGCCTTCGCCCGGACGACCGCGTGATCGGGATCATCGTCCGCCTGCTCCGGCAGATCTTCGCCAGCCGACCGACCAGCCCGGCGCCGACGCGCCCGCCGGTCGCCGCCCCGCCCGAACCAGCCGTCGCCGCCCCGCCCGAACCAGCCGTCGCCGCCCCGCCCGAACCAGCCGTCGCCGCCCCGCCGGCGCCGGCCGTGCCCGCCGCGGCCGCTCCCCTGCCCGTCGCGCCGAACCCGCCGGAGACCGCTCCGAAAACAGAGCTCCCGGGTCGTGAGCGGGCGCTCGAGCTTGGACTCACCGGCCCCGAATACCGGCTGATCGTCGACAAGCTCGGCCGCGAGCCCAACGAGGTCGAGCTGGCGATGTTCTCGCTGCTGTGGTCCGAGCACTGCGCCTACAAGCACTCCAAGAAGCTCCTGCGCACCCTCCCGACCGACGGGCCCAAGGTCGCGATGGGGCCCGGCGAGAACGCCGGTGCCGTCGACGTCGGCGGCGGCCTGGTCGTCGCCTTCAAGGTCGAGTCCCACAACCATCCGAGCGCCGTCGAGCCCTTCCAGGGCGCCGCGACCGGCATCGGCGGGATCCTCCGCGACATCTTCGCGATCGGCGCCCGGCCGATCGCGATCCTCGACTCGCTGCGCTTCGGCGACCCCCGGACGCCGACGTCCGGCCGGCCCGACGGTCAGCGGACCCGATACCTGCTCGACCGGGTCGTCGCCGGCGTCGGCCACTACGGCAACTCGATCGGCGTGCCGACCGTCGGCGGCGAGATCTACTTCGAGGGGCCCTACGACCAGAACTGCCTGGTCAACGCGATGGCGATCGGCGTCGCCCACGGCGACCGGATGATCCGCGCCGCGGCCGCCGGCCCCGGCAACATCCTGATCCTGTTCGGCGCCGCGACCGGCCGCGACGGAATCGGCGGGGCGTCCGTCCTCGCCAGCGCCGAGCTCGGCGAGGCCGACGCCACCAAGCGACCGACCGTCCAGATCGGCGACCCGTTCGCCGAGAAGAAGCTGATGGAGTGCTCGCTCGAGCTCGTCGACTCCGACCTCCTCGTCGCCCTCCAGGACCTCGGCGCCGCCGGCCTGACCTCCGCCGCTCCCGAGATGGCCAGCAAGGGCGAGCTCGGCGTCGACATCGACATCTCCCGGATCCCCCTCCGCGAAGCCGACATGGAGCCCTTCGAGATCATGGTCTCCGAGTCCCAGGAGCGCATGCTCTGCGTCGTCGAACCACCCCTCGTCGACGCCGTCCTCGCCGTCTGCGCCCGCTGGGAGGTCAACGCCACCCCGATCGGCACCGTGACCGACCGCGACCAAGTCCGGATCCTCGACGGCGACCGCCTGATCGGCGAGATGCCGGTCCGCGCCCTCGTCGACGACTGCCCGGTCTACGACCTCGCCCCCGCCCCGCCCGACCGCCAGATCTACCCGGCCCCCGCCCGCACCCTGTCCTCCGAGGACCCCGGCGCCGCTCTGCTCGCCCTGCTCGCCTCCCCGAACATCGCCGACCGCCGGCCCGTCTTCGAGCAGTACGACTCGGTCGTCGGATCCCGAACGGTCCGCCGTCCGGCCGACGCCGACGCCGCCGTCCTGATGCTCCCGGCCCGCGGCCAGGCCAGGCCGGCGATCGCAGCATCGATCGACTGCAACGGCCGCCGCGTCGCCTGCGACCCGTACAACGGCACGATCGAGGCCGTCCTCGAATGCGCCGCAAACCTCGCCTGCGTCGGCGCCGAGCCGCTCGGCCTGACCAACTGCCTCAACTTCGGCAACCCCGAGCGACCCCACGTCGCCTGGCAGCTGACCGAGTCGATCCGCGGCCTGGCCGACGCCTGCCGGGCGCTCGGGATCCCCGTGGTCGGCGGGAACGTCTCCCTCTACAACGAGTCCGGCGGCGGCCCGATCTACCCCACCCCGGTGATCGGCATGGTCGGCGAGCTGCCCGACGCCCGCCGGGCCGGCCGATCCGGCTTCCAGGCCGAGACCGACCGGATCGCCCTCGTCGGGTCGTTCGCCGGCGGCCTTCCCGGCTCCGAGCTCGCCCGCCTCGGCGGCGCCGAGCTCCCCACACACCTCCCGGCTCCCGACATCAGCGCCGCCACCCGCGCCCAGCTCGCGATCCGGCGGGCCGTCCGCCGGGGTTGGCTGGCCAGCGCCCACGACATCGCCGAGGGCGGGATCGCGATCGCCCTCGCCGAGTGCTGCCTCGCCGGCGGCCTCGGCGCTGCCGTCGTCCTCCCCGACACCGTCAAGCCCCTCCGTGCCCTCTTCGGCGAGGGGTCCGGAGGATTCATCGTCTCCGGATCCGAGGCCGCCCTGCGTGGGCTCGCCCGCCACACCCCGGTCTTCGTGCTCGGCGCCGTCGGCGGCCAGTCCCTGAGCATCGCCGTCGCCGAGACCCGCATCGATCTCGAGCTCGACCAGCTCCGCGCCGCCTACGGGTCGCTGGCCGCCCTGTTCGACTGAGCCCGGCCCGGCCGGGCCTTGCGACTCAGACGGAGATCTTCTTGGCCCGCGACGACCCGAGCAGCGTGTTGCCGGCGTAGCTCGCCGCGATCACGGCGCTCCGACCGGCCGGGACGGCGAGCGTCGCGGCGAACGCGCAGTGCTGGTAGAGCCGGGCCACCCGGCGAGCGATCGTCCGCCCGCCGGAGACCTCGCTGAGCGTCACGTGTCCGCCGACGCATTCGGCCGACGGCGCCGCCAAATACAGCCGGCCCTTGACCCGGACCCCACCGCCGGAATGGGACGCGATGTGCGCGCGGAGCGTCGTCGGCACCCTGCTGCTCGCAGCCCGACCCGTGCAGTCGGCGCCGCGGATCAGCGCCGGGTCGACCGCATCGCTCATCGCCCTGTAGCCGGCCCCGCTCGGATGGACGTGGTCGCCACTGTCGTAGGCCGGCCGCAGCCGGCTCGGGCTCGACGGATCGCGCAGGGCCCCGTCGAAGTCGACGACCCCGTCGGCCCCGCTCCCGCCGGCCCGGATCCAGTTGTTGACCGTCTGGCGGTTGGATTCGACGATCGGGGCCGCGTAGCTCGGGAGCTCGACCCCGCCGATCGGCAGGATCGTGCCGACGAGCACGTTCAGGCCGGCGGCGTGCAACCGCGAGACGGCCGTGACCAGCCCGGACTCGAGATCCGCCGGCGACTCGCCCTGGCCGAGATCGTTGATCCCCTCCTCGATGATCACGTCGGTCACGCCGGGGACGTCGAGCACGTCGTTCTGGAGGCGCGTCAGTCCGCTCGGCCCGGCCTCCGGGTCAGTCGCCTCGACCAGCTGGTTGCCGCTCAGACCGGCATTCACGACCGAGATCTTCGAACGGAGGAACCGCCGACCGAGATAGTCGGTGTACCGGGTGTTCGAGTCGATCGCCGCGCTCTGCGTCGCCGGGACGACGAAGCTCTCGATCCCGTCGGTGATCGAGTCGCCGATCCCGACCAGCGCGCTGACCGACCCCGGCGCGAGGACGTCGAGTCCGTCGACGAACGACGTCCGCGTCGTCGTCACCGTGAACGGCGTCGCCGAATCCGCCGCCGTCGCATCCGGCGTGTTCGGCGGCGTGATGTACGACGTCTCGTCGCCGGCCACGTGCTCCGACGACTCGCCGCTGTCCCCGGACACGTAGACGCTGACCGCGAGCTCCTCGTACGCCTTGAACGTCAGGCTGACCGGGTCGCTCACCACGTCGGTCCCCGGCGCAACCGTGATCTGCGAAGCGCCGCCGAAGGTCAGCGGCCGGTTCGTCCCGCCGACCACGCCCGCTCCGGCCGCCCGCCGGCCGACGCTGGCCGTCCCGAAGGTCACCGGCGTCGACCCGAACCGATTCGACAGGTGGACGCGGAGCTGGGTCCCCGGGTAGTGCGGCGTCACGATCACCCGCAGCGTCTGGTCGATGTAGTCGAGTCCGGCCCCGTCGCTCGGATCCGCCGCCCAGGTCCCGACCCAGTGCGTCGCCGCGCACGCGTTCGCCGCCGCGGTCGCCTCCGGCCCGCTCGTATCGCCGCCCGCCGCGAGGCCGGGCACGAGGACGGTTGCGATCAGACAGACCCCCGACATGAGCCCGGCGATCAATGCCATCCGTGGTCTAGCGTGAAGCATCCTTGGGGGAGCAAATCACATGGCCGGGTTCGGGGTCGCCAGCCGGCCTGCGCGCAAGCGCCAACCGATCGCACTGCTACCCTGTGGAAGTCGTCCAGACGGGATCCGCTCGCCAGTTCGACCCTCGATGAAACCGCCGCCAATCGACCTCGAGATGCGCGACGGACCGCGCGACGAGTGCGGCGTGTTCGGGATCTACGCGCCCGACCACGACGTCTCCCGTCTCGCGTACTTCGCCCTCTACGCGCTTCAGCATCGCGGCCAGGAGTCCGCGGGGATCGCGGCCGCCGATCACGGCGGTCAGATCATCACCCGCCGCGAGCTCGGCCTCGTCAG
Source organism: Solirubrobacteraceae bacterium (assembly GCA_036268015.1). Classification (GTDB taxonomy): domain Bacteria; phylum Actinomycetota; class Thermoleophilia; order Solirubrobacterales; family Solirubrobacteraceae; genus Palsa-513. The sequence continues at coordinate 1,449 of DATAUX010000286.1, read as the reverse complement.
CCAGGTCTTCCACGAGAACGACCTCGCCACGCTGGCCGGCGAGCTCGCGATCGGCCACGTCCGCTACTCGACGACCGGGTCCAACCACTGGGACAACTCCCAGCCGGTCCAGCGGTCGGCCGGGTCTGACGCCAACCGTCGAGAGGTCGCGCTCGCCCACAACGGCAACCTGATCAACGCCGTCGAGCTCCACGCCGAGCTGACCGCCCGCGGCGTCAGCTTCCGTTCGACGTCCGACTCCGAGATCATCGCCGCCGCGATCGCGACCCACCCGGCCGAGCGGATCGAGGACGCCGTCGCCGACGTCCTGCCCCGCCTCAAGGGCGCCTTCTCGACCGTCGTGATGACCCGCGACCGGGTGATCGCCTTCCGCGACCCCCACGGCCTCCGCCCGCTCGCGCTGGGGCTCGTCCCGCCGCTCGAGCCCGGCGACCCGCCGCGCTACTGCTTTGCCAGCGAGTCGTGCGCGATCGACATCATCGCCGGCCAGCTCCTCCGCGACGTCCGCCCCGGCGAGATGATCTCGATCGGCGCCGACGGGTTCAAATCGATCCAGGTCGTCGAAGGCGCCCGCGAGGCCTTCTGCCTGTTCGAGTACATCTACTTCGCCCGGCCGGACTCCCGCATGAACGGCAACCTCCTGCAGGTCGCCCGCGGCCGGATGGGCGAGATCCTCGCCCGCGAGTCACCGGCCGACGCCGACCTCGTGATTCCGGTCCCAGACTCCGGCAATCCCGCCGCCCGCGGCTTCGCCCGGGCCAGCGGCCTCCCCCAGGACGACGGCTTCGTCAAGAACCGCTACGTCGCCCGGACCTTCATCCAGCCGGGCCAGGAGCTCCGCAAGCACGGCCTGCGGATGAAGTTCAACCCGCTGCCCGAGATCGTCGCCGGCAAGCGGCTGGTCGTCGTCGACGACTCGATCGTCCGCGGGAACACGACCAAGCAGATCGTCGCGATGCTCCGCGACGCCGGCGCCGCCGAGATCCACATGCGGATCTGCGCGCCGCCGATCGAGCACCCGTGTCACTACGGGATCGACATGTCCACGCGCGAGGAGATGATCGCCCACGAGCGGACCCCTGAGGAGATCGCCGCGGTGCTCGGCTGCGACTCACTCGCCTACCTCTCGCTCGCCGGCGTCTACGAAGCCGTCAACGGAACCCGCGAGCACCACTGCGATGCCTGCTTCACCGGTCAGTACCCGCTCGAGGGGAGTGACTCGGCCCAGGGCAAGTACGCGCTTGAGATACCACTTGCGAAAATCTGAGCCGATCCCGCCGAGCCGGCCGATGCGCCGCGCTATCTTTATCTGACGGTCGCAGTCCGCCCGCCCGACCGGCGGAGGTGGCCCGATCGGAAGAGGCGGCGGCCGCGGCATCGGTCGCCGGCCTGCCACGGACGGTCCCATAGAAAGGGTCTGGCGATGGGCTTACCACACGCCTCAGATGC
>DATAUX010000285.1:0-3555 GCA_036268015.1 Solirubrobacteraceae bacterium | reverse complement strand
GACCTACGCGTCGGAGTTCGTGGAGAAGAACGCCAAGGTGGCAAGCGGGCCGGTCAAGCAGGCGGTGATCTCGCCGTCGATGATGAGCCTCCTGTATCCGCTGGACGGCGAGATCGACGGCTACTCGCGGGATCAGTTCCTGGCCGACGTGATCGACGAGTGCGAGAAGGACATCCGCCAGTGCTTCGCCGCCGGCGCGGCCAGGGTGTCGGTCGACTTCACCGAGGGCCGGCTCGCGAACAAGAACGATTCCCGCAACCCGTGGACCGGCAAGGACATGCTCCAGGAGTTCATCGACATCAACAATCGCGTGCTTGCCCGGTTCACCGCCGGCGAGCGCAAGAACATCGGGATCCACACATGTCCCGGCGGCGATTGCGATTCCGTCCACAGCAAGGAAGTCCCGTACGAGCAGCTGCTCAGCCACATGTTCGACATCAACGCCGGCTACTTCCTGATCCAGTGCGCGAGCGAGGACGACAAGGAGTCGGTCTACAAGCTGTGCGGTGAGTACAGCCGCGAGGACGCCGACGGGGTCGCCCAGGTCTGCTTCATGGGCGTCATCAATCCCCTCACGCCGGAGGTCGAGACGGCCGAGCAGGTACGTGACGATCTGCTGCTCGCGGCGAAGTACATCCCGGTCGCCCGTCTGGGTGCGACCGACGACTGCGGCTTCTCGCCGTTCAGTCGTGACGTCAAGCCCAAGCACGGCTCGCCGGACTTTGCTCGCGATGTCGCGATGCAGAAGATCTCCGCGCGGCTCGAGGGCGCCCGGCTCGCCTCGGAGGTGCTGGAGACTGCCGCCGTCTGACGCCTGACCGAGCTCGCTCTGTGGCGGAGCCCGGGTCCTTCGTGACCCGGGCTCCGCCGCGATCATGCTTCGACGGGCGCGATCGCCGGTACTGGACCGTCCAGTACTCGCGGGGTGCCGGGCAGTGCTGGATGTTCGCTGCGCCGTGGCTCTGCTCCCGGTACTGGACCGTCCAGTACTCGTTCGGTACTGGGTAGTACCGGTGGGTTCTGGTCCCGGTACTGGACCGTCCAGTACCGGGCGGGTGCCGAGCCTAGGACGTCGACCCTTCTCTCGCCTGGTCTGCCCCAGTCCTGGCCCCCAGCCGCCCCCAGCCGCCCCCGGCCACAGCCCTGGCCCCCTGGCCCCGGCTCCTGGCCCCCGCCGCCCCGGCCCCGGCCCCTTGCCGCGGGCCGGGTCAGTCGGATTCGACCAGGAGCCGCTCGGTCCGGAGTTCCGAGATCCACTCGCGGACGTCGCCGGCCACGACCGACTCCGGCTGGTCGGATTCCGCGCCGACCACGGCGATCACGGCTTCGAGCGAGCGCTCGCCGTCGCAGAGCTCCCAGATCCGGGCGCCAAGCTCGTCGAGGAGATAGAAGCCGCCGTCGTCGGGACGGACGAGCACGACCCGCCCCTGGGCCGCGTTGGCCTCGATGCCCGGCGCGTGCCGGGGATGGTCCGGCTGTTGGGCCGGGTCATCCTGCGTGCGGGGGTCGGCCATCGGAGCAGCGTAGTCGGCCAAACGGTGGAACAGATCCTCAAGCAGTCGGCGATCTCGACCGAAGTTCTACGTGACGGATTCTCCCCCTCATCCTGAGCGTCGTCGGCGAGGCAGCGCTCGATCCCAGAAAGCGACCCCGGTGATGACCACCGCCCATGCGTCGACCGCTCTCTTCACTGCTGCATCTCTCGTCCTTGTCGTCCTGATCCTCGCCGGCTTCCACGCCGCGATGGCGAGCTCGACCGCGAACCGGTGCATCGCCGGGTTCGTCGCCTGCGTCGTCGCGAGCCCGCTGATGCTCGTCGCCCACGTCGACATCGCGATCGCGATGGTCGGCCTCGGCCTCGCCTTTGCCGTCCCGGCCTGCGTCCTGGCCGACAGCCAGGACGACGACGAGCACGGCGGCGGCGGCGGATCGGCCCCGGTCGATTGGGATCCCGACGTCGGATCGGACCCGGATCTCTGGGACGATTTCGAACGTGACTTCTGGTCCCACGTCGAGCGGACCGGCCGGCTCGTCACGGCCTGAGCACGGCACGCGAACCGGCCGAACCGGCCTCCTCCTGCGGGTCTCCGGCCTTCCGGGGTCCGGCAAGACGACGCTGCTCGAGGCGGCGCACGCCCGGGCAGAGATCGCACCGATCAGCCGTGACCTGATCCGGGCTGAGCTGTTCCCGGTCTCCCGACCGCACACGGCGCGGGAGACCGAGCTCGCCTTCGACGTGATGCTGACCACGGCGAGGTCGCGCCTGCGCGCCGGTGATCGCGTTTCGCTCGACGGTTGCTGCTTTGCCCGCCCCCGGCAACGAGACCGAGCCCGGAAGCTCGCCGACGAGGCGGGCGCCCGCCTGATCGGCGTGCATCTCGAGATCCCGGCGTCCGAAGCCGCCCGCCGGGTAGGCGCGCCATCCGACCACCCGGCGAACGATCGCGACGCGGACCTCGTCGCGCGCGTCGCCGGCTACCTCGCGCCGGCCGAACCCGACGATCTCGTGATCGACGCGACGCTTCCGCCGGACGAGATCTGGGCGCTCCTGAGCCAGCGGTTGTCCCGCCCGGACTGACGCCACGCCTGTCCTCGCCCGCGCGGACCGAACAGCGATGGCCGTGCCCGACCGCGGGCCGAGGTCAGACGCGCCAGCGGCGGTGCTCGGCTTCGTGCATGTCGCGCAGGAGAAGCGGCGTGAGCAGGCCGGCGGCTGACGTGAGCCGGGCGACGCTCGCATCGTCCGGCTGGCGGACCGGCTGGGCGAGAACCTCGAGCGCGCCGACCGTGGTCCGGCCGGTCTGGAGCGGCACCACGACGCGGCAGGCCAGGTCGACCGCCCGAGCCGAACGCTCGCGTGCGCTGAGCTCCGGCCCGCCGTCGTTCCCGAGATCCGACACCCACGTGAGGCGCCCGGCGTCGTCGAGGTCGCTCGACGGACCATCGCCGCGTTCGAGCTTCGCCCGCCAGGTCACCGTCTCGAACCAGTCGAGGTCGGGTCCCCGCCGGGTCCAGATGCCGAGGCAGGTGAGCGGACGGTTGCTCTGGGTCTCGTGCCAGATCGCGACGGCGTCCCAGCTCGATTCCTCGCCGATCGTCGACAGGGCGGCCGGAAGGACGGCCCGCAGCGACTTCCGCGAGCCGTGACCGGCGGCCGGTCCGAGGATCGTCGCAAGCGCCGGGAAGCTCGTGCCGGGGTCGGCCGCCGACGACCGGTGGACCGTCGCCGACCGGCGGCGCTTCGGGCCCGTGTCAGGCGGCGGCCCGCCCGCGGTGACCTCGGCTGTGGCCGGCGCCGCGGCGGGGGCCGCCGAACCGGGCGTCGGCGCGGGGGCCGCCGAACCGCGCGTCGGCGCGGGGGCTGGCGAACCGGGCGTCGGCGCGGGGGATGCCGACCCGGGCGCCAGGCCGGACGAGGCCGGGACGGGGGACGGGGCGGGGACGGCCGGCGCGGGGACGCTCGGAGCCGGTGTGGCTGGACGCGGGCCGGCCAAGGGCTGAGCGCCGGCTGGTGAGGCATGGACCCCCGCTCGGTCGACGGCAGGTCCGCGGGCT
>DATAUX010000284.1:0-16325 GCA_036268015.1 Solirubrobacteraceae bacterium | reverse complement strand
GGCATGGGGATCCCGGTCGACCCGAGCGACGAGACGGTCGGCGGGGTGGTCCAGCACGGACGGATCAGCGTCGTCTACAACCGGGCCGGCGAGGAGTCGTGGTGGTCGATCCTCGGTGAGATCGACACCCGGTTCGGCCTCGGCAAGGCGACCTTCTTCGGCGACTGGACGCTCCCGGCGTGCGTCCTCCTGCTGCTGGGAACCTGGGCGATCACGGTGCGACTCCTGTTACGCGAGTCGCGTTGATCGCCGGCGTCCGTGCCCAGCTGGCCCGAGTTCCGCGCGCCGGGTGGCTCGTCTTCCTGGTCGCGTTCCTGAACGCGGCGATCTGGACCGTCGTGATCCCGCCGTTCCAGGTCGCCGACGAGACCGGGCACTTCGCGTACGCGCAGTACGTCGCCCAGAAGGGCGCGCCGCCGCCGCAGGGCCCGGTCGCCCAACTCTCGCCCCAGGAGGAGACGGCCCTGGCGAACCTGTTCTTCTTCAACGTGATCGGCCACCCGCTCCAGCGGGGCGTGGTCACACCGGCGGAGCAGAGCGCGCTGCGGACGGCGCTCGCCGGCGACCCGAGCCCGGTCGGGCTGGGCGGGGCGAGCTCGATCACCAATCAGCCGCCCCTCTACTACGCGCTGGCGGCGATCCCGTACTGGCTCTCGCCGTCCCACGACATCCTCGCCCGGCTGGAGTTCATGCGCCTGTTCTCGGCGCTGCTGGCCGGCCTGACCGTGCTCGCGGTCTTCCTCTTCGTGCGCGAGCTGTTCGGGTCGACGCCGTGGGCGTGGACGGTCGGCGGGCTGGTCGTCGCCTTCCAGCCGCAGTTCATGTTCATCTCGTCGGGGGTCCAGGGCGACAGCCTGCTGTTCTTCGCGTCGGCGGCGACCTTCCTCGCCCTGATCCGGGCCTACCGGCACGGCCTGACGCGGCGCCGGGGGGTGGCGATCGGGCTGGCGGCGGCGGCCGGCCTGCTGGGCAAGCTGACCTTCGTGGCGTTCGTCCCGGGGATCGTCGTCGCGGTCGGCCTGATCGTCTGGCGGGCGGGCCGGGGAAACCGCCGGCGGGCGTCGGCCGGGGCGGGGATCGCGGCGGCCGTCGCCGGGGTGCCGGTGGCCGCGTACGCCGTCCTCAACGCGACGGTCTGGCACCGGGGGGGCCCGACCGGCGGGGGCTTCGCGGGCGCCGCGACCGCGGCCCTGCCAGGCAACCAGGTGATCACGCTGCGCGAATCGATCGACTACGCGTGGCAGCTGTACCTGCCGAAGCTGCCGTTCATGAACCACGTGTACTTCACGTACTCGCCGCTGCGCCAGACCTTCTTCGACGGGGCGATCGGCCGGTTCGGCTGGCTGGACTACAGCTTTCCGGCGCGGGTCTACTCCCTCGCCGGGGATGCCTTCCTGGTGCTCGCCGCGATGGCCGCCGTCGGCCTCTGGCGGGCCCGGCGGGAGCTCGGTCGGGTCTGGCCGCTGCTGGCCGGGTTCGGCGTGATGGCGGTCGGCCTGCTGGCGGCGATCGGGTTCGCGGGGATCCGGTACCTGAAGACGACGGGCGACGCGTTCGAGCAGGCGCGATACCTGTTCCCGCTGCTCGCCTTCTACGCCGTGTTCCTCGTCCTCGTCGCCCGGGCCGCGCCCCGGCGGTGGGCCCCGGCGGTCGGGGCCGGGCTGGTCATCCTGGCAATGGCGCACGGCATGTTTGCCGAGCTCCTGACTGTTTCCAGGTATTACGGTTGACCGGTGGACGGCCGGACCCGGTGGCCGGCGGGTGAGCCGGCGGGCGTGACTCGGGCGGGGGCGGGGCTCAGGCCGGGGACTCGACGGCGAGCCCCCGGGGCTCGTCGAGGCGGATCAGGCTGATCGCGCCGAACATTGTGCGAGCGCCGCCGACGGAAGGACGGCGCCGGCGGCCCGAGCCGGCAGGCCGATCGCCTCGGCGCAGTCCAGGAGATCGCCGACGGCGCGCGTCGCCCGGCCCTCGAGCACGAGCTGATCGATCATTCCCGGGCGGAGCGGCACGATCCTGGCGATCGGATGCCCGTGGTCGGTGACGTCGATCACCTCGCCGTGAACGACCCGCCTCAGGACGCCAGACGGGCTGGCGTCGGGCGCGGCAGCGGGCACCGCGTCCGCCTCATCCGCGGCGGATCGCGCCCTTCGCCGTGGACCGAAGGCGGTCGACCAGGCGGCCGGCCAGCCGGCCGCGGGCCTGCATGCCGGCGATCCGGACCTGTAGCCGAGCGTCCTCGAGCTCGTCGGCCAGGCGACGGGCGGCCCGCCGCTCCTGGTCGAGCTCGTGCTCGACGCGCTCGTGGTCGACGAGCTGGCGCTCGAGCTCGGCGATCCGCTGGGCGGCCTTCTGGACGTAGGAAGGGGCGGCCGAGTCGGCCTTGCCGAGCAGGCCGCGGGCGAGCTGGTGGTTGCGACGGCGAAGCTGGACGTTCGCCCGCTCGAGGTCCTGCATGTAGCGGTTGTAGTTCGGCGCGATCGCCAGCTGCATCCGGCCGCTGTGGCTGGCGGCGAGCGTCTCTGCGGGAATTCCGCAGACGAGCAGGAAGTGGTTGGCGTACTGCGGCTCGGCCCGGTCGACCCCGTGCAGCCGGGCGTCGAGGTCGGCGGCTCCGTCGAGGATGATCACCGACCCCTCGGCGAGGTACTGGCGGACGACGACGGCATCCGGGAAGTCGGCGAACGCGGCGGTCGCCTCGGCATAGCCGAAGTCGGTGACGTGGAACTCGTTCTCCTCGCCCATCCCGAGACTGTTCGGGACCGAACAGATCACGGCGATCCCGGCGTCGGCGTGGCGGCGGAGCTCGCGCAGGGCGTCGGGCGCGTCGGGCAGGTGCTCGAGCCCCTCGAAGCAGACGATCACGTCGAACCGGCCGGCGAGCTCCCGGCGGAGGAAGGTCGTCGCGTCGGACACCTCGAACGTGAGCCGGGGGTTGCGGCCGAGCGTGTGCGCGGCGAGGTCGATCGTCCCGACGTCGTAGTCGACGCCGTGGACGCTGGTGGCGTTCGCGGCGAGGATCTCCCCGCCGTAGCCGGCGCCGCAGCAGAGGTCGAGCACGCGGGCGCCGTCGGAGAGCCGGGCGGCGAACTCGTAGCGGTGGATGTGCTCGGCTGCGATCAGCGTCGGCTGGGTGACAGCCTCGAGCGTCAGCCTCTCCTGGACTCCCATCGAACCTCCCTCTCGCGGATGCCGGCGGCCATCTCACCGTACAGGCGCCCGGTGTGCGGGAACCCGAGGGCGCGGATCATCGAATCCTGGCGGACGCGGTAGCGGAACAGCCGCTCGGGGATGACGACCCCGAAGTGGCCGGCCCGGCCGAGCCGCCGGTAGAGCTCCCAGTCCTCGTAGCTGACGAGGTCCTGGCTGTAGTCGAAGCCGATGTCGAAGAGCCACCGGCGCATCAGGGAGATCGCGTCGCCGGCGATGTTGTCGCGCTCGATCATCGGCGACCCGTTGCCGATCGGCTGGTAGCCGAGGTTCGGCGGCGGGAAGTCGAGGCCGCGCTCGTCGACGTAGCGCGACCAGGTCGTCGCGTACGCGACCGTCGGATCGGCCTCGAGGATCGCGAGCGTCCGTTCGACGAAGGTCGGCTCGAGCATGTTGTCGGCGTCGAGCGGGACGACGTACCGACCGCGGGACTGGGTGATGCCGAAGTTGCGGGCCGCGCCGAGGCCGCTGTTGAGCTGGGTCAGCACGGTCAGCGGATACTCGGCGGCCAGCTCGGCGAGGATCCAGTCGTCCTCGGTGAACGACCCGTCGTTGACGATGATCACCTCGGTCCGGGCGTGGGTCTGGGCGAACGCGGACGCGACCGTCTCGCCGACGTGGGCGGCGAGCCGGTAGTAGGGAATCACGATCGAGACGAGCGGGTCGAGCGTCGGCGCGACGCTCATGCGCCCGGCCGGGCGGTTCGACGGGCGGGCCGGGGCCGGGGCTGAGGCCCGAGTCGGGGCGCAGGCCCGGGCCGGGGGCGAGGTTGCCGTGGGCGCGGTGACCCCGGAGGCCGGGGGATCCCAGCGGCCGGGGCCGTCGAGCAGGCGGCGGTAGCCGGCGATGATCCGGTCGGGGTCGACGAGGTCGTGGAAGACGCCGGCCGGGAGGCCCTCGAGCCGGAGGCGGTCGACCTCCTCGCGGTTGTAGATCAGCCGCTCGATCAGGGTCGCGAGGCTCTCGACACCGGTGTCGTCGGTCAGCCAGCCGCTGGCGCCGGGCTGGACGATCTCGACGAAGCCGCCGACCGGGGTCGCGATGATCGGGCGATTCGCCTGGAGGGCCTCGAGCGCGACATAGGGCCAGGATTCCCAGAGCGAGGGGAGCACGACGATGTCGCAGTCGCGCAGGGCGGCGTGCATCTCGACGAGCGATGTCGCCGGCCTGAACTCGACCCGGCCGTCGCCGTCGGCCAGCATCCGGAGGGATTCGTACATCGAGGTGCCGAGCGCGGCGGTGTCGGTGTCGCCGCCGAGCAGGGTCAGGTGGACGTCGCCGCCGCCGACTCCGGCGAGGGCCTTGAGCAGGGTCGAGACGCCCTTGCGACGCTCGAGCCGCCCGAGGTAGAGCAGCCGGAGAGGGAGCGTCTGGTCGCGCGGCTCCTCGGGTCGGGAGGCTTCGGCCCAGCGGACGAACGGGTAGGGAAAGCGGTGGTCGGGGGCGATCTGGTCGGCGCCGTAGTAGCGCTGATAGGCCGGGAGGACGTCGCCGCCCTGCCAGATCACGGCGTCGGCGTCGTGGAGGGCGAGGCGCTCGAGTGAGCAGGTCACCCGGCCGGCGAAGTCCTGGGGGAGGGATCCGTCGAGCACGGTTGCGATCTCGGCGGTCGTGTGCAGGCGGATCGCGACCTTGGTGTCGGCGAGCAGCGGGTCCCGGCCGCGGCGTGCCTGGACGGTGACGGCGCCTTCGGCGAGATAGTCGGAGAACTCGATCAGGTCGGGCCCACGGTCGGCGTAGGTGGACCGCAGGGCGTCGAGGATGTTCGAGCTGTAGAGGTGCATCGCCGAGAAGAAGCCGCCGATCTGGTCGGGGTCGGCCTCGTCGACGAAGACGACCTCGACGTCGTCGGGCGGGACGCGGGGATCCCCGGCGTCGCGCATCTCCTCGTAGCGTTCGCGGTGGGAGCTCGTCGTGAAGATCTTGACCTCGCCGATCCCGGCCAGGAGGTGGGCGGTCGACGTGATGTAGAAGCCGATCCCGCCGCCACCGAAGGGGTGGACCTCGCGCGAGACGAGCGCGAAGCGGGGTCGCCCGCGCGGGCGCCGGGGCGCGGGTCCCGGCCCGGCTGTCATCGCGGGGTCAACTTGCCGCGCAGGCGATCCTTGGCCGCCCGGACGGGCTCGGTCGCGCGCCAGCTCCACGAGTTGACCAGGGAGTTCCAGAGGGCCTCGTGGTGGCGGGAGACGCTCTTGAGGCGTCCGATCTCCTCGGTCGCGTCGGCCAGCTCGGCCCGCAGGTCGGCGATCATCCGGGTCTGGGCGTCGCCGGCGCCGGCGACCTTGGCGAGGGCCGAGATGCTCCGTCCGCGCTCGCGGGCGATCACCATCTCCCGGGCGATCGCCAGCAGCTCGGCGGCCGGGTAGCGGCGGGCGTCGGTCACCGAGCCGCGGCTGTACCGGGGGCGAGCGGCGTCGACCGTCACGAGACCGAGGCCGCCCCACAGCTCGTGGCGGATGCGCTCCTCGCGGACGAGGTAGCCGGCGACGAGGTCGAGCTCGACGAGGCCGACCTTCGGCCAGGCGGCGAAGTGGATCGCGTCGAGCTCGACGCGGACCCGGTCGTTGGTGGAACCGTGGATCAGGATCAGGGTCCTGCGCAGCGCGGCCGAATCGAGCAGCTCCTCGACGGTGCGCCGGACGGTCGACGGCGACTGGTCTGCGTCGACGAGCGCGAAGTCGACGTTCCCGCCGTCGGCGGCGAGCCCGGCGAGCATCGCCGGGAGCGTCGTGTGCGGGTCGCCGGGATGGAAGGTGACGTTCTCCGCCTGGACTGTGGCAGCCGGCGGTGGGGCGAGGTCGAAGGCGTGGACTTCGCCCGCGTACCTCGCGATCTGCTGGGTCGCGCGGCCGTCGGCGCCGCCGATCTCGATCGCCAGGCCGGGCCGCAACTGGGAGAGGATGCCGTCGAGGGCGGCCCGCTCTCCCCAGGACATCTGCCAGGCGGAGTCGTCGAAGATCTCCAAGCCGGCGATCATAGCCGCCATCCCCGGCGGCGCTAACCTGCCGGCGGTGAGCACTGAGCTGATGCCCGGGATCATCGATACGGACGGTCGGTTCGACGCGGCGGCGGGGAGTCTGATCCCGTGGATCGAGCAGGTCACGTCGCTCGACGGGAAGACCGTCCTCGAGTACGGGTGCGGGATGGGCTTCGTCAGCCGGGCGTTCGCGGCCCGGGCGGGGCGCCACATCGGCTTCGACATCGACGCGGCGGCGGTCGGGCTGGCGCGGGACGTGCTGGCCTACGGCGGCCTGGAGAACTCCGAGCTCCACGTCTGCTCGCCGGAGACGATCGTCGCCGAGGTCGACCGCTTGGCCGGCGAGGTCGACGTCTTCCTGCTCTACGCGGTGCTCGAGCACCTGACGGTCGCCGAGCGGATCGACGTGCTCGCCCTCGCCCGGCGGGTCGTCCGGCGCGACGGGGTGATCGTCGTCTGCGAGGCGCCGAACAGGCTGATCGACTTCGACCACCACACGGCGCAGATGCCGTACTTCTCGCAGCTGCCCGACGACCTCGCCCTGCGGTACGCCGGCCGGTCGGCGCGGACCGACTTCACGGCGGCGATGGCGCAGGCCGCCGGCCAGGGCGAGCCGGCGGCGCGCAACGCGCTGGCGCGGTGGGGCCGGGGGGTCAGCTACCACGAGTTCGAGCTGGTCTTCGGGGATCTTCGCCGGCATGTGATCGCGTCGAACTACGACCCCCTCCTGATGGGCGTCCGACCTGTCCAGCCCGACGAGCAGCGCCTCGCCCGCGGGCTCGAGGAGAGCCGTCCGGACCTGGCTCCGGTGTTCGGCCGCTACTGGCTCGACCTGATCCTCAGCCCGGTTGCCGTGCCCGGTCCGCCGGGCCTGATCAGGCCGTGGATGCTCGACACTCGGGCGAGCACGGGCGTGACCTACTCGCCGGACGAGATCCTCCACGTCGCGGGGGGCGGTCGGCTCGGCGTCCGGCTGCCGGTCGCGACGCGCGAGCTGATGGTCGGTGTGAGCGCGAACGCGGACGCGGTCGAGGTGGAGGCGCGCGGGCCGACCGGCGAGAGCCGGGCGACGGCCGTCCAGGTGCCGGGCAGGACGACCTACGTGACCGTCGGGCTCGACTCGCCCCACCGTGAGGTCGAGCTCCGCTTCGACCATCCGGCCAAGGTCAATTTCGTCGGATACCGCGGCTGAGCAGGGCCGGGGCGATCCGTACTCGGGTCGACGCCGAGGCAGGCCAGCGAGGTCGGCGCCCCGGCCGAGTACTGACCGACACTTGACGAGTACTCGTGCGGTACTGGGTCGAGTACTCGTGCAGTACTGGACGGTCTAGTTCTAGTTCTCGTGCGGTACTGGACGGTCTAGTACCCGTGCAGTACTGGACGGTCTAGTTCTAGTGCGGTACTGGACGGTCCAGTACTCACCCGACCCGCCGCAGCGCGCGCCGCGGCGGCCGTTCAGCGGCGGAACCCGCCGATCAACGCCTGGACCCGGCGGCGGACGGCCCGTAGCACGGTCAGCGCCGCCGCCGGCGCCCGCCGGGCCGCCGCGAGCTCGGCCCGGGTCGCGGCGAGTCGGTCGGCCAGGTCGGCGTTCTCCTGACGGAGCTGCTCGGAGCGTGCCGCCTCGGCGGCGTAGGCGACGGTGTACTCGTCGTGGCGGGCGTTCAGGAGGACGTTCTCGTCGGTCGACCGGCGGAGTCCGTGGGCCAGGGCCGAGACCTCGCGCGGCTCGTCGGGCTCGAGCCGCTCGAGCTCGGCGGGCGTGACGCTGACCCGACGCCGGCGCAGCACGACGACGGCCTGACCGAACACGGTCCCCTGGCCGGGGTGGAAGGCGACCACGTCGAAGGCGCGGCCCCAGTGGGCCCGGATCCACCACTCCGAGTGGAGCACCATCGGCCCGCCGGCGACCCACGGCCGTCCGGGGCCGAGCACGAGCATCCCGATCCGGGCGTCGTCCCACGGGCTCTCGTCGAAGCGGGGACCGCTGGCCTCGTCGATCACCGTCGCGATCAGGATGACGTCGTCGTCGAGCAGCCGGTGGAGCTCGCACAGCCAGGCGGCCCACGTGTCCGTCAGGTGGGTGAAGACCGAGGTCGCGTAGATCAGGGCGTAATGGCCGTCCGGGCGGGGCAGCGGCGGGGCCGGATCGTTGCGGAAGGCGCGGTGCGGCTCCGGGAGGTGTCGCTCGAGCCACGCGACGCACGCGGCGTCGATGTCGGCGCCTTCGAAGGTCGCCCCGGTGCCGGCGTTGAGCAGGTGGCGCAGGAACCGACCCGAGCCGCAGCCGAAGTCGAGCACGCGCTTTCCGGCGAGGTCGAGCTCGTCGGGAAAGTGACCGACCAGGGCTTGCGAGAGCAGGGCTCCGTGCCCGAGATACAGGGCGACCGGATCGTCGTCGGAGCAGGCGGCGACGTAGGCGGCCAGCTCGGGCGGCGGGACCGCCATCTCGATCACCGAGCCGCGGACTCCCGGAGGGCGAGCGCGTGGCGCATGCCGGCCTCGACCTCGTCGGCTGCGTGGTCCCACGTGTGCGACCCGACGAACTCGATCCCGTCGCGCGAGCGCCGGTCCCAGAGCTCCCGGTCGTCGAGCAGCCGCTCGAGCGCGTCGGCGATCAGCGCGGGGTTCAACGGCGCCAGCTCGAGCGGGCCGTCGGGGCCGAAGATCGATTCTGCGCTGACGCCGCTGAGCTCGACGCAGGGCAGTCCGCAGGCGAGCATCTCCTTGGGCATCAGCGAGAAGTTCGTCAGCGAGAGGCAGAGGCCGACGGTCGCCTCGGAGTAGAGCCAGCTGAGGCGCTCGGGCGTGAGGACGCCGAGGTGGTGGTAGGGAAACGACGTCTCGAGCGGCGCCTTGGTGCCGAACAGGACGATCCGCACGTCGGGCCGGCGCCGATGCAGCTCGGCGAGCGCCATCAAGCCGATCGGGACCGCGCGTCGGGCGGTGCTCTGGCGGGCGTAGTAGACGACCGTGTCGCGCCGGCGCTCGAGCGGCCTCGGGACATACGTGTCGTGGGCGACGCCGAGCTGGAAGGCGTCGGCGCTGGCGGCGTAGTACTCGACCAGGATGTCGCGCAGCCACGGGCTGGCGGCGATGCAGTGCAGCCCGTGTCGGTAGGTGTCGCTCGCCAGGGCCCGTTCGGTCGACGTCGCGTAGAACTCGGGCTCGTGGTCGTTGACGACGTAGACGCGGGCGCGGCACTGGTCGAGCCGCAGGGCCGGGTGGACGGTCTGCCAGCCGGTCGCGATCAGGACGTCGGCTCCCTGCCAGCGATCGAAGCCCTTGTAGACGGGCCCTTCGAACGGCGCGAAGAACTCCCGCAGCTCGGAGCGCAGGACGGCCGGCCAGACGTCGCGGTGGACGCCGAGGAAGTCGTGGACCCAGACGCTGCAGATGTGGCCGCGCTGCTCGAGCCGGGTGAGGATCTGCATCAGCGTGTTGTGGCCGCCGCTGCCCCGGCTGAACGGCGGCAGGATCATCGCGATCCGCAGGCGTTCGCGGTCGGCCGTGCCGGGGACGGCGTCGAGCAGGGGCACGGTGCCCGACCGCCAGACCTCCTCGATCAGCGCGTAGTCGTTCTCGGCGGTCCGGGGCGGGACCGGCGTCGGCGCGGGCGCGCCGATCTGGTCGGCCGCGTCGCCCGACCGAGCGTGCCCGAGGCTGGCGCGTCGCTCGAGCGAGACCCGCCGCTCGACCGGCCCCGGCAGCAGGGCCGCGCGGGACCCGAGCGCGGCGAAGACGCGCCGGCCGGCGTGGTGGACGCCTGATCTCACGAGCCAGCGGGCGCGCTCGATGCCGTTCACGCGTCGCTGGACCAGCCACCGGCGATCGCCGAGGACGCCGTCGCGAACGGCGGCGAGCACGGCGACGGGGTTCAACGTCTCGACGTGGCCGGTCGTCTCGCGCAGGCCGCGGTACTCGTCGAAGTACCGGCGCATGAACTCGACCGGGCCGTAGTCGTGGGCGTGGAGGACGGCGGCCCCCGGGTGGTAGACCTTGCTCCAGCCGGCCGCCAGCAGATCGACGCCGAACGCCTGGTCCTCGGCATAGGCGACCTCCCGAAAGCGCAGCTCCGACCAGCAGCTCCGGGCGTACGCGGCGTTGACGTTGGCCAGGAACGTCGGATCGCCGGTGCGCTGGACCCGCGGCCGCCCGTCGGGAGCGAAGCTGGCGAAGAACTCGGTCAGCTCGCGGGCGATCATCGGGCTCGTGTTCGAGCGGGGGAGATGCGGACCGTAGGCGGCGCCGACCCGGTCGTCGAGCTCGAACGCCTCGCGGTAGGCGGCGAGCCAGCCGGGGCACGGCGTCGCGTCCTGGGTCAGGAAGCAGATCAGGTCGGCGGTCGTCTGCTCGGCGCCGAGGTTCCGCGTGCGTCCGTGGCCGAACTCGGTCGGGTCGATCTCGATCACGCGGGCGCCCGCGGCGCGGGCGATCTCGCGGGAGCGGTCGCGCGAGCCCGAGTCGATCACGAGGATCTCGTCGAGCTCCTCGAGCGTCAGCGCGGCGAGCAGTTCGTCGAGGTAGCGCTCGCCGTCCTTGACGGGGATCACGGCGCAGGCGCTGCTCACGAGCGCAGGCGACGCTTCAGTCGACGGCCGCTGCGCCCGATCGAGCGGATCACGCGCAGGGCGAGTCGGATCTCCTCGGCGCCGGGCCGGCGCATCAGCTCGTTGAGGTCGACGTGCCACCGGTCGAGCCAGTAGGTCTGGGCCTGGGCTTCGGCGACGGCGGCGTTCGACCGCGCGCTGATCTCGACGAGCTCGGCTTCGAGCTCGTCGACGCGCGCCCGCAGGCGCTCGACCTCGGTCCGGAGATCGTCTGCCCGGTGGGCCTCGATTTCGGCGATTTCGACGATCTCGCGAGCCGTCATCTCAGAGATTCTCCGCGATTCGGGGTGCCTCGCGATGGAAGAACCACAGGCCGAGGCCGAAGACGCCGAAGATGATGCCGAGCGGGATCGCCAATCGGATCGTCCCGCCGATCACGCGGGCGGCCGAATGGGACGTCGGGTCGACGAAGGCGTGGGCCATCTGCGTGTTGATCGCGGCGATCGGGTTGCAGAGCGCGATCCGGACCCAGCTGCCGGGGTACCTGGCCGCCGTGTAGATGACCGGCGACCCGTAGAAGAGGATCTGGGAGGCGACGCCCCAGATCGGCGCGATGTCGCGATAGCGGATGTACAGACAGGAGAGGATCATCCCGATCCCGACCGCGAGGATCGCCATCAGGGCGATCAGCACGGGGAGCTCGAGCCAGGAGACCGTCGGCCGGACGCCGGAGACGAGGGCGAACACGATCACCGCGAGGAAGTTCATGCCGAGCTGGAACAGCGCGGTCAGCGCGACGGCGAGCGGGACGACCAGGCGGGGGAAGCGCATCTTGCGCAGCAGCCCCTCGCGGGCGAGCAGGCACTGGACGCTGGTGCTGGTGGTCTGGAGAAAGAAGGTCCAGAAGATGATCCCGGTCAGCATGTAGACCGCGTAGTGGTTGATGTTGCTCTGGACCCGGAAGATCTTCGTGAAGACGACGTAGAGCACGCTGAAGTAGAGCAGCGGCTGCATCAGCGACCAGAGATAGCCGAGCGCCGACCCGAAGTAGGTCATCCGGAAGTCGGTGCTCGCGAGCGTGAAGGTCAGGTTCCAGAAACGGCGCAGGTCGCCGCCGGTCGCCGACGGGGCGTGGCGTCGGCCGACGCTGTCGCGCTCGGCGGGCGTGACGCTCATCCGCGCAGCAGCTCAAAGGTGTGCGGGAGGTTGACGACGCCACCGGTGAAGTGGCCGCTGTGGACGACGAGCGACGTGATGTCCTCGCGGATGTCGATCGCGTCGGCGCCGATTCCCTCGCGGGCGATCGACGGCGTCAGGTTGTAACGGCTGGGGCACATCCAGTTGGCGAAGTCGAGCCGGACGACGACCGTCTGGCCGGCCGGGAACGAACCGGTCGGGCCGTGGTCGAGGGCCGTCGTCGTCGCGAAGATCGTCGCGCCGACGTCGTTGCGGATCGTGAAGCCGAAGATCGGGTTCTCGAGCGCGGTGTTGAAATGCGCCTCGACGCAGGCCCGGCAAGGCTCGCCGCAGGCGATCGCCGGAATCCGCTCGCCGGCGGTGTTCTCGAACCAGGCGTCGACGATCGCGACCTCGCGCTGGCGCTCGTCGCGCTCGAGCTCCGTCTCGGGAGCGTGGCTGTGGACCGTGCGGCCGAAGTTGAGCTCGTTGTAGCGGCGGGCGATCGCGCTCGGCTCGCCGAGCGCGAGCATCCTGCCCTTCTCGAGCAGCATCGCCCGGTCGCAGAAGCGCTCGATCGCGCTCATGTCGTGGGTCACGAAGAGGATCGTCCGGCCGGCCCTCTTGAGACGCTGGAACTCGTCGAAGCACTTCTGCTGGAAGTTGGCGTCCCCGACGGCGAGCACCTCGTCGATCAGGAGGACCTCGGCGTCGACCTGGATCGCGACCGAGAAGGCGAGCCGGACGGTCATCCCGGACGAGTAGTTCTTCAGCCGGAGGTCGAGGAAGTCCTCGAGCTCGGCGAACGCGATGATCTCGTCGAAACGCTCGCGGGCCTGCCTGCGCGACAGGCCGAGCATGATCGCGTTGATCATCACGTTGTCGCGGGCCGTCAGGTCCATGTTGAAGCCGACGCCGAGCTCGATGAACGGGGACAGCCGGCCGCGGACCTCGAGCTTGCCCGCGTCGATGTCGTAGATCCCGGCCATGCACTTCAGCAGCGTGCTCTTGCCGCTCCCGTTGCGCCCGATGATCCCGAAGAACTCACCCTCGGCGATCTCGACGTTGACGTCGTCGACGGCCTGGAGGATGTCGAACGTGCTCGAGCGGAACGGGTGGAGGGCGCGCTCCTTGAGCGTGTGGTATTGCTGGTGGGGCAGGCGGAAGGCCTTGCTCACGTGCTCGACGGTTACCGCAGCCGCCCGGCCGCCGGAGGCGCTGCCGGCTCCGGTCTGCGGGCGTATGGTGGTCGTTGTCAAGGCCGGCGAACGCTAGCAAGCGGCGGGAGGCGATCAGACGCGACCGAGCACATAGACGTCCTGGTTCGCCTGGTTGCGTCCGGGTGCGAACTCCAGAACACGCCAGCGGGGCAGAAGGTTCGCGAGGATCCACTCCGCCGAGAGGAACGCGGTTCCCCAGGCGGGATTGACGACGCCCCAGTCGCCGGCGTCGCCGAACTCGGGCGCATACCACCAGCCGCGGCCATACAGCCGGCCGGCGATCTCGGCCGACTGGTCGGCGGTCCGCAGCCGGTTGGCCGCGTAGTGGTCGACCGAAGCCAGCCCGTGGGTCGTGCAGACGAGGTGGCCGCCGGGGCGGATCAGGCGGTGCATCTCGTCGAACCACCGCAGCCCGAGCCGCGGCTCGAAGTGCGACCAGATCGAGATCGCGTAGACGAGGTCGAGCGAGCCGTCGGCCAGCGGCAGGGGCGGGTCGTCGTCGCTGTGGAAGAAGTCGATCCCGGGAAGCGCGTGGCCGGCCCAGGCGATCGCGTCGGCGTTCGGATCGCAGCCGTGCCAGGACACGTCGGGGTAGGCGGCGGCGAGCACGCGGACGACGCGGCCGGACGAGCACCCGAAGTCGAGCCCGTCTGCGACCGCCGCCAGCTCGACGCCGGCGCTGGCCAGCGCGCTCGTGATCATGTCCGCCTCGTAGAGGCCGCCGGCCGCCGAGAGCGGGCCGCGGGCCATCGCGTGGACGTCGGCGGGCGGCTGGGCGCCGACCAGGCCGGTTCCGTCGAGCAGGCCGGGGACCTCCAGCCAGATCCCGAACGCGAGCGAGACGTAGCGCCGCGTCGCGAGGTCGGGGTCGCCGTCCAGATACTGGCTGAGCTCGGGCCATTCTCCGATCCGCCGCTCGATCTCGGCGCGGCCGTCGGGGTCGAGACGGTCGTAGAGCAGCGCGCTCGCGTGGTGGCCTTCGACGGCCAGCGGGCCGGGTCCGAGCTCGCGTTCGAGCTGGGGCGAAGCGGCCGCCGATCCGTTGCCGTTGCCCGCGCCGGCGGGAGCCGTGCGCGAGTCGAGCGCGAGCTCGGCCGCGGTCAACGCGCGTCTTGCTCCCAGCTCGATCAGGCGCCTGATCCGCCGTCGAGCCTCGAGCGTGCTCATCGGTTGGACGCTAGCACTAGATTCAGGCGTCGATGTCCCCCGAACCATCCGCGGTCGTCTGGGTCCCGGGCGGCGAGTCGCCGACGACGCTCGCGGCCGCGGCGGCGGCAGCCGGCCGCGCCGACGTCGTGGTTCTGCTGCCGGGAGTCGAGATGTTCGGGGACTGGTTGCCGCGCCTGGTCGCCGCTGCCGGTTCGGAGACGACGATCGCCAGTGCGAGCTCGATGCTCTCGCGGCATCGGTGGGCGCCGTCGCCGCTGCCGGCCGGGAGCCTGGAGGAGACGGCGGCGACGGTGGCCGGGCACTCGGGATGCCGGCGGCCGCGGATCAGCGAGCCGGTCGCCGGCTGCGTGCTCCTGCGCCGGGCGGCGCTGGACGTCGCCGGAGCCAGCGACGAGCCGGTCTCGCCGGCGGCGGCGCTCGCCGACTTCGCCGAGCGGTGCACGGCGATCGGCCTGGGCCACGTGCTGGCCGACGACGTGCTCGGCGACGGGGAGGCGTCGGTCCCGGACGCCTCCGAGGCGCGCGACCTCGACGCCCGGTTTCCCCACCGGCCGGCCGCGCGGGAGCTCGACGGGCGCGCCGAGTCGCCGATCGAGCACGCCGTCCTCGTCGCGTCGCGGGGACTCGACCGGCTGTCGGTGACGATCGACGCCCGCTCGCTCGGCCTGGCGCGGGCGGGCACGCAGGTCCACGCGCTCGAGCTGATCGCGGCGCTCGGGCGAACCGGCCGGGTCGCCGTGCGGGTGCTCACGCCGCCCGACCTCGACCCGCTGGCCGCGCGCGCGTTCGAGGCGATCGACGGTCTCACGCAGCTGCCCTACGAGTCGGCGGCCGCCGGCGGGGCGGCGCGGACGGACGTCGTCCACCGCCCGAGCCAGGTCTTCTCGGCGTCCGATCTCGCGCTCCTGCTGCCGCTCGGCCAGCGGATCGTCGTCACCCACCAGGACCTGATCGCCTACCGCATCCCGGGCTACCACGACTCGGTCGAGAACTGGCAGCGCTACCGGCGGGTGACGCGGGAGACGCTGGCGGCGGCCGATCGCGTCGTGTTCTTCTCCGAGCACGCGCTGGCCGACGCGCTCGCCGACGATCTGGTCGATCCGGGCTGGGCGAGCGTGGTGCCGATCGGCGTCGATCATCATGTTCTGTCCACCGGCGGCGGGGTCGGGCAGCGCCCGGCGGGTCTGCCCGACGACGATCGGCCGTTCCTGCTGTGCCTCGGCGCGGATCTGCCCCACAAGAACCGGGCCTTTGCGATCGCGCTGGCCGACGCCCTGCGCACGGGCCATGGATGGCGCGGGCGCCTGGTGTTCGCGGGCCCGACCCCCGCCGGCGGCGCGCCGGCGACGCGGGGCGAGGCCGGGGAGCCGGTGATCGGTCTGGGGCCGGTCTCGGAGCCGGAGAAGACCTGGCTGCTCGGACGCGCCGCGGCGGTCGTCTACCCGACGCTCTACGAGGGCTTCGGCCTGATCCCCTTCGAGGCGGCGGCCGCCGGGACGCCGTGCCTGTTCGCCGGGCAGACGGCGCTCGCCGAGATGCTGCCGGCGAGCGCGGCGACGCTGGTCGCGTGGGACGCGCGCGCGAGCGCCGCGGCCGTCGCGCGCCTGCTGGAGACGGGACCCGCGCGAACCGCGCACGTCGAGGTCGTCCGGGAGGCGGCGGGTCGCTACCGGTGGGATGAGACGGCGGCGGCGCTGATCGGGATCTACGAGCGGGCCGTGGCCGCGCCGCCGGGCGAGCTGCGCCGGGCGCCGCGCGAGCGCCTGTTCCTGGAGGAGCGCCTCGAGGAGACCGAGCGCCTGCGTCAGGAGGAGTGGCGGCGGGATCTGGCCTTCCGCGAGGAGATCGGGAGCGACGGCCTCGGCCTCGTCGGGCCGGGCGGTGTGATCGATCGGGGCGACCAGCGGGCGGTCTTGGCGCTGCTCTCGCGGCGGGTCGTGCGCCGCCCGCTGACCGCGTTCGCGCGCGCCGCCTACCGGCTGGCGAGGCCCGGTCGACGATGAGCTCCGCGGCGTCGAGCGG
>DATAUX010000283.1:0-7047 GCA_036268015.1 Solirubrobacteraceae bacterium | reverse complement strand
TCCACAGCTCGTGCAATGTGGCCCCGGCGAGGGGCCCGTCGACGACCACGCTCTGCGCGTCGTCGCGGTCGACCAGCTCCCACGACTCGCCGATCCGTCGGCCGTCGGCGAGCTGCCTGCCGAACACGGCGGCCAGCCGCTGACCGCCCCAGACACGCTCCTGGTAGAGGGCGCCGAAGCGCAGCGGCCCGGTGTCTTGAAGGCGCACCGGCCCCAGCGTACCGAGCGAGATCCGCCTTCCGGAACACCGGCCGGTTCAAGGACGGCATCAGTGGGTACCAGCGTCGGCACGATGACCTTCCGACCGAAAGACCACGGCGAAGACCACGACATCGAGCGCCCGGACTGCGACGGCGGGCGGTCGCGACTTGTCCGACTCAAGATCGCCCGGCTGCGCTGGAACGAGGCAGTCAATTGGGCCCACGAGCAGGAACGCCGGCGGGAGGCCGAACAGGCGCGCTTCGCCCGGGAGCGAGTGCGGCTCGAGCTCGAGGCGGCCTGGGCGATGCCAGCCTGGAGCCTGCCCGAATCAGCCGACGCCTGACCGGCGCCGGCCGACCCGCACCCCCGCAAGGACCAAACTGGCTCCCCGCAAGGGCCAAGCTGGCCCGCCGCAAGGGCCAAGCTGGCTCGTCAGGCGGCGGTCAGCCCGCGAGGGGCCGAACGGGCGCGCTTCGGCCGGTCGGTGCCGGTCGACGGGAGGAGCGTGAGGCTGTAGCGACGCACGACGGGGCGCTTGCCTTGGGGTTCGGCGCGGTCGACCTGCGGGAAGAGGAGGAAGCGGGGGGTGGATGCGATCGGAGAGTTGCTCATGCCGAAATCGTCGCATCCGGCCGTCGCCGAGTCATTGGACGGACTGGCCAAGCTCAGCCTGGGGGCTGTGGACCGGAGGTCCGTGCGAGCGCGTGCCGGCCGAACGTGAGGACGGCCGCGTCGAGCGCCGGGCGCATATCGGCGTCGATCCGTCGGCGAACGCGCCAGCGGGCGCCGGCGAAGGCTAGGTTCGCGACCGTGGCGAAGCCCTGCTCGTCGGAGCGGAGGGCGAGCAGGAGGTGGGCGACCCGGTCGGCGCTCGGCAGGTCGGCCTGGTTGACGCGGACGCAGTAGCAGTGGACGCGACGGCCGCCGTTGCGGACGAGCATGGCTCCGGCCTCGCCGACGAGCCAGACACCGAGCCGGCCGGGTTCGAGGACGAGCCCGGTCCGGCTGAACAGGTCTCGGGCGTCGTGGTCGACGAGGTCTCCGAGCAGGCCCATCGCACGCCGCTCGGCCGCCTCGCCGGCCCGCGGACGCCGCCGGACGACGTTGGCGCCCCGGCGGGCGTACAGCTCTGGAATCACCCAGGCATGGGCGGCCGCCATCAGGGCGACCGGCGCCGAGAGCGGCTGGAGGACCATCAGGCCGGCGGCCGCGCCGAGGAAGGGCACGGTGTGGGCGACGGTCGTCGCCGTCCAGATCCGGCCGGCCCGGCGGAGCTGGCGCTCGTCGGCGAGCGGGCGCCAGTGGACGGCCGCGAGCTCGGGCAGGACTTCGACGCGAACCGGCTCGCCGAGGACCTCCATGTCGACTAGCCGCCGGCGATCGGCAGCCGGAGGATCACGAGGTCGGCATCGGCCGGCAGGCTGCGGACCTGCTCGGCGTGACCGGCACCGGTCGAGACCATCCCGAAGTACCCGCGCTCGAGCTCGCGCTGGAAGGCGGCGCCGGCGGCCGCGAAGGCCGCGTCGTCCTGCGGCGTCCATTCGGCCAGGGTCGTGTGACCGGTCTGATCCATGCGAACGAGCCTTGACACGGCGAACTCTCCTCGGTAGTCGGCGGGACGTCCGTCCGGTGGGAAAACCACCTACGAAGGATGGTACGCCCCTGCCGGGGCCGGCCGATCAGGCGAGTCCGGGAATCGTCAGGAAGACCGGGCTGCCGTAGGTCTGCGACGTGGCCGGCGGGATCACCGACACGGTCCCGGCCGGCGGGGGCGGGAGGGCGACGGTGAACACGACGAGGAGGGCCATCCGCTTGTGGTGGGTACGCCTGGCCGCGACGCGGATCGCGTGGCGGGCGGACGTGCTGACCTTCAGATCGATCGGCGTCTGGACGTCGTCCCCGGCCGTTCCGGCGAACGACGGGAGGCGGGCGATCGTCTTCGCGCCGACCTTGAGGTAGACCCTGGCGGTGAAGGCGTACGTGCCGCCGTCGGCCACGTAGAAGGCGTGGAGGACGGGACGCAGGACGGGCTGGTGGAGGCCGAGGCCGACCGGCGGGCCCTGGCCGACGTCGGCTCCGGCCGGGGTGGTGGCCGTGCCGCCGGCGAGCAGAG
Source organism: Solirubrobacteraceae bacterium (assembly GCA_036268015.1). Taxonomy (GTDB): domain Bacteria; phylum Actinomycetota; class Thermoleophilia; order Solirubrobacterales; family Solirubrobacteraceae; genus Palsa-513. The sequence continues at coordinate 4,733 of DATAUX010000283.1, read as the reverse complement.
CGGCGGCGGCGAGCCCGGGGATCAGGATGCGGCTGGGCATCGTCAGTCGCCGACGCCGAGCCGGTCGAGGACGAGCCGGGTGATCTCGCTGCCGTCGGCCCGGCCCTTGGTCTCGCGCATGACCTGGCCGATGATAGCCCCGATCGCCTTGCGGTTTCCGGCGCGGATCTTCTCGGCCGCGTCGGGGTTGGCGTCGACGACGGTCGCGACGATCCCAGCCAGCTGGTCGGAGTCGTCGATCGCGCCGACGCCGAGCGCGGCGATCACGGCGACCGGGTCTCCCCCCTTGAGGACGAGCTCGGCGAGCACGTCCTTGGCAGCCGTTCGGGTTACCCTGCCCGCGGCGATCAGGTCGACCAGGGCGGCCAGGCCGGCCGGCTGGAGCGGGCTCGAGGCGGGGTCGGCGTCGCCGAGGTGGCGGACGAGCTCGCCGGTCACCCAGATCGCGAGCTGCTGGGCGTGGCCGGTGTGGACAAGCCCGGCCTCGAAGTAGTCGCCGAGCTCGCCGCGAAAGGCGAGTTGGTGGGCGGTGTCCGCGGTCAGGCCGAGCCCGGCCTCGAAGCGGGCGGCCCGGGCGGCCGGGAGCTCGGGCATCGCGGCCCGGGCGTCGTCGAGCATCCGCGGGGTGATCGCGACGGGGATCAGGTCGGGGTCGGGGAAGTACCGGTAGTCGTGGGCCTCCTCCTTCGAGCGGAGCGACGTGATCCGGTCGGTCGCCGGGTCGAAGTGGAGCGTCTCCTGCACGATCTTGCCCCCCGACTCGATCACCTCCCGCTGGCGGGCGATCTCGGCGTTGATGCCGCGCTCGATGAAGCGGAACGAGTTCATGTTCTTGAGCTCGGTCTTCGTCCCCAGGGTCGTCGTCCCGACCGGCCGGACGGAGATGTTCGCGTCGCAGCGGAGCGACCCCTCGTCCATGTTGACGTTGCTGACGCCCAGGCGGCGGAGCGTCGCCCGGAGCAGCTTGAGCCAGTCGGACGCCTGCTCGGCCGTGCGGATGTCCGGCTCGGTGACGATCTCGGCGAGCGGCGTGCCGCCGCGGTTGAAGTCGACGACGCTCCGCGAGCTGCCCTGGATCCGGCCGGTCGAACCGGCGTGGGTCAGCTTGGCGGCGTCCTCCTCGAGATGCACCCGATGGATCCGCACGCCGTCGAGGTCTCCGCCGAGGCAGAGCGGCTCGTCGTACTGGGAGATCTGGTAGCCCTTGGGCAGGTCGGGATAGAAGTAGTTCTTGCGGTGGAAGATCGACCGGGGGGCGAGCTCGGAGCCGAGCGCCATGCCGATCATCAGGCCGAGGTGGATCGACCGCTCGTTGACGACCGGCAGGCTGCCGGGAAGGCCGAGGCAGACCGGGCAGGTCCGGGTGTTCGGCGGCTCGCCGAACGAGAGGGCGCACGAGCAGAACATCTTCGTCCGGGTGAGCAGCTGGACGTGGATCTCGAGTCCGATCACCGGCTCGAGGTCGACCGGGGTCACGGGCGGACCCTGGTCGAGTCGAAGCCGAGCTCCTGCTCGAGGGCGTGGGCGGCCGCGAGGATCCGGTTCTCCGAGAAGGCCGGCCCGGCGATCTGGAAGCCGGTCGGCAGCTCGTCGCCGCCGGCGGGCGGCCGGGCGAGCCCGTTGGGGATCGAGATCGCGGGGATCCCGGCGAGGGACATCGGGACGGTGCAGAAGTCGTTGAGATACATCGAGAGGGGGTCGCCGGTCTTCGCGCCGAGCTCGAACGCGACGGTCGGGCTGGTCGGCGTGACGACGAAGTCGAAGTCGTCGAAGACGGCCCGGAAGTCGTCGGAGATCTTCGTGCGGACGCGCTGGGCCCGGCCGTAGTAGGCGTCGTAGTACCCGCTCGACAGGGCGTACGTCCCGAGCATGATCCGCCGCTTGACCTCCGGCCCGAAGCCGTCGTGGCGGGTCTGCGTGTACATGGAGATGAGATCTGTGGATTCCGGAGCACGCATCCCGAACCGAACCCCATCGAACCTAGCGAGGTTGGACGAACACTCGGCCGGCGCGATCACGTAGTAGGCCGAAAGGGCATGCGGGGCGTGGGGAAGGCGGCAGGCGGCGACCGTCGCGCCGAGGCTGCGGGCGAGGTCGAGGGTGTCCTCGAAGGCCGCGAGCACGCCTGGCTCGATCCCGTCGCCGGCGAGCTCGGCCGGGACGCCGAGGCGGATGCCGTCGAGCCGGCGGGCGGTCGGCAGGTCGATCCGGGTCGGATAGTCGACGGAGGTCGAGTCGCAGCAGTCGCGGTCGCCGACCATGTGGCGGAAGAGGAGGGCCGTGTCGGTGACGTCGCGGGCGAACGGGCCGGCCTGGTCCAGTGACGAGGCGAAGGCGATCATCCCGTAGCGGGAGACGGCCCCGTAGGTCGGTTTGAGGCCGACGATCCCGCAGAGGGCGGCCGGCTGGCGGATCGACCCGCCGGTGTCGGTGCCGAGTGCCCAGGGAACCAGGCCGGCGGCGACCGCGGCGGCGCTGCCGCCGGACGATCCGCCGGGGACCCGGCCGTGGTCCCAGGGGTTCAGGACGGGCCCGAAGGCCGAGTTCTCGTTCGAGCTGCCCATCGCGAACTCGTCCTGGTTGGTCTTGCCGAGGAGGGGCGCGCCGGCGGCGGCGAGGCGGTCGACGACGGTCGCCGTGTACGGCGGCCGGTAGCCCTCGAGGATCCGCGAGCCGGCCTGGCTGGGGACGCTTTGGGTGCAGAAGAGGTCCTTGACGCCGAGCGGGACTCCGCCGAGCGGAGTCCCGGCGACCGGGGCGGGCGGGCCGTCGGCGACCCAGGTGAAGGCGTTCAGGTCGTCGACGGCGGCCCGGCCGCGGTAGGCGTCGAAGAGGTCGGTCGGGTCGAGCTCGCCGGTCCCGACCTGGCGCGAGGCTTCGAGGGCCGAGAGCCGGGTCACGTCGCGGCTGTCGGCGGTCATGCCTGGGGGCTCGGGACAGCGAATCCGCCGTCGGCGACGGCCGGGGCCGACGCGAGGGCGACTTCGGGGTCCAGGGACGGGCGGGGGACGTCGGGTCGGAGGGCGTTGCCGAGGTCGACGACGTGGGACGTGGGCGGAACGCCGTCGAGGTCGAGCTCGCCGATCCGGGCGATGTGGTCGAGGACCTTGGCCAGCTCGCCGGTCATCTGGGTCACCTCGGCTTCGGTCAGGTCGAGCCGGGCGAGGCGGGCGACGTGGAGGACGTCGGCGCGGTCGATCATCGGGCAGCCGGTCGGCGGTCGATCATCGGGCGGGGGTCGCCGGACTGCGCCGGGACGGGCGCTCGTGGTTGAGGCCGAGCCAGGCGCCGACCAGGACGAGCAGGGCGCCGGCGAGACCCAGCCAGACACCGATGCACGCGCCGGACGAGCCGGCCGGATGGTCGACCAGGCGCAGACCGACGAAGATCGTCGAGATCAGCCCGAGCAGTGTCGTCCAGACGCCGATCGCGACGGGAACCGCCGGACTCGGGCGGGTCAGCGTGACCCAGAACAGCCCGCCGCCGGCGACGGCGGTCAGGGCCAGCAGGATGTCGATCAGGGTGAAGGCGTCCCACGCGTCGAGGTTGCCGGACGGGAACTCGAACCACGGGAAGAAGAGCGAGACGCCGAGCAGCAGGCCGCCGAGCAGGGCGACGAGCTCGGCCGGTCGGACGCGATCGAAGTCGGCGTGCATCGCCCGGGAGGATATCGGCGACGCGACCGCGACCCGAACCCAGGTCTACTTCGCCCGGCAGCAGCGCGACCAGCTCGACGGGCTGGCGAAGCGAGACGGGAAGACGCTGGCAGCGGTCGTCCGGGAGGCCGTCGACGCGTACGTCGGCCGGGCGTCCCCCGACCTGGAGCGGACGCTCGACGACACGTTCGGCTCGCTGCCCGACTTCGAGGCCGCCGCCCGCAGCGACTGGGACCGTGGCTGCGGTTGACGTCCGCGCCGGTGGGGCGGTGGCTACGGTTGACGTCCTCGTCGACACCGACGTGCTCGTCGATCACCTGCGCGGCGCCCGCCGCCTGACTGCCGACGGCCGACGACTCGGCATGTCGGTGGTGTCCCGGTGTGAGCTGTTCGCCGGCCGGGGAACGGAGGACCGGGTGCGGAGCCTCCTCGCGCCGATGATCGATCTCCGGATCGACGCGGACACCGGCGTGATCCGTCGGGAGGCCGGCCTCGCGACGCCGGATGCGCTGATCGCGGTGACCGCAGTCAGGCATGGGATCCCGTGATGACATGGGGACGAGGCCCGCAACCTACTTCGCCAGGTGGCGCGACGAGTCGGCGCCTCGATGAACTCGCCCCCGGGAAGGGGGACGAGGCAGGCCCGGGTCCGATCTGCACCGGGCCTCGGTCCATGTCGCCTCGATGAACTCGCCCCCGGGAAGGGGACGAGGCCGCAGGCGGGATCGATCGCGACCCGGAAGTACAAGCCTCGATGAACTCGCCCCCGGGAAGGGGACGAGGCGGCTTCCAACGGCTCATCCTGCGGTGCATCTTTGCCGGGCCTCGATGAACTCGCCCCCGGGAAGGGGACGAGGCGTGCAGCTCGCGGCCGAGGTGCTCGCCCTCCCAGCCTCGATGAACTCGCCCCCGGGAACGGGACGAGGCGCGACGAGCTCGCCCTCCTGCTCGGCCTGAGCGGGCCTCGATGAACTCGCCCCCGGGAAGGGGACGAGGCCCCCCCGCGGACGCGCACCACGGGCTGCGCGAGGCGCCTCGATGAACTCGCCCCCGGGAAGGGGACGAGGCCTCGACGCG
>DATAUX010000282.1:0-14310 GCA_036268015.1 Solirubrobacteraceae bacterium | reverse complement strand
GGTCGCGATCCCGGTCAGCACCAGCGAGTCGATTCCGCCGGCCCGCAGGACCATGTCGAGATCGCTGCCGGCGAACGCGCTGACCCGCCGCTTGGTGACGACGATGTCGCCGGGTTGGGGAGCGACCGCCGGATGGACCTGGCTCGACGCCCCCTCGACGAACCCGCCGAGCTCGGCGATCCGCGAGAACGTCGTGTTGCGCGGGCTGATCTCCGGATATCCGTCGCGGAAGCCGACCTTGACGTAGATCACACGGACCCCATGCGCCCGTGCGGCGGCCGCGGCTCCGGCGAGCCGGTCGGTCAGCCCGGAGTCGCCGAACCGGTCGACGATCTCGGGCTGGACGTCCATGATCAGGAGTGCGGTCCGCCCGGAATCCATCGTGTCATCGTAGTTCGCCTCTTGAGCCCGCACAGACCCTCCGAGTGAGTGGGCAGTCCCGGGCTCGAACCGGGGACCTCCTGCTTGTAAGGCAGGCGCTCTGACCAGCTGAGCTAACCGCCCGCAGCCCGACAGGCTACTCCGGCGGACGCCCCTTGCGAGAATGCCCGCATGCCCAGGCACGCCACCCCGACCCGGACCTCCTGATGGACCTGGGGCTCGCCGGCCGGGTCGCGCTCGTCACCGGCGGGTCGAAGGGGATCGGCCGGGCGATCGCCGCCGGGCTCGTCGCCGAGGGCGCCAGCGTGGCGATCTCCTCCCGCTCCCGCGACCGGCTCGCCGACGTCGCCGGCGAGCTCGGCGTCCACGCGTTCGTCCACGACAACGCCGACCTCCACGCGATCCCCCAGCTGATCGACGAGGTCCAGGCCGCCCTCGGCCCGATCGAGATCCTCGTCACCAACACCGGCGGCCCCCAGCCCAGCCCGGCTCCCCTCCACCACACCCAGGACGACTGGGACGCCGCCTACCGGACGCTCGTCCTCGCCCCGATCCAGACGATCGCCGCCGTGATCGACGGCATGCAGGAACGCCGGTTCGGCCGGATCGTCAACGTCGGCTCCTCGACGATCCGCGAGCCGTCCTCCACGCTGATGCTCTCCAACACCCACCGGTCGGCCACGCTCGCCGCCCTCAAGACGATCGCTCGCGACGTCGCCGCCGACGGCGTCACCCTCAACACCGTCCTCCCCGGCCGGATCGCCACCGACAGGCTCTACGACCTCTACGGAACCAGGCAGGCCGCCGAGGCGATCGGCGCCGGCGAGGTCCCCGCCGGCCGGCTCGGCACGCCCGACGAGTTCGCCGCCGCCGTCGTCTTCCTCTGCTCCGACCGGGCCGGCTACATCACCGGCACCGCCCTCCTCGTCGACGGCGGCCTCACCCGCGGCGTCTGGTAGCCCGACCCGCTCGATCCGGTCCCGCCGGATCTGGCGACACGCGGGCGCGGACCCCGCCGACCGCAGCTCGTCAGGCGACCGTCGCCCGCAACGCGTCGCTCACGACCAGCTTGTGGTCGAACGCCAGCTCCGGCAGGACGTCGCTCGCGAACCACTTCGCGTCGCCCGCGTCGTCCCCGCCCACCGCCGGCAGCTCGGATTCGACCCCGAGCATGAACACGACCGACACCGTCCAGCCCCGCGGGTCCCGGCCCGGCGTGTCGTAGACGCCGAGCAGCTTCAGGCCCGACACCCGGACCCCCGTCTCCTCCACCAGCTCCCGCTCGGCCGCCATCCCCACGGTCTCGCCCTCGTCGACGAAACCGCCCGGCAGCGCCCACATCCCCTCGAACGGCGGGTTGCGCCGCTGGATCAGGAGGATCCGCCGCGGCGCCCGGCCGGCCAGCAGGACGACGTCCACCGTCAGCGCCGGTCTCGCGTACTCCTCGTCTCCCATCGGCCGAGACCATCGCAGATCCACCCGGGCCGACGCCCGCCGGCCGCGAGTCAACCGAACAGCGCGTCCACCGACACCTCGATCCGCCGCCGGCCGCCGCCGATCCCGGCCGGTCCGACGGCGATGGCCGGCTCCGTCGTCCGCGTCACCCTGAACAGGCCCTGGACCCGGTCGGTCAGGAACCGCGACGCCTTGCTCAGCCCGTACGCGTCGTCGATCCCGCCCGGCCGGTGGTGGTAGCGGACCGGCACGTAGACGACCAGCTGCCGCCGGGCCCGCGTCAGCGCGACGTAGAGCAGCCGCCGCTCCTCGGCGATCCCCTCCCGGCTGCCGGTCGCCATGTCCGCCGGGAAGTTCCCGTCGTAGACGGCGATCACGTGGACCGCGTCCCATTCCAGGCCCTTCGCCGAGTGGACCGTGCTCAGGACCAGGTAGTCCTCGTCCAGATGCGGCGGCCCCGCCAGGTCCGAGCTCGACGCCGGCGGATCGAGCACCAGCTCGGAGACGAACTCCGCCAGGCTCTCCGCCCCCTGCGCCGCGCTCACCAACTGCTCGAGATCGACCAGCCGCTGCGCCCCGTCCGCGTACCGCAGTCCGATCAGCGGCGCCAGCGCCGCGCACAGCCGCTCGGCCCGCACGCCCGCCGTCTCCCGGCCCTCGCCGCCGGCCTCCCGATCCCGGGCGAGCGCCCCGAGGACGACGTCCGCCTGCCCGCGGACGGCCTCCGGCACGTGCTCGGCGGCCACCGCCCACCGTCCCAGCTCGGGCGGCCCGCCGCCGTCCGGCCGCAGCCCGTCGAGCACCCGCCGCGCCCGGATCGGCCCGACCCCGTCGAGCAGCTGGAGCAGCCGGAACCAGCTCATCTCGTCGGACGGGTTCTCCGTCAGCCGCAACAGCGCGACCAGGTCCTTGACGTGGGCCGCGTCCAGGTACCGGAGTCCCCCGTACTTGACGAACGGGATCCGCCGGCGGGTCAGCTCGAGCTCGAGCAGGGCCGAGTCGTGACCCGTCCGGAAGAGGACCGCCTGCCTGCGCAGGTCGATCCCCTCCTCCCGGGCGCCCAGCACCCGGTCGCAGACCTCCGAGGCCTGCTCGGCCTCGTCGCGCGGCATCACCAGCTCCGGCGGCCGGCCGCCGTCCCGCGCCGTCCACAGCACCTTCCGGAAGCCGTCCGTGTCCTGCTCGGACACGGCGTTCGCGACCGCCAGGATCGGCTCGGTCGACCGGTAGTTGCGCTCCAGGGTCATCGTCCGCGCGTCGGGGAACCGCTTCGGGAAGTCGAGGATGTGCCGGGCGCTCGCCGCCCGGAACCCGTAGATCGCCTGGAAGTCGTCGCCGACGACGGTCAGCTCCCGCCGTTCCCGCCGCAGGTTCCCGACGATCTCGACCTGCAGGCCGTTGACGTCCTGGTACTCGTCGACCAGCACGTGGTCCCACGTCTCCTCCAGCTGCCGGCCGATCACCTCGTCGGCCGCCAGCGCCCGCCAGTAGATCAGCAGGTCGTCGAGATCGAGCAGGCCGAGCTCCCGCTTCCGCGCCCCGTACGCTCGGAACGTCTCGGCCAGGGCATCCTGGTGCTCGGCGCACCACGGAAACGACTCGGCCAGGACATCGGCCAGCGGGACCTGGGAGTTGACCGTCCGCGAGTAGATCTCGAGCATCGTCTGCGCCCGCGGGAACCGCCGCCGGCCGGCCGCCTGGCCCTGCTCCTGGCGGACGAGGTCGACCAGGTCGACCGCGTCGGCCCCGTCGAGCACGCCGAAGTTCGGCCCCAGGCCGACCGAGCCCGCGTGCAGCCGGACGATCCGGTGGGCCAGCGAGTGGAACGTCCCCCCGGCGATCCGGCCCGCGTTCGGCGACGTCCGCTCGGTCAGCGCCCGCGCCCGCCCGACCATCTCCCGGGCGGCCCGCCGGGTGAACGTCAACAGCAGGATCCGCTCGGCCGGCACGCCCGTCGCGATCAGCCAGGCGACCCGCGAGCACAGCGTCGTCGTCTTCCCGGTCCCGGCCCCCGCCAGGATCAGCAGCGGCCCGCCCTCGTGGGTCGCCGCGGCCAGCTGGTCGGGGTTGAGATCGGCCAGCCAGCTCAATGACCCGGTCGCCGGAACCGTCGTCTTCCGGACGGCGCCTGCCGTCTCCAGGCCGGGAATCGTGGCTGTCAGCTGGTCAACGAACACGCGTTCGCCAAACCTAGGCGGCCGACCGGACGACGCGAATGAAATGTTGCCGACTCGGGTAATCGCTTGGCAGCCGCTCCGAAAGAGAAGCCGCCAAATCGAATCAGGAGACTGCCTTGAGCTCGCCTACTCGGGTGTCCGTGATCGGCACCGGGACGATGGGTGCCCCGATCGCCCGCAACCTCGTCCGCGCCGGGTTCGAGGTCACCGTCTGGAACCGGTCGCCCGGCCGGGCCCAGACGCTCCGCGACGACGGGGTGATGGTCGCCGAGACGGTCGCCGACGCGATCGACGGGGCCGACTTCTTCATCACGATGCTGGCCGACGCCGCCGCCGTCACGGAGGTGCTCGACGACGGCGCCGGTCTCGACCCGGCCGGGCCCGACGCGATCTGGATCCAGATGGGGACGATCGGCCTCGACGGGATCGACCACTGCCGGACGCTGGCCGCCGACCGCGACCTGACGTTCGTCGACGCGCCCGTCCTCGGGACCCGGGAGCCGGCCGAGCAGGCCGAGCTCGTCGTCCTCGGGTCCGGCCCCGACCACGCCCGCCAGCCGTGCGAGCCGGTCTTCGCGGCGATCGCCAACCGGACGATCTGGCTCGGCGAGGCCGGCGCCGGCAGCCGGCTCAAGCTGGTCGTCAACGCGTGGATCGTCACGCTCGTCGAGGGTCTGGCCGAGACGATCGCCCTGGCCGACGCGCTCGACCTCGCCCCGGCCCGCTTCCTCGAGGCGATCGCCGGCGGTCCGCTCGACGTCGGCTACGCCCGGATCAAGGCGAAGGCGATCACCGAGGAGAACTTCACCCCGTCGTTCAAGCTCGAGCTCGCCGCCAAGGACGCCGGCCTCGCCGTCGACGCCGCCCGCCGGCGTGACCGGCGACTGCCCCTGCTCGAGACGATCGCCGCACGCTTCGATGAGGGAGTCGAAGCCGGACACGGCGACCAGGACGCAATTGCCACGTACCTCACGACGACGCAGCCCGCGGTTGCGAGTTAGGTGACTGACCGATGAGAAGCGTCACATCACTTGCCTATTTCATCGTCGGCGCGATCGTCGCCAACGAGCATCACTACCTCGGCCATCTCTCGACGCTCCACCGCGCGTTCTCGGCGATCCTCGCGATCGTCCTCTGGCCGCTGGTCCTGCTCCACTTCAACCTGCATCTGACCTGATCGACGCCGTGCTGCGGCCGTCGCGACCCGCGCTGCTGCGGCCGTCGTCGCGACCCGAGCGCCGCGCTCAGGCCGTCGCGACCTGGACGACCGGCTGGCGACTGAGCCACCGGTCGACGACGTAGCCGCCGAACGGGAGCACCGCGCCGAGCAGGATCAGCAGCGTCGTCTTGGCGGTCCAGCCGTAGGCCGGGCGGACGTTGAGCGTGAGCAGGACGTACGCGAGGAAGAAGATCCCGTGGACCGGCCCGAGGATCTGGACGCCCTGGGGCGAGTCGTTCGCCGACTTGATGTATGTGGCGACCAGCAGGGCCAGGAAGGTCGTGGCCTCGATCAACGCTACGTACCGCAGGTTCCGAATCGAACTCAAGCTTGCTCCATTTCAGGTGACTGGACGAGCCTGGACTCTAACCGGCGGCTCGGTCCGGAGGTCCCGCTCGATCTCCTGGAGGCTGCGGTTCTTCGTCTCGGGAACCTTCGCCTGGAAGTAGATCAGCGCGGAGATCGTCAGGGCGGCGAAGAGGAAGAACGTGCCCGACCCGTGGATCGCCCCGAGCAGCGTGAGGAACGAGATCGTCACGACGAAGTTGGCTCCCCAGTTGGCGATCGTCGCCACGCTCATCGCCTGACCCCGGACCCGGACGGGGTAGATCTCGCTGATCAGGAGCCAGAAGACCGGGCCGAGCCCGATCGCGAACGACGCGGTGTAGACGAGCAGGGCCCCGATCGCGACGATCGCCGCTGTCCCCGACAGCTGGTCGGAGCCGAGGAAGCAGAAGGCCATCGCGATCAGGGCGACCGCCATGCCCGCGGTTCCCCAGAGCAGCAGCGGACGCCGGCCGACCCGGTCGACCAGGCGGATCGCGACGAGCGTCATGCCGACGTTGACGGCTCCGTTGCCGACGTTCGCGAGCAGCGCCGCCGAGTTTCCGAGGCCGGCGCCGTGCAGGAGCGTCGGCGCGTAGTAGATGATCGTGTTGATCCCGGTGACCTGCTGGAAGACGGCCAGCAGGACGCCGACCGTGAGGGCCGGCCGAACCGCCGGGTCGAGCAGCTCCCGCCAGCTCGCCTCCCGCTCGCTGAGCTCCCTGACCTCGTCGATCTCCGCGTCGATGTCGGTCGCGACGCGGACCCGGTGGAGGACCCGGCGGGCCTCGTCCTCGCGGCCCTGGGCGATCAGCCAGTGGGGACTCTCGTGCTGGAAGAACACGCCGGTGAAGAGGGCGGCCGCGGGGATCGCCGCCAGCCCGAACATCAGCCGCCAGTTCTGGCTCGACGCGAGCCAGTAGTCAACGAGGTAGGAGGTCAGGATGCCGGACGTGATCGCCAGCTGGTTGAAGCTGACGAGCGCCCCGCGGATCTGGGGTGGGGCGGACTCGGCGATATAGAGGGGGACGACCATCGACGCGGACCCGACGGCCAGCCCGATCACGAAGCGCATCGCGATCAGGAAGCCGAAGCCGGGCGAGAACGCGGCGCCGAGCACGCCGACGACGAACAGGGCCGCGGTCACGAGCACGGTCGGTCGCCGGCCGATCCGGTCGGCGACCCGGCCGGCGATCAGGGCGCCGACCATCGCGCCGACCAGCAGCATGCTGGTGACGAGCTCCTTCTGGAAGGACGAGAGGTTGCCGAAGCTGTTGTGGAGGAAGAGCAGCGCGCCGGAGACGACACCCGTGTCGTAACCGAACAGCAGTCCGCCGAGCGCGGTGATCGCGGCGGCGGAGATCACATGCCTGCGGATCGCCCCGTCGGTCAGCTCCGGTTCGGGTGCGAGCGCGAGTTCGGTCATCGAGGCCTCGGTTCTCGGGGGTTGTCGCCGGTTTTCGGCTTTCCCTCAATAACCGCGGCCGGGCCCGGCCAAACGCGCTACCGCCGGGGCCCGGACCCGCCCATCCGCTCAGCGGTGGTCGGTCGAGACCGGTGGGTCGATCTGCGCGGCGGTCTCCGGCGGCCCGGACACCGAGCCCTTGAACTCGCGGATTCCGTCCCCGAGCGATCTGCCGATCTCCGGCAGGCGCTTGGCTCCGAAGACGAGCATGACGATGACGGCGAGGATCAGTATGTGAATTGGATTGTCGAGTCCCATGTGAAGTTCTACGGGCGACCCCCGGCTTGGGATCATCGTCATGGCCGGCCGCGGCGGGGAGCGGGTTGGCGGCGGTGGTCGCCGGCCGGTCGGCCCTCGGGCGGTCAGCCGGTCGCGGGCGCCGCGGCGGCGGCCGCGACGCGGGCGGCGGTCTCGTTGGCGCGGTCGGTCGTCGAGAGGACGCCGAGCACGAGGACGAGCAGGCCGCAGCCGGTGATCAGCCACCAGCCGATGTCCGACGGCAGGGCGGCGGGTCGACCCGAGTGGGTGGCGTTGACGCTCGACGCGGCGAGCGCGCCGACGATCGCGACGCCGAGGGTCTGGCCGAGCTGGCGGGAGGTCGACGCGATCGCCGAGGCGACGCCGGCCTGGGCGGGGGGCATGCCGGCGACGGCGGTGTTCGTGATCGGCGGGTTGACCGTGCCGAAGCCGAGCCCGAAGACTGCGTAGGCGAAGAGCAGGGTCGCGGTCGGCGTGGTCGGCGTGATGGCGGTCAGGATCAGGGCGCCGAGCGCGATGCCGGCGCCGCCGACGAGGAGCGCCGGGCGGGGTCCGCGGTTGCCGACGAGCCGGCCGGCGAGGGGGGCGAAGATCAGCGTCATCGCGGCGATCGGGAGCGTGTAGAGGCCGGCCTTGAGAGCCGAGAACTGGCGGACGTCCTGGAGGTAGAGCGTGTTGAGGAAGAGGAAGCCGCCGAGCGCGGCGAACGCGGCGATCGCGATCACGACGGCCCCGGAGAACGGCGTGCTGCGAAAGAAGGCGACCTCGATCAGCGGCTGCTCGCGCCGGCGCTCGTAGGCGAGGAAGCCGGCCAGGCAGAGCGCCGCGCCGGCGAACAGGACGATCTCCTGGGTCGAGAGCCAGCCGGCGCCGGGGCCTTCGATGATCGCGTAGGTCAGCGCGGCGAGCAGCACGATCACGAGGATCTGGCCGCCCGGATCGACCCGGCGGGGCCGGTCGGCCTTCGACTCGGGGACGAAGCGGATCGTCAGGGCCAGCGCGGCGAGGCCGACGGGGATGTTGATCAGGAAGATCGCCGGCCAGCCGACCGACCCGACGAGCACGCCGCCGACGACCGGGCCGAGCGCCAGGCTGATCCCGACCGTCGCGCCCCAGAAGCCGATCGCCTGGGCCCGCTCGCGGGCGTCGGTGAAGACGTTGCGGATGATCGACATCGCGACCGGGTTGAGCATCGACCCGCCGAGCGCCTGGACCATCCGGAAGATCACGAGCTCGCCGAGCGTCGACGCCAGGCTGCACAGCAGGGAGCCGCCGGTGAACAGGCAGAGCCCGATCGCGAAGACCTTGCGCCGGCCGATCCGGTCGGCCATCGACCCGGAGAGCATCAGCAGGCTGGCGAGCAGGAGGGTGTACGCGTCGACGATCCATTGGAGGCCGGACACCTTGGCGTGGAGGTCGCGGCCGATCGACGGGAGGGCGACGTTGACGATCGTGTTGTCGAGCCCGACGATCAGCAGGCTCATGCAGCAGATCGCGAGGATCAGCAACCGCCGCCGCCGGTCCGGCTCGTCGGCCTCGGCGGGCCGTGCGGGCGTGGTCATCGGGGAGTTCCGGCTACGGGCTTGGCTCGGGGGCTGCGGCTACGGCTTGGCGGTCTTCGGGACGATCAGCGCGGCGAGCAGCCTGGCCAGCCGGCGGTAGCCGGCCGGCGTCGGGTGGATCGTGTCGACCGTCAGCCCGGCCCTGACGCTCCGGTCGGCCGGGCCGAACGCGTTCGTGAGGATGTTGGCGTACGTGCAGCCGTCGATCCTCGCCTGTTCCTTCTCGATCGCCCGGAAGCGGGACTGGATCTTTGCCGTGACGACGGTGTTCGGCGCGTGCGGGACGAACACGCACGTCCCCGACTCCCGGGCGATCTCCGCCCGCTGGGTGAGCCCGTTGACGAAGTCGACCTCCGCCGTGTGGGGTGTCAGCCCGCCGTTGTTCTCCTCGTACTCCTCGACCGTCCCGAACAGGATGATCGTCTGCGTGGCGTCGAGCAGCTGGAGCTCGGCGACCTCGCCGGGGTCGAGGTTGTCCTGGGTGAGGGCCGCCGCGTGTCCGAGCACGTCGAGGCTGATCCCGGCGCTCGGGTAGCGGATCACGCCGTCGAAGACGAGGCTGCCCGTGTTGACGAGCTTCACGCGGGCGGCGGCGTCCGGCAGCGTGATCGTCCCGTCGGCCGCGATCGGGACCGTCACCCCGTGGTAGTAGGCGAGCGGCGTCGACCCGGTGTAGAGCAGGCGGATCCGCGTCGTTCCCGGCGGGAAGCTGACCGCCGCGCCGGGCGCTACGGTGACCGAGTCGTAGCCGTCCGGCCCGCCGCCGGTCTGCCCGTAGGCCCACGCCCCGTCGTAGTGGAGCGACCCCGGCACGACGGCCGCCTGGTCGTCGTTGAGCGACAGCCCGTGCGAGCGGACGTAGCCGTCGGTCGCCGTCGCCCCGCGGGCCTTGAGCGCGGCGAGCAGCGTTCCGTCGAGGCCGTCGGCGTGGACGTCGGCCGGCGCGAGCGTCGCGCTCTCGGTGACCGAGTCGCCGCTGATCACGATCCGCCGGACCGGCTGGGCGGCGGCCGCCCGCCCGCTCGCCGCGGTGGCTCCGTCGGCCGGGTTGGCCCCGCCGAGGCAGGCGGCGAGCGCCGGCAGGGCGAGGCCGACCGCGAGGATTCCGCGGCGCCGTCCGCGTGCGCGGTTCAACATCGTGGGGTCGTGCTCGGAGCGGTCACGGGCTGATCGACGGGCTGGTCGACGGGGTGGCCGACGCCTGCGGGTCGATCGCGCCGGCCGCGCCGGTCGCGCCGCTCGGCCCGGTCGCTCCGCCGGTCGTCCCCGTCGCCCCGCTCGTGCCGGTCGGCCCGGCCGGCGGCAGGATCGTCGCCGGCGCCTTCTTGTGGACCTTCGTCTTCCCCATCGTTCCCGTCGACCCGCTCGACCCGCTCGTCCCGGTCACTCCCGACGCCCCGGATGTGCCGGTTGCCGGCGTCGTCGGCGTCGTCGTGCCGGTCGCGGGTGCCGGCTTCCCGCCGAAGTACGTGCTCGAATCGCCGTTGCCGGTGATCGACCGGCCGGCGACCACGTCGAGCGCGGTGAACAGGCCGACGACGATCGCGCACGCGAGCAGGCCGGTCACGAGCACGAGGCGCCAGCGCGGGCCGACCCGCGGCTGGGCGGCGGGCGGCGCCAGGGCCGCCTGCGCCGCCGACGGGCCGCCGGCCGGCGGGGGAAGCGGTCCGCCGGGTCGCGGGGGCCCGGCATCGGCCGGGCGTGGCGGGAGCCGTGGCGAGACGGCGGTCGGGTCGGTCGGAAGGGGCTGCCGGACCGTCGCGTCGTCCGGTGCGGGCGGGCGCCACGGCGTGCTCGGCGGCCGGTAGCGCAGCGGGGCGACCCGCTGCGCCGTGCTCGAGACCTGGTTGACCGGACGGCGGACGAGCTCCGAGATCAGCGCGACGAGGACCGGCGTCGCGGCCGCGCTGAACAGGGTTCCGGGGCCCCAGATCCGCGAAACGGTGAACGAGGTGACCGCGGACGCGACGCTCGCGACGAGCAGCGTCTGTAGGGAGATCCCGCCCCCGGTCCGGCCGGACGGTGCGCTCTTTGTCCCGTAGGGGCTGGCTTGGCCCGATGTCACGAGTACCTAGGGTAACGGCGGGCCCGGGTTTCAGACGCGGCATCGGGCGTCCGGCTTGCCGCGAGGGCGACGCGGGTATCTTTGATGGTATGCGGCTCAGGACGATCCTCGGTGGCGTGGTCGCTGTTCTCGCGCTGGCCGCCGTGGCCGTGGCGGTGGCCTTCGGCAGTGGTGGCGGAACTGGTGGGTCCTCGGGGGTGCGGATCGTCCAGGCCAGCGAGACGACCACCACACCGGCCGCTCCGAGCGCTCCGACGACGCTCACCAAGCTCCCGAAGGCGACGGTCGCCGACGGGACCGCACCGGTCGTGCTGCGCCTGTCGGGCCCCGTCGCGCCGACCTCGCCGACGCCGTTGATCAGCCCGGGGGTCGCCGGGAAGTGGACGACCAGCGGCAACCTCGAGACGTTCACGCCGGCGTCGACGCTCGAGCCGTGCGCGAGCTATCAGATCACCGTCTGGTCGCAGACGACGGCCGTCGGCCAGCTGCCGCTCGGCACGCAGCGGATCGTCAAGTTCGCCGTGCCGTGCCCGGGCACCCACGCGCTTCAGCAGGCGCTCGCCCGGCTCCACTACCTCCCCTACCGCTTCCACGCCCGGTCGACGGTGCCGCAGAGCGGCAGGGAGACCCGCAGCGCGGCCGCCCGGGCGGCGTTCAAGCCGCCGGCCGGACACTTCGTCCGGCAGGTCAAGGACGCGCCGCCGCTCGCGGCCGGCCAGGTCGACACGACGACGCGCGGCGCGCTGGAGGTCTTCCAGGAGGATCACGGAGCGAGTCCGAGCGGAATCGCCGACGCGGCGACGTGGGCTTCGCTGCTCGGCGCGGAGACGGCCGGGGCGACCGACCGCACGCCGTACACCTTCGTCACCGTCTCCCAGTCGGACCCCGAGACGCTGGAGGTCCACCGGGGCACCAAGGTCGTCCTGAAGACTCCCGCCAACACCGGCGTCCCGGGCGCGCCGACGCAGAACGGCGAGTTCGCGATCTACGAGCGGTTCACGTCGACGACGATGACCGGAACCAACCCCGACGGGTCCCACTACAGCGACCCCGGCGTGCCGTGGGTCAACTACTTCAACGGCGGCGACGCCGTCCACGGCTTCAACCGGGCGAGCTACGGCTTCCCGCAGTCGGACGGGTGCGTCGAGTTGCCGCCGTCGACGGCGGCGACCGTCTACAAGATGCTCGCGATCGGTGACATCGTCACCGTCAGCGGCTAGTCAGACCGCCGCCGACCGCTAGGTCCGCCGGTTGACGCCGGCCAGCAGCGCGGCCAGGTCGCGCGCGCCGGCGGCGGTCTGCTCGGAGCGCTCGGCCTCGAGCAGCTCGTCGCCGCCCCGCTCCCGGCAGCCGGCCTCGCGCGCGTCGTTGTGCTGCTCGGCCCAGGCCTGGAGTCCGGCGGTGAAGTCGAGCGCGGCGGCGGCGCTCGCCTCGTCGGTCGAGTCGAACTCGCGGCTCGCGCGCTGCTCGCAGCGGACCTGCCGCCCGTCGAACCACCGGTCGAACAGTGACACCTCGACGGTTCCGTCGCGGTGGGCCGCCGTCGTCACGAAGCACCACAGGTGTCCGCGCGCGGCGTGCTTGGCCGCGCTCTCGAGCTGTGCCGCGTAGGCCTCGAGCTCGACCAGCTCGGAGAGCGGCCGGAAGGCCCGGTGGTAGAGCACGATCGTGTCGTCGCCGGCCGGATCGTGGCGGCGTCCGAGGTGTCGGTGGTGGCCGGCCGCCGACCGCGTCACTACGAGGGCGACGTCGGTGTAGCCGGCGCCGCCGAGTGTGCGCACGACCTCGTATCGCGGAGCGTCGGCCGGCATCCGAAGGTCAGTGTAGGTGTGTCGCGCGGCCGGGCACGCCGGAGTCGGTCACGACGACAGTCGACGGAGTCGCTCGACCCGACGGTCGACGAGCTCGCGCAGCCGCTGAGCGGTGAGCGCCGGGTCCTCGCCGGCCTGCTGGGCCTGGCCGAGCTCTTCGATCAGGAGCGCCATCACACCGACGAGGGCCCAGGCCACGACCGCCGCCTCGGCCGGTCCCTCGCCCTGTCCGGTCAGCACGTCGGCGAGGCGGCCGGCCTGCCGGCGGGTCCGCTCGAGCGCGGCCCGGCCGAGCGTCGGGCTGGCCGCGCTGAGCCGGGGCATGCCGCCCCGCGAGCGGTCGAGCCCGATCACGGACGTCCGCTCGATGATCGCGCGGGCGACGTCGCCGACGGCATCGACCGCCGCGACGCCCGGGGGGCGGTCTGCGACCGCGTCGGCGAGGGCGTCCTCGATCTCGGCCGACCGGTCGAAGACGAGATCCTCCTTGGTCGGAAAGTGGTTGTAGACCGTCTGCTCGGAGACGTCGGCGACCCTGGCGACATCGACGACGGCGACCGCCTCGAAGCCGTGCTCGGCGAACAGCTCGGCCGCGGCGAGCGCGATCCGCTCGGCCGTCTCGCGTTTCTTGCGCTCCCTCAGGCCGGCCACCGGCGGAGCATACCCAGGACGGGTGGACAAACCACAACCTTTGAGTTACCATAGCGAAATGCGCCACGCCGCGCCGCTTTCCGATCCTCACCGTCGCGACGCTCGGCCTGACCGCGGCCGTGCAGGGCGGGACGTCGGTCGCCTTCGCCGGCGTGCTCGGCGGTCTGGCGGCCGTCGCGCTGCTCGACGGTAACCGCGTCAAGCTGGTCCTGCGCGTCGAGGCCGCCGTGTGCGTCCCGCTCGCGATCCTCGACACGATCGCCGGTGACATCCACGGCCTGCCGTTCCTCGCGGGCCTGCTGCTCGCGTCGGTCTGGCTCGTCCGCGACGGCGCGCGCTTCGTCGTGCCCGGTGCCGGCGCGCGCGCCGGTCGTGGTGAGATCCGGGGGCGCCGGACGGGGTAGCTTGCGCGGGGTGCGGCCGCGATTGGTCTGGGCGGGTCTCGCGCTGCTGGCGCTGGCGCTGGCGGCCGGCTGCGGGGCTGGGGCGAGCTCGGCGTCCACACCGTCTGGCCGCTCGGCCGGCCCGGCCCGCCCGGCCAATCGCGGGCTGCCGTCGTCGGTCTCGGAGTGCCTGCGCCTGAGGGACCCGGGGGCGGGGGTCGCGGCCTACGCGTCCGACGGCACGCGCCTGCCGTTCGACGTCTTCGCCGGCCACGAGCCGGGCACCGAGCCGCGCTGCCGGCCGGACGAGCTGCGCATCCTGCGCCTCGCGACGCTCTCGGCCGGCGGGCGGCCGACCTATCTGCGGAGGGGTGGGTGCCAGACGCCGTGTGTCGTGCGCCAGGCGACGGTCCAGGTGCCGGCGAACGCGTTCGCGACGCCGATCAGCGTGCTGCCGGTCGCCGCCCGGCACGGCGACGGGGCGCCGGTCCGCGGCTGTGAGGTGAGCGTGCGCGCCGCGCCGCAGCTCGCCGGCCGCGAGCTCGCGCGGATGTTCTAC
>DATAUX010000281.1:0-13334 GCA_036268015.1 Solirubrobacteraceae bacterium | reverse complement strand
GTCGCAGGTGACGCGAAACTCACTGCTCAGCTCACTGACAGTCAGCGACCTCACAAGGATCCTTGGCCTGCCACGGAAGACCACTCGCTTTGCATCGGCACTTACGACCGGCATGGCGACGACTTTCCCGACACTCCGGGTCTGTTCAGTCGGTCCGGCTCCTGCCGCCATCCCGACCACAGCGCCCGCGAGGCCCCCTAGCGATGCTACAGAGAGGACGACGGCCGCTTTTCGCGCCCGCAGACCAAGCCTTGATCGAGCCGGCCGCGGGTCTGATTGGTCTCGTCTGGATGGCACGCTGGTCTCCCGGGCCGCCTCGGCGCCGTGACTGCCCGTTGCACGCCGGTCGCGGCTGCGAGTGTACCAATCGGGCGTTGCGGCGCACTCGGTCGCAAGGTCGTACTGATGCCACGTTGAGGAGCCCTCACCGAGGCTCGCACCTCAACCGCGCGCCGCTGCGTCCGCTCACAGCGGCGGAGCGGATGGGTTGAGGGGGCCGGCGCCGACCTGGCTGCACCGGGAAAGTGCGCAGAGCCGAATCCGCGGACGCTGTCCGCCAGCGAAGGATCTCGCCCGCGTCTCCCGGACTCCGCGGCCCAAGCTGTCGGACCCGAGGGTCATGACGCAGGTCACGCGGAGTCGGCGAAACCAGCCTGGGCCGAGTCACATACTGAAGGTCGCGGATCGCAGGATCGCGGCCCGGCAGGTCCGGGCCGACCTCGCAGCCTCGCTAGAGAGGCCGATCTAACAGTGGATGCGCGTCTAATACAGTCCGCTCGCAGCGCTGTGAACAGCCTCGATCGCCACTCGAACCCGTCAGTCACCAGTCGGCGCGCAGTCGCCTCACCGGCCGCGTGCTCGGTGGTCATCGACGGCGAGCTCGCCCACCTGCGGACCCCCGCCGATCACCCCGCCCTCTGGAGCGTCCTCGCGATCCCCGGCCGCGGCTACCACCCCGACGACGGGCACTGGAGCGTCAAGCTTCGCAACGACCGACCGCGCTCCCTGCTCCGGCTGGCCGACCGCTACTCGATCGCGATCAGCCCCGCCGACAGGCTCGTGCTCGAATCCGCCGCCGCCGACCGGCCGACGTTCGACCTCGAGCTCGTCCGGCCCAGTCGACGGACCGACTTCCCGAACTGCATCAGCGTCTGCGACGACTGGGACGACCCCGAGCTCCGGCTGCTGTCCAAGCGCCTGCGCCGCCACGCCCACCCCGACGTCGGGCGTCTGAGCATCGTCGTCGACCGGCGCTCGGCCGCCGCCTTCCAGGACCTCCACACCCGCCGCCCCGACGTCCGCTGGACCGGCCAGCTGGCCGCCGAGATCGAGCAGGCCCTCGACGCTCGGCGTGCGACCCCCACCGCCGTCAACCGCGGCCGCCGGACGGCATCCGTCCGCTTCGTCGCCGGCCGCGACAAGCTCGAGATCGCGAGCTACGACCGCGACGCCGTGATCCCCGGGTTCGCCGCCCCGACCCGCGTCGGCAAGTTCACCTTCCACGTCCCCGCCGACCGGGCGGCCGCGCTCAGCGTCGCACGCCTCACCCAACGCCACCCCGACGTCCTGCTCTCACCGTCGGTCGCCGACTGGATGCCGACGGCCACCCGCTGGACCGGGCGCCTGACCGCGACCACCGTCGACGGCGTTCCCGCCTTCGTCGTCCTCGGTGACCACCACGATCCCCCCGCCTGCCTGACCAGCCCGCCCGCCACCCCCACCGAGCCCGGCGCCTGGCGGCTGCCGCTCGACGCCGCCGGCCACGCCGTCCTCGTCGAGCTCCTCGCGGCCCACCCCCAGACGAAGGTCGACCCCTACGCCCTGCGCTGCATCCAGGCCCTGACCGACCACCCCGACGCCCCCGTCCCACCCGCGATCGTGACCGTCGACGACCACGACGCCACCAACGAGGACGCGACGTTCACGCTGACGCGGATGTGGGCGAACACCACCGGCGACGAGATCGCCGCGATGCCCGGCGCCCGACCACGATCGGCGTGGATCGACCGCACCGCCGGCATCGAGGTCCTCGCCGACGCCTGGAACGCCACGTCCGTCCACGACCACGCAACCACACACGGCCTCGAACTCGACGACGCCGCCCGAACCCTGCTCGACCGGCTGCTCGCCGACCACCAGCACGCGGCGGGGCTGGTCACACTCTCCGGAGCAACCCACGGCACGCTCGATCTCCCGACCCTCGCCGGCGACCTGATGCCATTCCAGGCCGCCGGCGTGACATATGCCCGCGCCCAGCGGCGGACGTTCATCGCCGACGAGCAGGGCCTCGGCAAGACCGTCCAGGCGCTCGCCACCGTCGAGGCCGACGACGCCTTCCCCGCGATCGTGATCTGCCCCGCGTCACTCAAGCTCAACTGGCAGCGCGAGGCCGGCCACTGGCTCCCACACCGCACGATCGGCGTGATCACCGGCCGTTCGCCGGCCCCCCTCGACACCGAGATCCTCGTGCTCAACTACGAGATCCTCGACGCCCACCGGGACGCCCTCACCGACCTCGAGGCCGGCGCCCTGGTCCTAGACGAGTCCCACTACTGCAAGAACCCGCGAGCCAGGCGCACGCAGGAGGCACACCTGCTCTCCAGCGCCCTGCGGCCCGACGCGCTGCGACTCGCGCTGACCGGGACGCCCCTGGTCAACCGCGCCAAGGAGCTCGTCCCCCAGCTCCGCCTGCTCGGCCGCCTCGACGAGTTCGGCTCGGCGGCCGAGTTCGAGCGCAAGTTCTCAGACCCCGCCAACCGCGACCGCCTCCACTGGCATCTGCGCCGCTCGTGCTATGTCCGGCGGCTCAAGCGCGACGTCCTGCCCCAACTCCCCGCAAAGCAGCGCGCCGTCGTTCCCGTCGCGCTCGACAACGCAGCTGACTACGCCCGCGCCGAGGCCGCCTTCCTCACCTGGCTCCAGGACCACTACCGCGATTCGGCGGATCTCGCCCGCCGGCTCGACAGCGCGATGCGCGCCGAGGCCCTCGTCAAGATCAACGCCCTGCGCAAGCTCACCGGCACCGGCAAGATCTCCGTCGCCACCGAATGGATCGAAGACTTCGTCGCCAGCCGCGAGAAGCTGATCGTCTTCGCCGAGCATCGCGACGTCCAGACCGGGCTCGTCGCCCGCTTCCCGCAGGCCGCGCACCTGCTCGGCGCCGACAGTCAGGCCGAGCGCCAGCACGCGGTCGATCGCTTCCAGCACGACCCGGACGTCCTGCTGTGCATCTGCTCGCTCAAGGTCGCCGCCCACGGCATCACACTCACCGCCGCCGCCAACGTCGCCTTCGTCGAGCTCGGCTGGACGCCGGCCGAGCACGACCAGGCCGAGGACCGCTGCCACCGGATCGGCCAGGACAATGCCGTGACCGCCTGGTACCTGCTCGCCGCCGGCACGATCGACGACCGCCTCAGTGCCCTGATCGACCACAAGCGCGTCGTCGTCGGCGCGATCACCGACGGAGCCCCGCCGACCGAGGGTCCGATGGTCGACGCACTCCTCACCAGCTACATCGGCGAGTCGGCGCCTTCCGTCTAGGAGGCGGCCAGTACTGGACCGTCCAGTACCCGCCCAGTACTGGACCGTCTAGTACCCGCCCAGTACTGGACCGTCCAGTACCCGAGAGTTCGCTTACACGGCCCCGTCGACGGGGGGCGCAGCAGCCGGCTCGGGCGCGGCGGCCCGGTCGGGGTCGGCGTCGCGGTCGGCGTCGGGGTCGGGGTCGGACCCGGGCGTGTGCATCGGGACACCGGCCGCCCGGTAGGCGTCGATCGCGTCGAGGGTCTCCGCCGCCAGCAGCGCCCGAGCCAGCCCTTCGAGCTGGTCCCGGTGCCCGACGATCAACTCGGTGACCTCCCGGTGGGCGGCGTCGACCAGCTGGCGCACCTCGTCGTCGACGATCTCCTGGGTCGCCTGCGACGTGTCGCTGACCCCCGGCAGCAGGGGCCCCTGTCCGTCGGCCGGGAGTACCGCGAGCGGTCCGATCCGCTCGCTCATGCCCCACCGGCCGACCATCTGCCGGGCGATCGCCGTCAGATGCTGGATGTCGGATTCGGCCCCCGTCGTGATCGTCGCGTAGATCACCTCCTCGGCCACCCTGCCGCCGAGGGCGACCCTGATCTTGCCGAGCAGATCCTCACGCGAGTAGGACACCTGGTCGTTGTCGGGCGCCGACAGCGTCACGCCGAGCGCGATCCCCCGCGGGATGATCGACACCTTCCGGACCGGGTCGGCGCCCGGAGTCAGCATCCCGACCAGGGCATGCCCCGACTCGTGGTAGGCCGTCCGCTCGCGGTCCTCCGGGCTGAGCACGATGCCCCGGGGCGCACCCAGGAGGATCTTCTCGAGCGAGTCGGTGAAGTCGAGCGTCGCGACCCGCTCGTGATCGCGGCGGGCGGCCAGCAGGGCGGCCTCGTTGGCGAGGTTCGCGAGGTCGGCGCCGACCATGCCGGGCGTGCTCGCCGCGAGCGCCTCGAGGTCGACGTCGTCGGCGAGTGGAATCGACCTCGTGTGGACCTCGAGGATCTTCCGTCTGCCGGCCCGGTCGGGAGCGTTGACCGAGACCCGCCGGTCGAACCGGCCGGGTCGCAGGAGCGCGGCGTCGAGGACGTCCGGCCGGTTCGTCGCCCCGAGCACGACGACCGCCTCGGCGCTCTCGAAGCCGTCCATCTCCGTGAGGATCTGGTCGAGCGTCTGCTCGCGCTCGTCGTTGGAGCCCGCGAAGTTCCCCGGTCCGCCGCGTGACCGGCCGATCGCGTCGAGCTCGTCGATGAAGATGATCGACGGCTCGGTCGTCTTCGCCTGGGCGAACAGGTCACGCACGCGGGCGGCCCCGACGCCGACGATCGCCTCGATGAACTCGGACGCCGAGATCGAGTAGAACGCCGCGTGCGACTCGCCGGCGACCGCCCGCGCGAGCAGCGTCTTGCCGGTTCCCGGCGCCCCCGACAGGAGCACGCCGTGCGGCATCCGGCCGCCCAGCCGGCCGTACCGGTCCGGGTTGCGCAGGAAGTCGACGATCTCCGTCAGCTCGGCCTTCGCCTCGTCGATCCCGGCGACGTCGTCGAACGTCACCCGGATCGACGCCGGATCGACCCGCCGGGCCTTCGATCGGCCGAAGTTGCCGAGCGCGGCCGCCGCACCCCCCTGCGTCGCCCGGCGCGTGATCAGGATGAACAGGCCGACGATCAGCAGGGTCGGGCCGAAGCCGAGCAACAGGGACTCGAGCAGCGGCGTGCCCTGGTTCGTCGACTCGGCGTCGATCTTGACGTCGTGGGACTGGAGCAGCGTCGACAGCTCGGTCCCGTTCCAGAACGTCGGCACCTCCGTTCCGAAGAGCTTCGTCGGCGTCGCCTTCGTGTCAGCCGGCGGGTAGCGCATCGACGTCTTGAAGACGCCCTGGATCGTGTTGCCCTTCGTCGAGACCGACGCGACCCGTCCGTCCTTCACCTCGGTCAGGAAGTACGGGCTGAACGGCACCGTCACACGTTCGGGCCCGCCCGGACCGAACAGCAGCAGCGACCCGTAGTTGAAGATCAGCAGGCCGATCACGAAGAACAGGAAGCCACGCGACCGGTGCGGTGGCCGGGCCGCCGCCGACGCCGGCGTACCCCGCCCGTCGGGCGCCGGCGCGACCCGCCAGCCGCGCTCGTCGCGCGGCATCGGGCCCTTCGCGTCAGCCTTCTCCGCCGCCACGTCAGCTCCCCCTCGACTCGCGGTCCCTGCCGGACCTGGTGACCCGCCTCACGACTCGCGAGAGTACTCCGAGCGTCCCAACCACACCATCACGCGTCACTGGGACACTCCACCGCCTAGTGTCACGGCCCAACCGCCACAGCCGGCTGACGGATTCCGAGCTCCTCGGACTCGCGGCCGACGGCGATGCCGACGCCTTCTCGGAGTTCTACGTCCGCCACCGCGGACTCGTCGTCGCCTTCCTCCGTCAACGGTCCGGCCGCCCCGACGTCGCGGCCGACCTGCTGGCCGAGACGTTCGTCTCCGCACTCGACTGGCTGCGCTCCGGCGGCGCGGTCCCGGTCAGTCCGGTCGGCTGGCTGATGACGATCGCCCGCAACAAGCTGTTCGGCAGCTGGCGGCGCAAACGCGTCGAGGACGAGACCCGCCGCCGGCTGTCACTCGAACCGCTCGTCCTGACCGACGACAACCTCGCCGAGATCGACGACGTCTCAGCACGGACTGACGTCGCCGTCGAGCTCGCCCGAGCCCTCCCGGCCGACCAGTTCGCCGCGCTCAAGGCCCACATCCTCGACGAGCGCTCGTATGCCGAGATCGCGACCGATCTCGAGACGTCCGAGGCCGTGATCCGCAAGCGGGTCAGCCGCGGCCTCAAGTTCCTCCGCGGCGCGATCGGCCGAGATGAATAGCCTCTTCGACCAGCTCGACACCCAGCTCCGCGACGTCGCCGGCCGCGACCCGTACCCGCTGACCACCCGGGACCCGGCCCCGCCGACCACCCGCGACGCGTCCCCGGCGACCGGCCGCACCCGCGCCGGCGGCCGGGCCCGGCGCGGTCCCCGCCGGCTGATCGCCGTGCTCGCGGCCGTCTCGCTGACCGGGACGGCCGTCGCCGCGACCGGCCTCTGGCGGCCGATCCTCGGCGAGCCACGATTCGGCGGCCCGGCGCCGACGATCACGGCCAGCCCGCCGCCACCGGCACAGCTGGCCGTCCTCGGCGTCCTGCGCCGACCCCAGACGCCGGCCGACCGCAGCGGCGCGACCCGCGACGAGCTCCAGTACCTGAGCCCGGCGGCCGGCGGCGTCCGGACGGCGTACATCCGCCTGCTCTCAGACGACACCGGGCTCGGTCCGGCCGTCCTCGTACCGGTCGCCCGGATCGACGAGTCGAGCGCGGGCGCGCCGCCGGCCGTCGCGGCCGAGCTGCCCCACACCGATGCCCTCTGCCTGGTCGTCGGCGATCGCGACGGCCAGGGGGCGGCGAAGCGGTGCTTCACGACGGCCGACGTGGTCGGCGGCCTCGCCAGCCTGTCGGTCGGCAGCGACCTGTTCGGGCTCGTCCCCGACGACGTCCGACGTGTCACCGTGTCATTCACCGGCGGCACGGCCCGGACGGTGAGTCCGGCGAGCAACCTCTTCGAGATCGCGATGCCGGCCGGCGGGATCCCGGCGACGATGACATGGACGACGGCGACCGGCCGCCGGCGGAGGTTCACCCTATGAGGCGACCACCGACAGCGATTCGACCTGGTCGAGAACCGTGTCCAGGGCCGCCTCCAGGGGCCCGGTCTCCCGGCGGATCTGGGTCAGCAGGAGCCCGCCCTGGAGGGCGGCGAGGATCGCCAGCGCCAGGCGGTCGGGGTCGGCGTCCGCGCGCAGGACGCCGCGCGCGTGCATCGCCCGCAGGCCGTCGCGGATCGCCGTCTCCCACCGGCCGAACCCGGCGACCAGGTCGGCCCGCGCGTCGGGGTCGACATCGGCCAGCTCGCTCGCCAGCGACCCGATCGGGCAGCCGCCCCGGCAGTGTGCCCGGCGCTGGAGCGCGACCGCCATCTCCGCCCACGCGCGCAGCCCGGCGACGCTGTCGAGGCGGCGCAGCAGCGGCTCCTGGGGTCCGACGACAACCTCGGTCTGGTGGGCGACGACCGCCCGGATCAGGGCGTGCTTGTCGGCGAAGTAGTGGTAGAGCTGCGAGCTCGAGACGCCGGCCGCGGCCTTCACGTCGTCGATGCTCGTCCCGGCGACCCCCCGCTCGAAGGTCAGCTCGGCCGCCGCCCTGACGATCCGATCGCGTGTCGCCTGGCCCTTGCGGGTCAGGCGCGGCTGCGTGTCGGCGACCTCGGCGCTCATCTGCCCAGTCTACTCCAGCGTCTGGATTCACCGATCCAGTCGAGGTGTCATTTTCTGGACCGCGCACGGCGGTTTGGTGGGCGGCTCATGGACTCACGCCGATCGGGTCGGGCGGCTGCGGCGGTCTCACGTGTTCGGCAGGCCGAGGGCGTGCTTGAGCGCGAGGATGCTCGTCCCGGCCGCCTGGACACGCGCCGGGCGGAGCGCTCCGGACCGGGCGTCCGCGACGAGCGTCGCATACGCGTGGCCGACCTCCGAGTAGTCGGTTCCGTAGAGCAGCAGGTCGAGACCGGCGTTGATCGCGTCGAGCGCGACGTTCGACACCCCGGCGAGCGCGCCGGCACCCAGGTCGTCTGAGATCGTCGGCGCACTGACATGGTCCTGGGCGGGCAACTCCGTGTCGTAGATCTCCGGTGAGAGCACAGCCGGCAGCCGGTCGCCGGTCAGCTTTGGGTAGGCCGCGCTGCTGACCATCACCAGCGACGGCGTCTTCGTAGCCCCGGCGCACGACCGGTAGGCCTCGTCGTCGGCGCGGATCGCGGCGGCCGGCGCGTCGATCGTGACCGGCCCCGTGTCGGTGCTCTCGACGGCCCGGCCGAGCCCGGGGAAGTGCTTGAACGTCGCGACGACGCCGGCCGATCCGAGCCCGTTCGCGAACGCGCACGACCGGACGGCGACCTGGCCGGCCGTGCTGCCGAACGTCCGGTGCTCGACCGCGAGGAAG
The DNA here is from genome assembly GCA_036268015.1 of Solirubrobacteraceae bacterium. Classification (GTDB taxonomy): domain Bacteria; phylum Actinomycetota; class Thermoleophilia; order Solirubrobacterales; family Solirubrobacteraceae; genus Palsa-513. Next base: position 4,783 of record DATAUX010000281.1, on the reverse strand, counting down.
CCGCTCGTGTTGCGCCTGACGTCGGCGACCGGCGCGAGGTCGACGTTCACGCCGGCGCCGGTCAGATACCGGCCGGTCGCCAGGCCCTGCTGACCTGCCCGGCTGGCCGTGGTCATCTGTGAGGCCGAGTACCGCGGCGGGCCGGGCAGTCGCCTGACCTGACCACCCTCCTGATCGACCATCACGAGGAGGCCGGGCTGATGGCCGGCGGCCGCCGCGGCCTGCAGGCTCGCGACCAGTCGCCTGGTCGGGCTCTGGCCGCCGGCGGTGTTCCCGGCGAACAGGATCACCCCGCCGACGCGGCCGTCCCGGATCCTCGCCAGCAGCGTCTTCGACGCCGTCCGCCCGCCGAACCCGGTGACGATCATCTGGCCGACGGCCCGGCCGACCGACAGCTGGACCGCCGGAGCCTGGGTGCCGTCGCCGGACGCGGCGCCGGCGACCACGCCGAGCGCCAGGGCCGTACCGGCGATGCCCGCCAGGAGGACCCGGCGAGCCCGCACCGTCACATTTCGTCGGGCATCCGCAATTACATCAGTATGGTCGTCTCGGTCTACGCCGCCCTCTCCGACACCGATCTGCTCCGCGCGACGCGCTCGGATCCGGAGGCATTCGCCGAGCTGTATGACCGCTACGAGGACCCGCTGCTCGCGTTCTTCCTCCGGGCGACGCGGACTCCCGAGCTCGCCGCCGACCTGACCGCCGAGGTCTTCGCGGCCGCGCTCGGCTCACTCGATCGGTTCGACCCCGACCTCGGGACCGGCCGGGCGTGGCTCTACGGAATCGCCCGCCACGAGCTGACCCGCGCGTGGGAGCGCGGCCGGGTGGAGGATCGCGGCCGCCGCCGCCTGCGGATGGAGCGGCTCGTGCTGACCGACGAGGCGATCGACCGGATCGACGAGCTCGCCCACGACCCCGCCGCGACCGCCGTCCTCGACCTGCTCGACGAACTCCCCTACGACCAAGCGGCGGCCGTCCGCTCGCGGGTCGTCGACGAGCGCGACTACGCCGATCTCGCCCGCGAGCTCGGCTGCTCGGAGATGGTCGTCCGCCAGCGGGTCAGCCGCGCCCTGAGGACACTTCGAAACCAACTGGAGGACCACACGTGAACCGCCTCCCCGAGCTACGCGAGTCCCTGCTCGACGCCGCCCGGCGCGAGCACGAGAGGGTGGCCGTCCTGACCGACCGCACGCCGGCCGCGGACCCGCCGAGCGCGACGGCTTTGCCGGGCACGCTCCCGCTGGGGCCGACGGCTTCGCCCGGCACGCGCCCCCTGCGGCCGACGGCTCCGGCTCGTCGTGCGAGCCACTCGCGCCGGCCGGGTCGCGCTTCCGCCGGCGGCCGGCACGCTTCGCTGATCGGAGCTGCGGTCGCCGGACTCCTCGTGGTCGCGGCAGCCGGGTTCGCCGGGACCCGGCTGATCGGGACAGGGTCGCCGGTCAGGCCGCCGGCCGGGTTCTCGCCAACCCCACGCGCCGGATCCGGCGTCCTGGCTGCGGGCAGCGCCCGGCTCCTGCCGATCGCGACCCCTGACCCGGCCGGCGGACCCGCCTGGGGCATGCGGGTGCTGAGCACGACACGTGGCCTCGGCTGCGTACAGGTCGGACGCCTCCTCGACGGCCAGATCGGCGCGGTCGGTCAGGACGGGGCCTTCGCCGACGACGGCCTGTTCCACCCGCTCCCGTCGACGGCGATCTCGACCGGCACGACGTGCGAGCTGCTCGACGGGGCCGGCCAGACGTTCATCGCCGGCGTCGACGAAGCCGTCGCCGCGAGCGGCGTCGTCCAGGATTGCCGGGAGTCCCACGTCCAGCTGCCGGCGGAGATCCCGCCGTCCGTCCGGGCGCGGATCCGGCGACTCGAGCAGGCCACCCCGGTCTGTCCGGCACAGGACCTCCGAACGATCTACTACGGCCTGCTCGGACCACAGGCTCAGAGCGTGACCTACCGGTCGAACACCGGCAGGGTCATCACGACGTCGACCGTCGGCCGCCAAGGCGCGTACCTGCTCGTCTTCAGCGACACCGGAAGCCGTCGCCCGTCCGCCAACAGCCACTTCAGCTTCGCAACCGGGCCGGGGAGCGGCATCCTCAGCGTCCAGTACCGCGACGGCCACCAATGCGTCATACGTCGACCCGACCGGCTCGGCGGAGCCAGGCCGTGCCCTCCGGTCGGCGAGGTTCCGGTCCAGGCGGCCGCGATCTCCGCCTCACAGGTCGCGACGCCGATACACGTGTCGATCACGACCACCCCGGCCGGTTCACGCGTCGTCCACCTGAGCTTCGTCGCCCGCGTCGCCGTTCGCAACAGCCGAAGCAACTACGACGCCCTGATCGTCCTCCCGCGCAACCACGGTTGCGCCGGCCGGACGGTCGGCGGCGGCACGTTCGCCGACGCCGATGCCGGTCAACGCGTCACCCAGGAGATCCCGATCTCACCCGGCTGCCACGGCTTGGTCACCGGTCGCGTCACGTACGTCCGCACGACCGGCCTGAACAACCTCCAGCCGCCGGTCGCACCCGGGCCCGTCGTCGGTCGCTTCGCGGTCACCGTCCCCTGACCGGCGGCGTCAGACAACTCCACCGGAGCGCCCACTCACGAGACCGAGCCCGGACGATCGCCGGGCGTCCTCCGGAGCTGGGCTACGAAGCCCTGGCGCCGACCCTCGCCGTCGGCGCGAGAGACCGGGCCGCGCCGATCGGGCGGCCGGCCAGCCGCAGGTCGCCGATCCCGAGTCGCTCGCACCGGTCGATCCAGCCGGCCGGCGTGAGCGCCCCGCCCCAGAGCCTGGCGATCTCCTCGTGCGGACGCAGGTCGACCCCGTCCTTCGAGAGCGTCGGCGCCCGGCCCGGGAGCTTGCCCACCCGCCAGCCGTCGCGTGTCAGGGCGAGGGCCAGCGCCGCGCCGATCGCCGAGAGCTCGGCCTGGAGGCGGACCTGGTCGTCGGCGAACGTGTCGACCGCGACGGCGACCGCCCGCCCGACCTCCGACACGCGCAGTCCGTCCCGCGCGGCCCTCTGCCTCCGGACGTGGCCATCCCAAACCGTCAAGACGACCGCGACCGCGGCTTCCTGCCAGTCGCGCGCGGCCAGCGGACGTCCGTTCTCGAGGCCGATCAGCCCGGCCTCGACGACGTCGGCAGCCGACAGCAGGTCGCCGACCGGCTCGTCGGTGTGCAGATCGGGGAGCCGGGCGGCGACGAGCGGCGCGGCGACGAACACGCGGAAGCCGGCGCCGACCGGCGGCCGCCACCCGCGGTCGAGAATCGGCTGGACCTCGACCGTCCAGAACCAGTCGAACCCGACGTCCAGCGACTCGGTCCGGCGCACCGTGCTCGCCAGCCGGTCGGCCCCGTACAGGCCGGCCGCGACGGCATCCGCGGCCGCCGCCCGCCGGTCCGCCAGGCGACGGGTCAGGCCGAAGAACGCCCGCGCGCACGGGCGAACCGCGTCGAGCATCACGCTTCGGCGGCGCTCGAGTCCGACCATCCCCCGGCCGACCCGGTCCGACGCCCCGCCCGCCGGCGGACGGCCGAGCTCGCGGGCGATCACGACTCTCAGCTCGGCGCACGACAGACCCGACGCGTAGGCGAGCGGGACGACCAGGGTCCGCCGGCTTCGCCCGTGAAGGCCGCCGCCGTGCCCGATCGTCGCGGCGTCGCCCCGCAGCACGATGCGAACGTCGGCCGGCGGCGGCTGGCCGAGCTGACCGGCGACCGAGTCGACCAGCGCCCAGATCACCGGCTCGGCGGAGCGTGACAGCCGGATTCCAGGGCCGGCGTGACGATCCGCCGTCCTGCCACCGCGCGCGCCCACGACGTCATCCACAATCGTCCTATCGGCAGGATCCCCGCATCACACGAGCCCCCGACCGGTCGCCGCGGTCAGCGACTCACGACCGCGAGCGAAGGACCCAGATCGCCCCGAGATACACGACCCCGGCGATCGCCCCGAGCCAGTCGTACGGGCTGCCCGTGCGGCCCTCGGCGACCTCGACGAGGAAGCCGACGATCACCGCCATGATCACGGCGAACCCGGCGAGCGCGCTCGCTCGGAGGTCGATCATCGCGAACCGCTCGTCCCGCCCGTCCCCCCGCAGTCCGCGGATCGTGTCGCTGCGTCCGCCGACCAGCAGGACGACGGCCATGCCGACCATCAGACCCAGCCCGCCCAGGCCGGTCGCCGGGTGACCGCCGATCCAGAACGCCCCGAGCAGGACCAATCCCAGCGACGCGGTGAACGCCGGCTGATACCACCGGGACATCCCCGACTTCCTCGGACTACACGGAACCGTTGGCATGAAAGACCTCCTCAACTGGCTTCTCGAAGTACCGGGCGAGGGCGAGCGCGAGTGGCAGAGACGGCGTGTATCGCTCGGTCTCGATCGAGTTGATCGTCTGACGCGAGACGCCCATCGCCTGGGCCAGGTGCGCCTGCGAAATCCCGGAGGAACCTCGCAGCCGGCGAATCTCGTTCTCCATCGATGACAAGGTAGCTTGACATCGCCGGAATGTCAAGCCCACTTGTCATATGGGGCGCGGAGAGCCGCCGCAAGGGAGCGGTGGGTTTCCGCTCACGCGCGAGACGGCCGACGTCGTCCACTCGCGAATCGAGGCCACCAAGGCCTTCACCTTCCAGATCGACCCCGCCGGCCCCCGCCTGCCGGACGGCTGACCCGGCCGGCCGTGCTGCTCGGACGGCTGAACCGGCCGGCCCGAGCTGCTCGGGCCGATGCGACCGGCGCGCGTCAGCCGGTCGCCGGTCGAGCGAGGCGGCCGGCCGGC
>DATAUX010000280.1:0-5636 GCA_036268015.1 Solirubrobacteraceae bacterium | reverse complement strand
CGTCGGCCAGCAGGTCTCCGTCGCCGGCGCCCGGACCGTCCTCGGCGCGCTCGTCCGCGCCGCCGGCCAGCCGATTCCGAACGCCGTCCTCCCGATCACCCATACCTTTCCCACACCCGACGCCCTCGCCCGCCTCGCCGTCGAACAGCCGGCCGCCTTCCCGATGCCGGCCTCCCGCCGGCGCGCCCTCGCCGCGATGGCCGAGGCCGTCGCCGCCGGCGACCTTGCCATCGACCCCGGCGCCGACCCCGACGCGCTCCGAACCGGCCTGATCAAACTCCACGGGATCGGCCCGTGGACCGCGGCATATGTCGGGATGCGCGCGCTCGGCGACCCCGACGCCTTCCTGCCGACCGACCTCGGCGTCCGCCGGGCCGTCGCCCAGCTCGGCCAGGCCGGCGATCCGTCATCGGTCAACCGGATCGCCGACCGCTGGCGGCCGTGGCGGGCCTACGCGGTCGCCCATCTCTGGAGCATTCCGATCCTCCCGAGCACCGCTCGGGCCCTGTCTCCGACACCAAGCGAGGTCACCGCAGCATGACAACCATGACACGCACATCCCCGCCCGCCCGGACCGTCGACCGGCTGGCGATGGACACGCCGATCGGCCGGATCGTCCTCGAGGGATCAGACGACGCCCTGACCAGCCTGCTGCTCCCCAACGCCGCCCTCGAGGCTCCGCCGGCGCCGACTGCGATCGACGCCGTCGGGCCCGCGATGGCGACCGCCGCCCGGCAGCTCTCGGAGTACTTCGCCGGGACCCGCACGGCCTTCGACATCCCGCTCGCCTTCTCGGGCACCCCCTTCCAGGAGGATGTCTGGCGCGCGCTCGGCGAGATCCCCTACGCCGAGACGGTCACCTACGCCGAGCTCGCCCAGATCGTCGGGCGGCCCCGCGCCTTCCGGGCCGTCGGCCAGGCCAACGGCGCGAACCCCCTGCCGATCGTGCTCGCCTGCCATCGGGTGCTCGCCTACGGCGGCCGGATCGGCGGCTACGGTGGCGGACTCGACACCAAGCACAAGCTGCTCGCCCTCGAGGGTGTGACGCTGGTCTGACCCGCCGGGACCGGCGCTCCGGACCGGCCGCGTCAGGCTCACTCGCCCGGCTGGTCGCCCCGCTGGCGCAGAAAACGCTGGAACTCACGGGCGAGCAGGTCGCCCGACGGGATGTCCTCCTTCGTCGCCGGCTTGCTCTCCGCGCTTCGCTCCAACCGCTCGACGAACGCCTGGACGTCCGGGTCGCTCTGCACGGCCAACCCGACCTGCCGCTCGTAGTCGGCTGAGTCCCGCTCGAGCTTGCCGGCGTCGACCGACACGCCGACGAGGCCCTCGAGCCGGCGGACGAGCGCGAGTGCTGCCTTCGGGTTCGGCGCGGCCGCCACGTAGTGGGGCACGCTGGCCCACAGGCTGGCCGACGGGATCGAAGCGTCGACGCACGCCTGGTGGAGGACTCCGACGATCCCGGTCGGCCCCTCGTAGTTGACGTCGCCGAGGCCGAGCCGCTCGACCAGGGACGCATCGGATGCCAGCCCGCTGACGACGACCGGGAGCGTGTGCGGAGTGTCGGCCAGGAGCGCGCCCAGCGTCACCACGATCTGCGCGCCGAGCGCCTCGGCCAGGTCGATCAGCAGGGCCGAGAAGCCACGCCACCGGAACGACGGCTCCGGTCCCTCGACCAGGATCAGGTCGCGCGGGGCGCGGGGGATCCGCGCCTCGTAGATGTTGATCCCCGGCCAGACGAGTTCCCGCGCCTGCCCGGCCACCAGCCGGACCATCGGACGGGTCGCCTGGAAGTCGTAGAACTCCTCGGGGTCGATCCGCGCGAACCGGGTCGCGCCGAGCGCGGACCCGATGTGCGAGACCGCCGCCGTCGCCGCGTCGCCCGCGTCGTTCCATCCCTTGAACGCGCAGACCATCGCCGGGGCCCGAAGTCCGTCGGGGCGACTTTCCCAGATCAACGGCTGCATCCGAACCACCGTACATCATGGGGAAGTGGTCTCATCCGCATTCCCGTCCGCCCTGCCCGGCCCGCCGGGCCAACTCGTCGCGACGCTGCGTGACGGGGACGCCGTCGACGCGGTCTTCGCCTGCTCGCGAAAGGACCGCCTGACCACCCGCACCGGGAGTCCCTACCTCGCGCTCGAGCTCCGCGACCGGACCGGCGTGATCACCGGTCGCGTGTTTCGGGACGCCGACCTCACGGCTGGTCGCTTCGACTCCGGTCAGCTGGTCCGAGCCGTCGGCCGGGTCGGCCGTTTTCGCGACGAGCTCCAGCTCGAGCTCGACCGCGTCGACCGGGCTCCGGCCGGTGGACCCGACCCGACCGCGTTCCTTCCGACGGCCTACCGCGACCTCGACGAGCTCGACGGCTTCCTCGAGCACCTCGCCCGCGAGGTCTGCGACCCCGAGTACCGCCGCCTGCTGGACGCCCTGCTCGCCGACGTCGAACTCCGGGCGGCCTGGCGGCGGGCGCCGTGTACCCGGGCCGGCCACCACGCGTATCTCGGCGGGCTCCTCGAGCACACCGTCGCCGTCACCACGCTCGCCCAGGAGCTCGGCCTCCAACATCCCCGGCTGAACACGGATCTCCTGACCTGCGCGGCGATCGTCCACGACCTCGGCAAGACCCGAGAGTTCACCTACGGGGCGACGATCGGCCTGACCGACGAGGGCCGGATGATCGGTCACGTCCAACTCGGCCTCCGCCTGCTCGACGAACGCGGCCGCCACCTGCTCAGCGACCAGCGGATGCTCGCGCTCGCCCACTGCGTCCTCTGCCACCACGGGGCCGACGCCGCCCCCGGACGTCGGTTCGCCAGCGCCGAGGCCTTGGCTCTCCATCGGTGCAACGCCCTCGACGCGAGCGTCAAGGAAGCCCTCGAGCACGGCCTCAACGCCTAGCGCCAGCCGGCCGAAGGGCGTCAGGCGCTGCGCGTGGCCGCCGCCAGCTCCGTCCGCAGCCCCGTGAGGATCGTCTCGATCCCGGCGCGGAAGTCCTCGTCCGGCGATTCGCTGGCCAGCTCCCGGGCCAGCGCGTGAATCGCCGGAAAGGCCTCCGCCGGGAGCTTGTCGCCGGTCAGGCGCTCGTTGCCCCGGCCGCCGGTCGCAAGCGTGAAGCCGGCGATCTCGGTCAACGCGTAGCCGCGGGCGTAGCCGCTGATCAGCCGGAACGCGGCCACCGCCCGGTCCGGTCGGAATCCGCCCTGGCGCAGCGCGGCCAGCAGGGCCTCGACCGGTCGCATCGCGTCGACCGTGTTCAGGGCCCGCAGGCCGACCAGCTCGAAGGCCGCCGGGTGGGCTCGGGCGATCGCCCGGACCGCAAGCGCGAAGCTGGTCGCCGCGACCGCCCAGTCCTGACCGTCGGGGCCGATCTCGTGCTCGGCCATCAACTGCTCGCCGATCCCGTCGAGCAGCGCGTCCTTGCTCGACACGTGACGGTAGAGCGACATCGCCTCGACGCCCATCTCCGACCCGAGGCGGCGCATCGTCAGCGCGCTCGTTCCCTCCGAGTCGAGCAGGTCCAGCGCGCATCTGAAGATCGCCGGACGCGACAGACGGGGCGGACGCCCGCGCCCGCGCCGGACCGGTCCGTCGGACGACTCGCCGAGCGGTCGGACGGCCTGCCGATTGGTGCGACTCCCCGACGTCGTCAGTTTCGCCGGCGGACGATCGATCCTCGGGGCCGGCATGGAGGCGGAGCTGGGCATCATCGAGACCGCTTTCTCGTTCGGTTCAGGCTCGCCGGCCGATGCCGGCGAGGGCACTGGCCGTGGTTGGTCCGACGCGACGCGGCCGCGACTGCCGGCCGGGCTCGAGCCGTCGCGTCTGCGGGCTGGCCTGCCCTGACGACGGCACCCCCCTCGGCTCGGCCTCGACCTGCGGCGGGTCGGCTTCACACGCGCCGCGGACCACGCCCGTCCCCGCGTCGTAGTGCTCCTCGTCGGCCAGGACCGGAGCGTGACACCGCGCGCACCGACCGATCCGCCGACTCCGAGCCTGGCAGCTGGACAAGCTCGAGGGTGCTTTCGCGTAACGCATCGCCTTATAAGGGTGACCTCCCGAGCCGGGTCCTTGTGTGACATCGGTCACACAAGGAGTCTTGAGCGGTCGGCGACCGACCCCGCCGGCGCCCGGTGGCCGCCAAGCCGCGAGACTGGTCGCCTGTCTCGCAACTCGCTTGGCGGTTGGCGGCGTCCGGGCTCGCCCGGCCCGACCCGGCCCCACCCGGTATCCGCCGTCGTGCCGCCGAGCAACGAACACGAACAACGTTCGACGCCGGATCACCCCCAGCCACTCGCCGGTCCACGACAAGTTCACAGCCATCGCCAAGTAGGCGATCGCGCACGACAAGTTCACAGCCATCGCCAAGTAGGCGCTCCGAGCAATCGCGAGCGCAAGAGGAGCCCGACCCAGATGCACAAGGTGCAGACCGACCGCGACGACCACCACGCGCCGACCTATTCGGCCCGATCGTTCTCCCACGCGATTCCGAAGTTCGACGTCCCGGCCGACGGGCTCGACGCCGAGGTCGCCTACCAGCTGGTCCACGACGAGCTCAATCTCGACGGGAATCCGGCCCTCAACCTCGCGAGCTTCGTGACCAGCTGGATGGAGCCGTCGGCCGACCGTCTGGCAACCGAGACGCTCAACAAGAACATGATCGATCAGGACGAGTATCCCCGGACCGAGGTGATCCACGAGCGGGTCGTCACGATGCTCGGGCGGCTCTTCCACGCCCCGGCCGACCGGACGCCGGTCGGCACGGCGACGATCGGCTCGTCCGAGGCGATCATGCTCGCCCTGCTCGCCCACAAGCGCAGCTGGCAGCGGCGTCGGGAGGCCGCCGGACTCCCGGCCGACCGGCCGAACCTCGTGGTCGGCGCGGATGTCCACACGTGCTGGGAGAAGTTCGCCCGCTACTTCGAGGTCGAAGCCCGGGTCGCCCCGATGCAGGACGGCTCCTACACGCTCGGCGCGGCCGACGTCGCCAGCCGGATCGACGACCGGACGATTGCGGTGGGCGGCCTGCTCGGGACGACCTTCACCGGCCAGATGGATGACCTCGGCTCGATCAACGAGCTGCTCGCCGGCACCCGTCGACACCGCGGCTGGTCGATTCCGCTGCACATCGACGCGGCAAGCGGCGGCTTCATCATCCCCTTCTCGCAGCCCGACCTCGCCTGGGACTTCCGCCTGTCGGAGGTCCGCTCGATCAACGTCTCCAACCACAAGTTCGGCCTCGTGTATCCGGGGATGGGAACCGTGATCTTCCGCGATCGCAGCGATCTGCCGGCCGAGCTCGTCTTCCACATCAACTACCTCGGCGGCGATATGCCGAACTACTCGCTGAACTTCTCCCGCCCGAGCAACTCGGTCGTCCTCCAGTACTTCAACTTCCTCCGCCTCGGCCGGACCGGGTACGAGCGGATCGTCGCCGCCGTGCTCGAGAACGCCCAGGCCCTCGCCGGCCGCCTGGCCGAGACCGGCCGCTTCGTGGTGATCAACGACGGCAGCGCGTTCCCGATCGTCGCGGTTCGCGCCCGCACGCCCGGCGAGCTCGACCTCAAGCTGCTCTCCCGCCGGCTGCGCGAGCGCGGATGGATCGTGCCCGCGTACACCCTCCCGCCCGACGCCGA
>DATAUX010000279.1:0-3826 GCA_036268015.1 Solirubrobacteraceae bacterium | reverse complement strand
GCGCCTGCGGGCGGCCGGCGCCGTCGTCGTCGGAAAGACGAACCTCGACCAGTTCGCGACCGGCCTCGTCGGCACCCGCAGCCCGTACGGAGCGGCCCGGGACATCCGTCGGCCGGACCGGGTCGGCGGCGGGTCGAGCTCGGGCTCGGCGCTCGCGGTCGGGCTCGGCGAGGTCGACATCGCGCTCGGCACCGACACCGCCGGATCGGGCCGCGTGCCAGCCGCCTTCGCGGGCATCTTCGGCTTGAAACCGACGCGTGGGATCGTGCCGACGAGCGGCGTCGTACCTGCCTGTCGGACGCTTGATTGCGTGAGTGTGTTCGCGCCCGGTCACGCGCAGGCCAGCGTCGCGCTCCAGGCGATCGGGGGGTCGGACAGGATGGACGCCAGGTCGCGCGGCTGGCCGTCGTCGGCTCCACTCGGCGCGCCGGCGAACCCGCGAGTCGGGATCCCCGGCCGGGAGGTGCTCGACGACCTCTCGCCCGAGTCGCGCGCCGCGTTCGCCGCGTTCGCCGAGCGTCTGGCCGGGATCGGGGCGACGCTCGTGGACGTCGACCTCCAGCCAATGCTCGCCGCCGGCGAGCTGCTCTACGGCGGCGGGTTCCTGGCCGAGCGGTACGCCGGCGTCGGCGCGTTCGTCGACGACCATCCCGGCGCCGTCGATCCGATCGTCGCCGGGATCATCACGGCCGGCGCGTCGATCCCGGGGCATCGGCTCGTCGCCGATGTCGAGCGGCTCGACCTCCTTGGGGCCGAGCTGACCCGCCGCACCCGGGATCTCGATCTGCTGCTGGTCCCGACCGTCGGCTTTCAGCCGACCCTCGCGGACGTGGCCGCCGACCCCGTGGGAGTCAACAACCGGCTCGGCCGGTTCACGACGCCGACGAACCTGCTCGACATGTGCGCGCTCGCACATCCGGCCGGCCAGGCCGACGGCGGCTGCTTCGGCGTGAGCCTGCTGGCACCGGCCTTCTCGGACCTCGTGCTGCTCGACATCGCCGGCCGGCTCGCCCCGACCGGGGAGGCGCCGGCCGGGTTTCCGACCGTCTTCGAAGCCGAGGGCGACGCCGTCGAGCTGTTCGTGCTCGGCGCCCACCGGACCGGGCAGCCGCTCAACCACCAGCTCACCGACCGCGGCGGCCGGCCGCTCGGCGTCACGTCGACGGCGCCGACCTATCGCATGCACCGGCTCGACACCGAGCCGCCGAAGCCCGGCCTGGTCCGCGTCGAGCGGGGCGGCGGGCCGATCGAGGGCGAGCTGTGGGCGATGCCGGCGGCCGGGCTCGCCTCGCTGCTCGGCGTGCTGCCGGCCCCGATGTCGCTCGGCGCGGTCGCCCTCGCCGGCGGCCGGTCGGTCGTCGGGTTCCTCTGCGAGCCGATCGGACTCGAGAACGCCCCGGACATCTCGGCGCACGGAAGCTGGCCGGCCTTCCTCGCGTCGCAGCGTACGTCGGTGCCGGCCGGCTGAATCATTCGGCCGGAGCGACGGAGGGCTGAGTCAATCGGCCGGAGCGACCGGAGTGCCCATCAGCCGGTGGTAGAAGGCCATCCCCGCGCCGCACGGCCCGTCGTAGGACACGGCGCCGCCGTCGAGCACGATCACCCGGTCGCACGTCCGCTCGATCAGGGCCGCGTCGTGCGAGACCAGCACGAGCGTCGCGCCGGCCTCGATCTGCGCCGAGATCCGCGCCTCGCACTTGCGCTGGAACGCCTCGTCCCCGACCGCGAGGACCTCGTCGATCAGGAGGATGTCCGCCTCGAGGTGGGCGGCGATCGCGAAGCCAAGCCGCAGGAACATCCCCGACGAGTAGGTCTTCACGGGCGCGTCGATGAAGTGCCCGAGCTCCGAGAACTCGACGATCGCATCGATCTGCTGCTCGATCTCCCGCTTGCCCAGCCCGTGGAGGGCGCCGTTGAGGAAGATGTTCTCCCGTCCGGAGAAGTCCCGCCCGAAGCCGGCGCCGACCTCCAGCAGCGAGACGATCTTGCCGGCCGTCCGGACGGTCCCCTCGTTGAGGGGGATGATCCCCGCCAGGACCCGCAGGGTCGAAGACTTGCCGGCGCCGTTGCGCCCGACGATCCCGACCGTCTCGCCCGGCTCGATCCGCAGCGTCACATCCCGCAGCGCGGTCACCGGCGCCGGCCCGTCCTCGTCGGCGCGGTTGCGCCGCAGCAGCAGCTCCTTCAACGTCCGTCCTCGATCCGCCCGCACGCTGAACGACCGCGTCGCGTCGTGCAGCTCGATCGTCCCCGCCGCCAACCCGGCCGATCCCCCGGCCGCCGCCGGGTTCGCCGACCCGCCGGCGTCCGCCCGAGCATCACCATTCATACGACGACCGCCAGCTCGCCGGCCAGCCGCCGAAACAGCCACAGGCCGACCCCGAACACGCCGGACGCCATCAGCACGACGTAGCCGGTCGTCGCCCAGCCCGGCCAGGCCCCGTCGAAGCTGACCGACCGGATCGCCTCGATGAACGGGGCCATCGGGTTGACCCAGCGCAGGAGCGTCTCCAGCCAGGCGTGCTGCGCCGCTCCGGGGAAGCTCTGAGCCCGGTAGAAGATCGGCGTGACGAAGAACCACGGCAGGAAGGCGGCCCCGAGGATCGGCGCGACGTCGCGGAAGTACGCGTGGAGGATCGCCGCCCCGAGACCCAGCCCGAGCGCGAAGACGTAGAGCGCGAGGACGTAGACCGGGAGCAGGATCAACCAGCCGCTCAGCGACCCGTGGACGATCAGCACGATCGGCAGGATCAGGCCGAGGATCGTCACGAACGTCGCCAGATTGACCGTGACCACCGTGCCGGGAATCGTCTCCCGCGGAAAGAGCGCCTTGCGGACGAGCGCGCCCTGGTCGAGCAGCGACGTCGCCGCGCTGAGCACGGCCTGCTGGAAGAAGTTCCAGGTCACGATCCCGACCAGGACGAACAGCGCGTAGTCGTGGATCGGCGGCTTGAACCTGGTCTTCAGGACGTAGGTGAACATCACCGTGTACGCGCCCATCAGGACGAGCGGGTTGACGAGGTACCAGAGCACGCCGAGCGCCGACCCCTTGTACTTCTGGCGGAGCTCCCGCCGGACCATCTGCTCGAAGAGGTACCGGTAGCGGAGCGGGTCTCGGGCCATCCGACGGATTATCGCCGCGGCGGCCCCTCAGGTCACCCGGCCAGCCCGGTCGGACTCGGTTCCACTCCGCGACCGCGGGCCCGCCGGCGTCCGCGGTGGGGGACATCCCCGGCGGCGTCCGCCCGAGCCATCTCCACGATCCGCTCCGACTGCTCGAACAAGTCGTGCGTAGCCTCCCGCCGCCTGCGCGTGTTGCAGGACTTCTCGACAGATTTGTATGAAACGCGACAGTTTGTCGAGGATCGTGCAGCTTCCGCGAAGAAGTGCGAACGCTCGCCGGCCCGGCTTCAGCCCCCGCCACGCGTGCCGTGGGCGACCGGCCCCTGGCCGCTTCACGCGAGCCTGCCGGCGAGCGTCGGCTCAGGAGATCAGGGCCGCCGACGCGCTCGACGGCAGGAGACCGCCGCCGCCGGCGAACGTCGCCGTGTAGCCATTCGACAGGACGATCGACAGCCCCGACCCCAGGCCGCTGCACGAGGCCGTGCCGGCCGAGTTCGTCGCCGCGCTGCAGATCACCGCCGACCCCACCTTGAAGGTGATCGTCTGGCCGCTGACCGCGCCGTGCGGACCTGTCGCCTCGAGCGCGAATCGTGGGCAAAAGCACACGCAGATACGCATCGCCCAATGCGTGTACGCATGCTAGGTTTGGTGAATGCCGAAAACGGTGCAGATCCGCGACCTCGACGACGACCTCTACGCGGCC
>DATAUX010000278.1:0-8788 GCA_036268015.1 Solirubrobacteraceae bacterium | reverse complement strand
CCGAGAAATGCTCGGGGTCGACCGGCCCGAGAACCCCACCGACCAGCCTCCGCGGGCCCGGGTACGTCGCGAGCACGTCGATCAGCTGCGACGGGCTCGTCACGTCCACCGCCCCACCCGGATACGTCGTCGATTCGTGATTGCTCGACCCCGCAGGCGCGCTGAAGTCGCCGGCCTCGTTGAGCTCGACCTGCTCGGCGAACGTCCGGAACCCGCTCGTCACGGTCCCCGTCCAGCCGTTCTCGGACGCCCATTGGAGAATCGGGACGATCCAGTTCGCGATCGGCCTGCGACTCGGATTCCAGACGGCGATCGGGATGCTCGCGCCGACCGCGAGCGCCTGCGCATCCGAGATGCTCGCCTCGGCCGCCGACGCCGCGAACGACGCCGACGTGTTCCCGGTCGGCAGGATGATCCCGTCCTTGGCCGCCTGCGCGACCTCCCGCCGAACCTCCGCGTCCGACGGCGCCCCGGCTGACACCTCCGCCTCCTTCGCCCGGCTGGCGACCAGCGTCGCGTCCGACGACGCGTCGACCCGGGCCACCGTCGCCCTGCTCGCGCGCACCGGGGCGATCCCCTTGACAGCGGTCCGATGCCGGGCCGGCGGCCCCTGTTTCACCTTCGCGGGCGTCTTGCGCCCGGCATGCGACTTCGACTTCCGGGCCGTGAGCCGCCGCGCCGGCGACGGCGCCCGGGCGCTGCCGACGGCACCCGTCACGCCGCCGTTGCGCGCCCCACCCGAGGCGCCGCAGCCGACCAGGACGCCGGCCGCGACGAGCATTGCGAGCACCGCCGAGCACCGCCTCCAGCGGCGGACCCGGCTCGACGAGACTTGGGACATCGAGCGAATCATCGTCGACCCGCCAGCCGGCCGGCGCACTCCGACCGACTGATCCGCGCAGACCGTAGCAGTCCGGTCTGACGAGCCGGTCGCCCGGCCGGCCCGCCGGCTCCGGCTCACGCCACGCCCGGCGGCGTCCCGACCGGTGCCGCGCCCGCCCGGAAGGCCGCGGCCGTCTCGGCCAGGGTGCCGGCGACCACGGCCCCGCGCAAATCGGCCATCAGCCGGCGCAGGAAGCTGAGGTTGTGCTCGGTGAGCAGCCGGGCCCCCGTCAGGTCCCGGTTGCGCGCCAGATAGTGGAGGTAGGCCCGCGACAGACCGCCGGCGCACGCCGAGCACGGGCACCCCGGCAGCAGCGGCTCGTCGACGCCACGCCAGACCGGCCGGTCGAGGGACACTCGCCAGCGCGCTTCCGGCTCCGGGACGATCGCCACTCCATGACGGGCGAGCCGGGTCGGCATCACGCAGTCGAACGTGTCGATCCCCAGCTCGACCCCCCGGATCAGGTCATCGACGTCCCCGATTCCCAGCAGGTGGCGCGGCCGCTCCGGCGCGAGTCGGTCGAGCTCGTCCGTGCTCCACCCGACCACCTCGTACATCTGCGCCTTCTCCGACCCGAGCGACCCGCCGATCGCGATGCCCTCGCACCCGCTCGCGACGACGGCCTCGGTCGACGCCCGCCGCAGATCCTCGTAGACCCCGCCCTGGACGATCCCGTAGAACACGGACTCCGGCCCGTCGTGCTCCGCCCGCCAGCGCATGCACCGCTCGAGCCACCGGTGGGTCCGCTCGGTCGACCGGGCCGTGTACTCCCGGTCGACGTTGTACGGCGTGCACTCGTCGAACGCGACGACGATGTCCGACCCGAGGGCCGCCTGGATCTCCATCGACGTCTCCGGGCCCATGAAGCGAACGTCCCCGTTCACATACGACCGGAACCGGACCCCCTCCTCCTCGATCGACAGGATCGCCCCCTCACGCCGGCCGGCCCGCCGTCCCTTGATCTCGTCTGCGACCGTCCCGTGACCCATCGAGAAGACCTGGAAGCCACCCGAGTCGGTGATGATCGGTCCGCTCCACCCCATGAACCGGTGCAGCCCGCCCAGACGGGCGATCAGCTCGTGGCCCGGGTTGAGAAACAGGTGGAACGTGTTCCCGAGGACCATCTCGAAGCCGAGCCCGGCGACCTCCTGCGACGTCAGCCCCCGGACGCTCGCCTTCGTCGCCAGGGGGACGAACATCGGCGTCTGGATCGGGCCGTGTGGTGTCGCGAGGACGCCGGCCCGAGCCGCTGATCCCGAGTCGCGGGCGATAATGCGCAACGCGGGCACCGCTGGATCCTAGAGTGCTCCCATGCCGCTCCCGGGATTGACATGCTCGCCGCGCTGATCGACATAACCGAGAACCTCGGCTACCCCGTCCTCTTCATTCTCGTGATGGTCGAGTCGATGGGCGTTCCCGTGCCCGGCGAGACGGCGATCATCCTGGCCGGAGTCGCCGCCAACGAGGGTCACCTGTCGATCGCCCTCGTGATCCTGTTCGCCGCCCTCGCGGCGATCGTCGGTGACAACATCGGCTTCGAGATCGGCCGGCGCGGCGGCCGGACCCTGCTCGAGCGGCCCGGCCGGTTCGGCGGGCAGCGCCAGCGCGTGCTCGAGATCGGCGATCCGTTCTTCGAGAAGCACGGCCCCAAGGCGGTCTTCTTCGGCCGGTGGATCACCGGCCTGCGGTTCTGGGCCGCCTGGCTGGCCGGCGCCAGCGAGATGCGCCGTTCGACGTTCATCGTCTGGAACGCCGCCGGCGGGATCGGCTGGGCGACGACCGTCGGCCTTGCCGCCTACTTCGGCGGCAAGGCGGTCGAACACGTGGTCAGCAAGGTCGGGCTCTACGGCGGGATCGCCATCCTCGTCGTCGCCCTCGGGTTCGTCTTCGCCCATCGGCGACGAGCCCACACCAGATAAGGGACGCCTCGAACCATTTTCAGCGGAACTCGTACGGAACGCTACAAAATGTCGTCTTTCCTACGAAAACCGAAAAATAACTGACGACACGCCCGCCCCCGACACGCCCGCCCCCCTGCCTGACACGCCCGCCCCCACGACTCCCGCCCAGCCCCCCGCCCCCGCCCCGGCCCGTCCCCGCAACAGGCGCCCGTCGACGAGGTCAGCCCCGACCGACCGCCACGACCAGTTTCTCAGCCTCGACCTGACCCTCAGCCTCGCCCCCCCGAGCCGCCGGCTGCCGCATCGTCGACGCGGCGTCGGCGTCGTGCACGCGCAACGCGAACACCGCCCCGATCAAGGTCAGCCCGCCGGCCGTGAAGAAGGCGAGATGGTAGGCGAGCAGATGCGGGACGACCCGACCGGCCGCCGTCCGCGGCGTGATCCCGACGCCGACGAGGATCGTCCCGAGCAGGGCGACACCGAGCGCGCCGGCCGTCTGGCGGGTCGCGTTGAACAGGCTCGACGCCTGGCCGGTCTGGGCCGGCGAGATCGTCGCGAAGGCGGCGGTCTGGGCCGGGAGGAAGACGTTCGCCATGCTGAAGCCGAACCCGAACATCAGCAGGCGGATCAGCCAGAGGTTCGTCGAGAGTCCGATCGTCCCGAGCACGACTGCCAGGAGCGCCACGGCGATCGCCCCGCCGGCCATCAGGCGGCGGGGCCCGACGCTCGGGTAGAGCCGGGAGACGAGGACCTGGGAGGAGAGCATCACGCCGAGCGCCTCGGGGAAGGTGTTCAGACCCGACTGGAAGGCCGAGAGACCGAGACCGTCCTGCATCAGCAGCGGGAACACGAAGAGGACGCCGAAGAACCCGCCGAACGCGAACATCATCACGAGGTTCGACTGCCGGAAGAGCCGGTTGCAGAACAGCCGGAGATCCAGCATCGGCGCCGAGATCCGCAGCTCGGTGGCGACCAGCCCGGCGAGGCCGCCCAGGCTGAGGACGATCGCCGCGAGGATCCCCGGCGACCCCCACCCGTCGGACGACCCTTCGCTCAGCGCGTACATCAGCAGGCCGAGGCCGACGCCGGCGAGCAGGAACCCGGCGATGTCGAAACGCCCGGCGCACTCGCTTTCCTGGTCGCGCAGGTACCGCAGGCCGAAGGCGAACGCGGCCAGGCCGATCGGGACGTTGACGAGGAAGACCCATCGCCAGCTGAGCTGGTCGACCAGCAGGCCGCCGAGCACCGGGCCCATCGCCGGGGCGACGGCCGTCGGGATGACGAGGATCTTCGACGCCCGCATCCGCTCGTCCGGCGGGAACGTCCGGTAGAGCATCGCGAGGCCGACCGGCATCAGCATGCCGCCGCCGGCGCCCTGGATCACACGGAAGACGATCAGCTCCGACAGGCTCTGGGCGAGGCCGCAGAGGGCCGACGCCGACGTGAAGAGGGCGAGCGCGATCATGAACATCCGCTTCGCTCCCCACCGGTCGCCGAGCCAGCCGGCCGCCGGGATGAACACGGCGAGGCTGATCAGGTAGCCGGTCGCGACCGTCGCCGTCGACGCGGCGAGGACGTGGAACTGGAGGCTGATCCGCGGGAGCGCGACGTTGACGATCGTCGTGTCGAGGATGTTCATGAACATCGCGACGACGAAGACGACGCTGACCGTGACCTTCGGGTTCTCGAGCGCGCGTCTCACGGACTGGTCCGACGGCCGCTGCGCTTCACTTCGCCCCGGTCCGGGGGCACGACCGGCACGTCTATGACGCGCTCGAGCACCCGCCGCTCGACGCCCCCGGGAGAACCCTCTCCCAGAACCCGGCGAGCCGGTCCATCTCGTCCTCGCCGAAGTGGGCGAGGAAGTGGGCGCGAACCCCGGCCAGGTGGGTCGGACGGACGGTGGCGAGCTTCTCGCGGCCGGCTTCGGTCAGCCCCGCGTAGGCGCCACGGGCGTCCTGCTGGCAGCTGTGGCGGGCTACCAGGCCCTCCCGCTCGAGACGGTCGATCAGCCGGGTCAGGCCGCTCCGGCTCAGCAGCACGGATTCGGCGAGATCGCACATCCGCATTCGGCCGTCCGGCTCGCCGTCCAGGTAGAGGAGAACCTCGTAGGAGGTCAGCTGGAGCCGGTGCGTCTGCTCGAGCTCGGCGTCGAGCGCCTTGACGAGCGACGCGTGGACCCGGAGCAGGCCCCGCCAGGCGCCGAGCTCGCGCGGCGAAAGGCAGGCGTCGGTCCCAGGCAGGCCGCCGCAGCCGCCGGCCGCGGCCACGCCGACCGCGCCGATCCCGTCCTCGTCGGCGCGCAGGCCTTCGGCCGTTCGGGTCGGAGTGCTCATCGGGTCAACTTACCAACGTCGCCGGCGGGCGGTGGAAGCGCGGGCTCATACGGTAATTGTACACGCAACTTGTCGCTGGTGATCTTCCAGACCCACCAGATCCCGGCGCCCTGAAGCGGCAGCCGGACCCAGAGCAGCCAGCGAGGAAGGCCGAACGAGCCGGTCGTCCCGGGATCCAGCGCCATGTAGACGTTGGCCGGGAAGACGGCGACGAGCAGTCCGGTCAGCCACCAGCGGGAGAACCACCGGGCGTCGGGGAGGGCCAGCGATACCCCGCCGACGATCTCGGCGGCGCCGCTGAGCACGACCAGCGTGCGCGGATCTCCGAACCCGGGCGGGACGATCTGCTCGAAGGTCCGCGGCCGGGCGAAGTGGAGCATGCCGGCGCCGACGAAGAAGGCTCCGCAGACGCGCCGCGACCTGCGGATCGCCCGAGACTCGGGGCTCATGCGAGCATCGACCGGCCGGTCATCGCCGCGGCCTGGGCGATCCCGAGCAGGTCGAGGGCGGTCGGGGCGACGTCGGCCAGGATGCCGTCGGACCGGAGCGGCCGGGCGGTCGAGGTGACGATGATCGGCACGGGGTTCAGCGAATGGGCGGTGTGCGGGCTTCCGTCGGCCGTGAGCATCTCGTCGGAGTTCCCGTGGTCGGCGGTCACGATGCAGACGCCGCCGGTCTCATGGACGGCTTCGACGACCAGACCGAGACACTCGTCAACCGTCTCCACGGCGCGGACGGCGGCCGGGATCACGCCGGTGTGTCCGACCATGTCGGCGTTGGCGAAGTTGATGATCCCGAACGCCGGCCGGTCGTGGAGCCAGGCGGCGACGAACTCGCCGGCGGCGCCTCGGGCGCTCATCTCCGGCTTGAGATCGTAGGTCGCGACGTCCCGCGGGGAGGCGACCATCTCGCGCCGCTCGGCGTCCTGTGGTCGCTCGTCGCCGCCGTTGAAGAAGTACGTCACGTGGGGATACTTCTCGGTCTCGGCGACGTGCAGCTGGCTGGCCCCGGTCGCGGCGATCGCCGCCGACAGGGTCAGGGCCGGACGGTCGGGCCGGAAGGCGACGGGATACGCGAGTCCGGCGCCGTATTCGGTCAGGGTGACGACCCGTGTGACCGGGACGGCCCCGCCACGATCGATCCCGGAGAACGCGGGATCGGCCAGGGCGGCGAGGATCTCGCGCATCCGGTCGGCCCGGAAGTTGAAGCAGATCACGCTGTCCTGCGGACGGATCGTCGCGTCGTCGTCGCCGACCACGGTCGACGCGATGAACTCATCCGTCTCGCCGCGGGCGTAGGCCGCCCGGGCGGCCAGGCCGGCGGTCGCGGCCGCGTGGTCGCCGCGGCCGTGGACGAGCAGGTCGTAGGCCCGCTGGACGCGGTCCCACCGGGAGTCGCGGTCCATCGCGAAGTACCGTCCGATCACCGAGCCGATCCGGACGCCGCCCTCGGCCTCGAGCGCTTCGAGGTGGCCGGCCCCGGCGAGCGGCGGAGCGTCACGGCCGTCGGTGAACGCGTGGAGGACGACGTCGTGTCCGGCGGCCATCCCGATCAGGGCGCGAACGTGGCCGATCGACGAGTGGACGCCGCCGTCTGAGACGAGTCCGACCAGGTGGACGCGTTCGGCACCGTCGAGCGCGGCCCGGAGGACGGCGTTGCCGGCGAACGATCCGTCGGCGACGGCGTCGTCGATCACGAGCAGCGACTGACGGACGATCGCCCCGGCGCCGAGGTTCATGTGCCCGACCTCGGAGTTGCCCATCTGCCCGTCGGGGAGGCCGACCGCCCGACCGCAGGTCGTCAGCTGGGCGTGGGGATAGGCGTCCCAGAGGGCGTCGAAGACCGGCGTCCGGGCCAGCGAGATCGCGTTGCCGTCACCCGGGGGGGCGAGACCCCAGCCGTCGAGGACGATCAGGCAGCAGGCGGGCGCCGGCAGCTCGGCCGGGCCGGGTCGGGGGCCGCCAGCAGGCGGGACACCGTCGACCGGCGTCATCGCGCGGCGTCGACGATGACCGCGAAGGTCTCCGGATCGAGGGACGCGCCGCCGACGAGCGCACCGTCGACGTCGTCGAGCCCGAGCAGGCCGGGCGCGTTCGTCGCGTTGACGGATCCGCCGTAGAGGACGCGGACGGTCTCGGCCGCGTCGGGGGACCGATCGCCGACCAGGGCGCGGACGAAGCTGACGGCCTCGTGGACCTGTTCGAGCTCGGCGACCTTGCCGGTCCCGATCGCCCAGATCGGCTCGTAGGCGATCACGACGTCGCCGAGGCGGGCCGGATCGACGCGGTCGAGTCCCTCGCGGACCTGGTGGCGAAGCTTGCGGGCCATGTCGCCGTTCTCGCGTTCGTCCTCGGTCTCGCCGACACAGAGGATCGGCTGGAGGCCGGCGTCGAGGGCGACGACGACCTTGCGGGCGAGCGCCTTGTCGGTCTCGCCGAACATCTCCCGCCGCTCGGAATGGCCGAGCACGACACCGGCGATGTCGAGCTCGCCGAGCATCGCCGAGGAGACCTCGCCGGTGTAGGCGCCGGTCTGCTCGTAGTGCATGTTCTGGGCGTAGATCCCAACCCGTGACCCGCGCGTGCTGTCGACCATCGGGCCGAGGGCGGTGAACGGGACGCAGAGGGCGACGTCGACCGCGTCGACACCGGCGACCCGGGGCAGCAGGCCCTGGATGTAGTCCTCGGCCTCGGCGATCGTCTTGTGCATCTTCCAGTTGCCGGCGATCAGCGGCACTCTGGTCACGGTCCAGCCTCCGCGGGCGATCGTGCGGGCGGACCGCCGCCGAGCACGGCAAGGGCGGGGAGCTCACGGCCCTCGATCATCTCGAGCGTGGCGCCGCCGCCGGTCGACAGGTGGGTGACACCGCCCTCGAGTCCGAACTTCGTCAGGGCGGCGGCCGAGTCGCCGCCGCCGACGACGGTGATCGCCGGGCTGGCGACGATCGCGTCGGCCACGGCACGCGTCCCGGCGGCGAACGGGTCGAGCTCGAAGGCGCCCATCGGCCCGTTCCAGAAGACTGTTCCGGCCGAAGCGATCCGGTCGGCGTAGAGGGCGGCCGTCTTGGGTCCGACGTCGAGTCCCATCCATCCTTCGGGGACGTCGATCCCGTCGAGCACGCGGTGCTCGGCGTCGGCGGCGAACCGGTCGGCGATCACGAGATCGATCGGCAGGAGCAGCTCGCAGTCGCTCTTCGCGGCGTCGTCCAGCGCCCGCCGGGCCGGGTCGACGCCGGCCGCCTCGCAGAGCGACGAGCCGACGTCGTGACCCTGGGCCTTGAAGAACGGGAAGCCCATCGCCCCGCCGATCAGGATGACGTCGGCAAGCTCGAGGAAGCGCTCGATCACGCCGAGCTTGTCGGTCACCTTGGCGCCGCCGACGACGGCGACGAGCGGTCGGGCCGGGTTGGCGAGAATGTCGCCGAGGACGGTGACCTCGCGCTCGAGCAGGAGACCGGCGGACGACTGGTCGAGATGCCGGGCGACCCCCTCGGTCGATGCGTGGGCGCGATGGGCGGCGCCGAACGCGTCGTTCACATAGACGTCGGCCAGGTCGCCGAGCTGGCGGGCGAGTTCGGGGTCGTTGGTCAGCTCGCCGGCCTCGTAGCGGATGTTCTCGAGCATCGCGACGTCGCCGGGCCCGAGCCGGCCGACGAGCTCGGTCACGTC
>DATAUX010000277.1:0-8513 GCA_036268015.1 Solirubrobacteraceae bacterium | reverse complement strand
ACGGGGTTCGGCACGACGCCGACCACCCTCCGCTACAGCTCGATCCTGTTCGCCGGCGACATGAACGGCGACGGGACGCCCGACGTGATCGCCGTCACGGCTGCCGGGCAGGTGATGCTCCTGCCCGGCGACTGCACCGGTCATCTCGGCGCGCCGGTCAGCATGAGCGCGTCCGTGACCTCGGCGATCGGCGAGGGTGACTTCAACGGCGACGGGCACCCCGACGTGCTCGATCGGCGTGCCGACGGAACGCTCTGGATGCTCGCGTCGACCGGCCACGGAACGTTCGCCGCCGCCAGGCAGGTCGGAGCCGGTTGGGCCGGCTTCGACACGGTGATCGCCGCCGGAAACGTCAACCACGACGGATATCCCGACGTGATCGCCCGCCGGACCGACGGGTCGCTCCTGCTCTACGAGGGCAACGGTGCCGGCGGTTGGAGTGCGTCGACGGTCAACGGAGGGATCGTCCTCGCGCCCAAGCTGCCGAAGACCCAGTACCCGGTCCTCGTCGGGGCCGGCGATTTCGACGGGGACGGCGGGGTCGACCTCGCGGCGGTCAACACGCCCGGCCAGCTGCTCGAGTTCAAGGGAACGGCCGGAAACCTCGGGTCGACCGGCCAGGTGATCGGCGGCGGCTGGCAGCCGACCGGCCTCGTCCAGATCGCCTCGTAGCCGGGGCGGCGCAGCGACCCGGGTGGTCGATCGCCCGGGTCGGTCCGCCTAGGCCTGGGTCGTGAGCAGCTCGACGTCTCGCGCCTCGGCCAGGCCGACCAACCCTCGATCGAACGTCACGAGGCGGACTCCCCGTCGGCGCGCGAGTGTCAGGAGATGGGCGTCGGTGACCTGACGATGTCCCGACAGGCGAGGGACGTCGGCATCCACGATCGAGACGTCGTCGGCCAGGAATCGATGTCCGTTGGCCGCGCGCAACCCTGCGAGCACGCGACGCGCCGCTTCGACCCCGATCGCATGCGGCAGGACCTCTGGGTTCGACGAGACTCGTACGAAGCCGGTCTCGGTGACCGGTCACGTGGCCCATCCGTCCGAGCTGTTGGCTGCGAACCAGGCTCTTGTCCGCGCGTGGTGGACATGCGAGTCCCAGGCGAGCGCGACCAGCACGTTGACGTCGAGCAGCCCCACACCGAAGTCACTCCTCGTCGAGTGCACGGCGAACCATCTCGGCCGTGATCGGCGGCGTACCGCTCGGCACGCGGATCACCGGCAGGTCGCCGGAGACCTCGACCCGAGCGGGCGTCAGTCCGCGACGGGCGAGCTCGGATATCACGGAGCCGAGTGACCGCCGCTCGCCCGCGGCCAGCTCGCGCGCTGCCGCGACCACATCGTCGTCGATGTCCAGCGTCGTCCGCACAGGCTGACGCTAGCGCATCAGCGCATCAAGTCGGGCGGAGGAACGCCACCGCGTCGCCCTGCTCGAGCGGGAGCTCCCGGTCTGCGTCGGCTTCGTTTCCGTTCACCGTGACCCGACCGTCGAGCCCGACCCCGAGCGCGTCCGCCGCGCCGCCGAGGGTCGCCGCCCGCACGACGCGAGCCCGACCGTCGGCCCCGCGATCGCGGCCCTCCCAACCGACCGCGACCTCCGGTGCCGGTCGCGCCCGGGCGGCCGCGTAGGCCTGCGGATCGTTGAGGTTGACGACCGACTCGAGGCCGGGATCCCAGGCTGCGACCGCCGCGTTCCCGAGCAGGTCGTCCGGGTCGAGCCGGTTGACCCGGCACCGGTCGAAGAGCCGGCCGACGCGCCGCTCGTCGGCCGCCAGCAGCTCGTCGAGCTCGGCCGTCAGGCTCGTTCGGTAGGCGGCGGCCAGCGGCTGCAACCGCCGGCCGACGACCGGCACGCAGATCTGGTCGCGATCGCCCAGCCCGCCGACCACCGCTCCGACAAATGACGAGTGGAGGAAGGGAACGTCGGTCGAAGAGACGTACGCCAGCTCCGCCCGACCGGCCAGCGCCCGCAGCCCGGCCGCGAGACCCTCGAGTGGCCCGCGGCCGTCGTGGACGTCGTCGACGACCTCGTAGGCCGCCGGCAGGCTCGGCAGCCGCTGGCCGGCCGAGCGGACGATCACGATCGGGCCGGCGACGCTCCGCTCGACGAGGCCGGCGACCCGTCGCAGGAGGGTCGACCCGTGCCATTCGAGCGACGCCTTCGCCGCGCCCATCCGCGACGACCGGCCGCCCGCGAGGACGATCCCGCCGACCATCGCCTACTCGCCGTGGATCGTCGCGACCAGCGTCCGCGGTCCGCCGGCGTCCCGGTGCTCACACAGATAGATGCCCTGCCAGATCCCGAGCCTCAGCCTGCCGCCGCCGATCGGCAGGGTCAGGGACGGACCGACGAGGATCGCCTTGACGTGGGCCGGCATGTCATCGGACCCCTCGTCGGTATGCGTCCACGCCCACCGCTCGGCGACCGCCTCGTTGAACCACGACTCGAGGTCCCGGCGGACGTCGGGGTCGGCGTTCTCGTTGACGGCGAGCGACGCCGACGTGTGGGCGATCAGCACGTGGAGCAGGCCGACCTCGACCGACCCGACCTCCGGCAGCGCGTCGAGCACCTCGCGCGTCACGAGGTGGAAGCCGCGCCTGCGCGGCGCCAGACGGATCTCGCGCTGGACCCACATCCGGCCGACCGTCGGGTCTAGCGCTCGCCGGGCGTCTTGACCGGGAACTGCGAGATCCGGCACGACGCGTCGAGCGCCGTGCGGACGATCCGGCTCTGCTCCTCCGCGTGGGACGCCGGATACCCCTCGCCCGGACTGGCCCGCTCCGGTCGGCCGATGTACCCGAACCCGAGGTGCCGCGGCAGGATCTGGCGCAGCCGGGCCGACATGTGTGCGCGTGCGCCCATGTTCCGCGGCTCCTCCTGGCACCAGGCGACCTCCCGGAGCTTCGGGTACCGATCGATCAGCTCGAGCAGCTCGCCCTCCGGGAATGGGTAGAGCAGCTCGACCCGGCCGATCGCGACCTCGTCGTTGCCCGCCCGCTCCGGGTGGCCGGCCAGGTCGTAGTAGATCTTTCCGGTGCAGAGGACCAGCCGCTTGACCTTCGACTCGTCGATTCGCGGCTCGGCGAGGACCGGGAAGAAGCGCGCCTCCGACAGGTGCTCGATCCGGTTGGTCGCCTGCGGCAGCCGGAGCAGCGACTTCGGGCTCATCACGATCAGCGGACGCTGCTTGGCGACGCGGGCCTGACGCCGCAGCAGATGGAAGTACTGGGCCGGCGTCGTCAGGTTCGCGACGCGGATGTTTCCCTCCGCCGTCAGCTGGAGGAACCGCTCCAGGCGGCCTGACGAGTGCTCGGGCCCCGAGCCCTCGTACCCGTGCGGGAGGAGCAGCGTCAGCCGGGACGTCTGGCCCCACTTGGCCAGGCCGGAGACGATGAACTGGTCGACGATGACCTGCGCCGCGTTGACGAAGTCGCCGAACTGGGCCTCCCAGACGACCAGCGTCTCCGGCGCCTCCTGGCTGTACCCGTACTCGAAGCCCAGGCAGCCGATCTCAGACAGCGGGCTGTTGTGCAGCTCGAGCGGCGCCAGCGACCCCGGCAGGTTCTGGATCGGGCAGACCGTCTGGCCGGTCTTCGCGTCGTGGAGGACCATGTGACGCTGGCTGAACGTCCCCCGCTCGGCGTCCTGGCCGGTCAGCCGGATCGGCGTTCCCTCGGTCAGCAGCGACGCGAACGCCAGCGACTCGGCGTGCGCCCATCCGATCCCCCCGTCCGGGCCCAGCGCCTCCCGCCGGCGCTCGAGCTGGGCCGCCAGCTTCGGGTGGACCGTGAAACCGCTCGGGACCTCGAGCAGCTCGTGGTTGAGCGCCGCCAGCCGGTCGGCCGAGACGGCCGTCTTGACCTCCGGCGACGGCGTCCGATCCAGCGTGTACTCGCCGGTCACCTGCTCGACGTTGCCCGCCGCCAGCGCGTCCGCGATCCGCTGCTTGAGCTCCTGGTGGCGGGTCGTCAGGTTGTCCCAGATCTCCTGGCGCTGGCGGTCGACCTCGGCTGCCGAGATCGTCCCCTCGGCGACTAGCTGGTCTGCCCAGAGCTCGCAGACCCGCTTCTTGTTGCGGATCTTCGTGTACATCTCCGGCTGCGTGTACGCCGGCTCGTCGGCCTCGTTGTGGCCGAACCGCCGGTACCCGATCAGGTCGATCAGGACGTCGTGGCCGAACGACTGCCGGAACGCGAAGGCCAACCGGACGGCCGAGACGCACGCGGCCACGTCGTCTGCGTTGACGTGGATGATCGGCACGTCGAAGCCCTTCGCCAGGTCTGACGCCCACCGCGTCGACCGGGCGTCGTCCGGGTCGGTCGTGAAGCCGACCTGGTTGTTGGTGATCAGGTGGAGCGTCCCGCCGACCTTGTAACCGTCGAGCGCCTGCAGGTTGAGCGTCTCGGCGACGACCCCCTGCGCCGGGAAGGCCGCGTCCCCGTGGAGCACGATCGGGAACGCCGCATCCGTGTCGTGGCGGGTGTGGCGCCCCAGCCGCGTCGTCTGGGCCGCCCGGGTCGCCCCGACGACGACCGGCGAGACGAACTCCAGATGGGACGGGTTCGACTCCAGGTTGACGAGGATCGACTCGCCGTTGGGCAGCTCGTAGGACCCCTGCGCCCCGTGGTGGTACTTGACGTCGCCGGTCCCCCCCTGCGGGATCGTCGTCACCGCCTTCAGCGTCGACGCGCCCTCGAACTCGGCGAAG
The DNA here is from genome assembly GCA_036268015.1 of Solirubrobacteraceae bacterium. Classification (GTDB taxonomy): domain Bacteria; phylum Actinomycetota; class Thermoleophilia; order Solirubrobacterales; family Solirubrobacteraceae; genus Palsa-513. The sequence goes on along the minus strand of DATAUX010000277.1, from coordinate 3,804 downwards.
ATCGTCTCGTACGGCCGGCCGAGGTTGTGGGCGAGGACGTTCAGCCGGCCGCGGTGGGCCATCCCGATCACGACCTCGTGGCTGCCGGTTCCCGCCGCCAGCTGGATCAGCTCGTCGAGCATCGGCACCGTCATGTCGAGCCCCTCGATCGAGAACTGCTTCTGGCCGAGGTAGGCCTTGTGCATGAAGCGCTCCATCGCGTCGACCTCGATCAGTCGCCGCAGCAGCGTCGCCCGCTCCTCCTTGGGCAGCGGCTTGCGAAACGCGCCGGATTCGATCTTCTCCCGCAGCCAGACCCGCTGGCGGTGGGACGCGATGTGCTCGATCTCGAAGGCCATCGTCCCGCAGTAGGTCTCCCGCAGGTGGGGCAGCGCCTCGGCCAGCGTCTTGCCCGGCACGTGCATCCGGAGGATCCGCGCCGGGATCTTCGCCATCAGCTCCTGCGTCAGTCCGAGCGGGCCCGGCTCCAGCGAAGGATCCCCCTCCGGCTCGAGTCCCAGCGGGTCCAGGCGGGCCGCCAGGTGGCCGTGGGTCCGGTGGGCCCGCAGCAGGGAGACCCCCGCCTGGACCGCCTCGGCAAGCTCCTCCTCGCGCGACGACAGCTGGCCCGGCACCCGCCGCTCGACGAGGTCGACCCCGGCCGCCGGCGGTGCCGGTGACTCGACGGCCGCCGGCACGCCCGGAGCCGGCGGCGGCGCCAGCGTCGAGAGCTCGAGCCCGACCGACCCGAAGACCCCCTCGTAGAACGACCGCTCGTCCTGGAGGTACTCCTCGATCCGCGCGAGGAACCGGCCCGACTCGGCCCCCTGGATGATCCGGTGGTCGTAGGTCGACGTCATCGACATGACCTTCTCCGCCCCGACCGACGCTCCGACCGCCCCGAGGCCGACCGGGTAGGCGATCGACCCGGTCGCGACGATCGTCCCCTGGCCGACCATCAGCCGCGGGATCGACGCGACCGTCCCCAGTCCGCCCGGATTCGTCAGCGTCAGGTTCGCCCCGACCATGTCGTCGGCCCCCAGCGTGTTCGTCCGCGCCTTCTCGACCAGCCGGTCGTACGCGTCGACGAACTCCTTGAAGCCCAGCCGGCCCGCGTCGGCGATCACCGGCACCATCAGCGTCCGTGACCCGTCCTTCTTGACGACGTCGACCGCCAGCCCCAGGTTGACCGCCCCGTCGTCGATCCTGACCGGCCTGCCGTCGACCTCCGCGAAGTGGTGGGCCATCGCCGGGATGTCGGTCGCCGCCAGGGCGATCGCGTACGCGATCAGGTGGGTGTAGGACACCCGCCGACCGGTCGCCTTGAGCTGGTTGCGCCGCCAGTCGAGCACGCTGACCGTCAGCGTCCGCAGGCTCGTCGCCGTCGGGATCTGGCGGCTCTCGTCCATGTGGTGGGCCAGCATCGCCGCCGCCCCGCGCAGCGGCTGGGCGCCGGCCGGGGTCGGGGCCGGCGGGGTGGCCGAGGCCGGCGGGCCGGCCGGGGCCGGCGGGCTGGCCGGGGCCGGCGGGCTGGCCGGGACCGGGCCGGGCGATCCGTCGCGGAGGGCGTCGAGGACGTCGGCCTTCGTGATCCGACCGTCGTTTCCCGTGCCGGCGAGTCTCGTCAGGTCGACGTGCTCGACGGCCGCGACCCGGCGGGCGACCGGCGACGCTCGGGGCGGATCGCCGTGCACGCCCCCGTCGTCGCGCGGGTCGGCAGCCGGGGCCGGACTCGCCGTCGGCGCGGCCTGGGTGGTCGGAGTGGCCGGGATCGCCGGCGTCGCCGGCGGGCTCGATCCGCCGCGCGTCCCACCCGCGGGGTCGATCCGCGTCGGGTGGCCGTTGGGCGTGCTCGAGCCGTTCGTCGCGTGGCCGCCGTTGGGCGCGTGCGCGCCGTGGTCCGGGCCGTCGGTGTCGGCGGCGATCTCGGCGAGCAGCTCGCCGACGCCGATCGTGTCGCCCTCGGCCCCGTGGATCCGGACGATCGTCCCGGTCGCCGGGGCGGCGACCTCGGCGTCGACCTTGTCGGTCGAGATCTCGACGATCGTCTCGTCCGCGGCGACCCGCTCACCGGCCGCCTTGTGCCACTCGAGGATCGTCCCCTCGGATACCGAGTCCCCCATCTGCGGCATTACGACGTGAATCGTGGCGACATCAGCCATGCGCTAGGACTCTAGTGGCTTGGTCAGCCGGCGCCGCCCGTCGCCGGGTCCGGGCTGGGCTTCGGCGGCGGAGGCGAGCCGGCCGGCCGGCGGTTCTCCTCGCGGATGAAGGCCGCCGTCCCGACGAACGGGCCGAGGCCGCCGAGGACGCAGACGGCGACCGCGAGGTAAAGGGGAATGACCCGCTTGCGCAGGGCCGCCAGGCAGGCCAGCGACATCCCGATCCAGAGCAGGCCGTGGGCCAACCCGAGCACGAAGGTCTCCGGCTGAGGGCTGCCGCCGGCGAACGCGGCGTAGAGCAGGGCGAGGTAGATCACCGAGTGGACGAAGGACACCCGCTTGAGGCGTCTGAAGCTCAGCATGGCTCGAGTGCCTCAGTCCCCGCGATCCAGCAGGGAGGCCATCCGGCGGAGGGCGTCGTCCGCCTCGGCCGGCCACCGGTCGACGTCGGCCGGCCACCAGGCGTGGGCGTCGTGCTCGCTGTCGGGGACGACCTCCGCGCCGTCGGGCAGCCAGGCCATCCCGACGAACATGACGAGCTGGTGGGGCAGGCAGATCAGCGCTTCGGCGGAGATCCGCTCGGGAGCGACCGACCACTCCTCATCGAGCTCGCGGGTCAGCGTCGCCGCCGGGTTCTCGCCCGCGTCGACCGCCCCGCCGGCTCCGAGCGCCCACCGGCCGGGCCAGGTCGACAACCACGCCGACCGTCGCCCGGCGAGCCACCGGCCGTTGGCGGACCGGGTCACGCAGAGGGCGGCGATGCTCTGGGACGCGTCGTCGACCACGAGGCGCAGGGCCCACCGAATCGGCTGGATCTCGAGGCGCAGGCCGCCGGCCGTCGGCGCGTGGTCGACAAGGCGGGCGCCGATCCCGTCGTGGGCCGGCGAGCCCCGGTCGAGCAGGGCGGTGATCGCCGCGTCGGCCGCGGCCGTGCCGGCCGCGCCGGGATCGTAGGTCTCCTGCTGCCAGCGTGCCTCGATCGCGTCGAGCTCCCACGGTCCGCGGGCCAGGATGCCGGGCTTCAGTGGGCTCACCCGGCACAGGCTAGTCCGAACGCGGCCAGCGGCCGCCTGGGGCCCCGAGTCGGCGGCGGGACATCGCGGCGTCTGACGCGAAACGTCGTTAACCTGGCTCGCCGTGGAGCCGTTCGTGCCAAGCCGCCGGTCGGACGTGATCGACGGGATCCACGTGACCGGCGCGACCCACGCGAGCGGCGGACTTCCCGGATGATCGCCGTGCTCGGGGCGGGCGGGGTCGGCGGCCTGGTCGCCGCGCTGCTCGATCGGGCGGGGATCGCCGCGACCGTCGTCGCGCGCGAGCCGACGGCCGAGCTGATCGGCCGGCGGGGGTTCACCGTCAGCAGCGTCCGGTTCGGCGAGTTCGCCGCCAATCCGCGGGTCGTCAGCCGGCTCGAGACAGACCACGACGTCCTCGTCGTCGCGACCAAGGCGAACGGCCTGGACGCCGGGCTCGAGCGGATCGTCGGGACGCCGACGCTTGTCGTGCCCCTGCTCAACGGCCTCGATCATCTGACCGTGCTCCGCGAGCGGTACGGCACGCGGGCCGTCGCGGCGACGATCCGGGTCGAGGCCGAACGCCTGGCGCCGGGCGTGATCGTCCACAGCAGCAGCTTCCTGCGCGTCGAGATGGCCAGCACCGACCC
>DATAUX010000276.1:0-15464 GCA_036268015.1 Solirubrobacteraceae bacterium | reverse complement strand
CCGCCGGCCGCGCGGGGACGCTCTGCCGGGAGGCCGGCCGCATCCCCGGCTCGCTCGCCGTCCTCGCCGTCTGCAGCGCCGCGCTGGCCGGCTGCGGCGGGTCCGGCCATTCGAGCTCGACGTCCACCCAGGAGACCGTCACCGCTGCCCGGCTGATCTCGCCGAAGAAGTCGGGCGACACCAGCACGACGACGAGCACGACCAGCACGACCAGCACGACGACGACGGCGACCAGCCCGGTGAGCCCGGCCGCCCCGGTTGTGCGGGCGGCGCCCGTCGACTCCAGGTTCGTCAACGCGATCGATCGTCCATTCGCCGCGACGAGCCCATGGAACTCGTCGATCGCGTCGGCAGCCGTCGACCCGAGATCGACCGCGCTGATCGCCGCGGCCCAGCTCCGGCTCGGCGTCCAGCAGGGGACGAGGATCGAGGCACTTTCGGTGAAGCGCCGCAGGATCACCAAGCCGCTCTACATCAACACCGAGAAGTGGACGCCGCCGGTACTCGACGCGGATGTGTCGAACGCCGTCACGACCTCACTGCTCTGCCGTCAACCCAACCTTCCGCCGCCGCAAAACCTCTGTGGCGACGGCTACCTCGTCGCTTCGCTGAAGATCCCCCCGGCCACGGCGCCCTACCCGCAGTACGACGGCTGGCTGACGGTGATCGACGCGGCGGCCGGCTACGGCTACGACCTCTGGCGGGCCCGCCGGGCGGCCAACGGCGCGGCGACGATGTCCTATCTGTACCTGCGCCGGTGGAGCCTCGCGGGCTCCGGCTACCTGCCGCCGACCTCGCCGTCGGCCCGCGGGTCGGGTCTGCCGCTGTTCGCCGGGATCATCACGCCAGAGGACATCGCGGCCGGCACGATCCGCCACGCGCTGGCGATCTCGGTCCCCGGACCCGCCGCGATCAACTTCGTCCAACCGGCCTCCCTGACCGACGGCAACGGGTCGACCGCCTCGCTTCCGGAGGGCGCACGGCTCCGTCTCAAGGCGAGTGTCTCGCTCGCGTCCGTGCTCCAGGCGATCCCCGGCGCGACGAACCGCCGGGCGAGCGAGATCATCTACAACACCCTGCGAACCTACGGCGCGATCGTGGTCGACCGGTCCGCGGTGCCGACGCTGTACGCGCAGTTGACCACCGACTGGGAGGCGCCGCTCCGCGACGCCCGGGGCGTCGTCACCGGGCCCGACGGGCACACAGAGCTGCCCGCCAGGGAGCGCCGCGACCCGCGCTTCGCGACCCCATTGCTGCGTGGCGGCGAGGTCTCCGGCCTGCATCTGAGCGACTTCGAGGTGATCCGCCTGCCGACCGAGCTCAAGGATCCGCCGATCGACAACGGCGACACGGTCGCCTCGCTCCCCGGCTCGTCTCCCCAGGCCCTGCCGGGCGGAACCGCGGCGACGGCGCCGTCGGCCAACGCCGTCGTCGCCGGAACCGAAGGCAGCCCGCTGACCCCGAACGCGCCGTCCACACCGGGGGCGTGAGCATGGCCCGGGCAAACCGCCACTCGCTGGCCTCGCGGGCGTCGATCGCGCTGATCGTGCCGGCCGTGGCCGGCTGCGGCGTCGCCAGCAAGAACTACTACACGAGGACGTCTCCGGTCGCGCCGACGACGATCTCCGCGCAGCTCAAGATCCTCCACGCGCAGCAGGCCGCCCAGGCGGCGACCGTGCGGGGACGCGTCGCACGGGTACCCGCCGGCACCGTGCGGATCGACGATTCGACCAACCTGGGAGTCCTGCCGGTGATCGACACCGCGTTCGCCGACGGCTCGCCCGACGACGCCGCGACCCCGTTGGCCGTGTCCCCGGTCAGGGCCTTTCAGGACCTCTGCGACGGCCAGGCGGACATCGCGATGGCCACGAGCCTGCCGACCGCATCCGAGCTGGCGACGTGCGCGGCCAACGGGATCACCCTGCCGACCTCCGCCGGCGGAGCGGTGCGGCCGTTCCAGCTCGCGGCTGACGCGGTCGTGATCGCCACCCGCAACGAGGACACGGTCGGCGGCGACTGCCTGCGACGGACGACCGTTCGCCACATCTTCCAGGCCGGCTCGACGATCGACAACTGGAGCCAGGTCGGTTTCGCCGACCGCCGGCTGGTGACGACCGGGCGCAACGCCGACAACGACACCTACCAGCTGTTCGCGAACCTCGTGCTCGGGGCCAACGGGACCGCGACGCTCGCGGAAGCCCGCCGCGACCTGGTCGTCCACCCGACCGACGCGCAGGTGCTCGACCAGGTCGAGTCGGGCGCGGCCCGGAGGTCGCTCTCGAAGGCCGTGGCCGCGGCCCTCGCCAAGGCGAAGCGGCAGATCCGAGCGGCGGAGGCGGCCGCCGGCACAGCGGCCAACCGGCGGGTGCTGGCGGTGATCGCGAGGGCCAACGCGGAGCGCGCGAAGACGCACAAGGTGCTCGCGCCAGCCGAGAAGGCGGCGATCGCGCGGGCGAACGCCAAGACCGACGCCGACGCCAAGAAGACGGCCGAGGCGGCGGCCGGGACGAAGCTGATCGAATCGATCACGGCGTCGGTCACCGGCGAGCGCAACCAGGCGCTCAACCAGCTCGGTGACGTGGGCTACTTCCGCTTCACCTACTACGAGCTCTACGAGGACAAGCTGCGCCCGATGGAGATCTGGGACCCGATCCAGGAGGCGGCGTCGCTGGCCGCGAGCGGCGTGGCGACGACCGCGACGATCGGGGCGTCGACCCAGACGCCGATCCAGAGCGACGTCGGCGGCCAGCTGAGCATCGGGCGGGTAGTCCAGTTTCCGGCCGACCCGACGTCGCCGGGCGCGCATTACGTCACGGCGAACGGTCAGGGCGTGACGGTCCCGCCGGGCGGGCCGGTGGACGTGGACAAGACGCCTGACTGCGTGTTCCCGTCGGCGCAGACGGTCGAGAGTGGCGTGTATCCCCTGTCGGTGCGGATGTTCGCGTTCGCCTCCAAGCAGTCGCTCGCCCGTCCGGCCGTCCGCGACTACCTGGCCTACGTGCTCTCGGCCGCCGGACAGAACCTCGTCTCGGCGCAGCGTCTCGTGCCGCTCGACCTCCAGACCGAGAACCTCGAGTACGAGGAGATCACCGGCCGGCCGCTTCCCGGCAGCGGGACGACGTCCCAGGGTTCGCCGAGCGCGGGCACGGGTGGCGCGACTTCGACGTCGACGACCCCGGCCACCGCGACGACCCCGGCCACCGCGGGAACCGCGACCCTGCCGGCGACCCCGTCGAACGGGATCTCCGGCGTGGACGCGAGCAAACCGGCGACGACCGGCGGCGCCGGCTGATGAGCCGGCGACGGCAGGGGCAGAAGGCCGTCGCCGGGGTGGTCCTGGCGGGCCTGGTCGCCGTCCTCTCAGGCTGCGCGACGTCGCCGGCGCCGCCGGCGACGGCCGCGGCCGAGACCGTCAGCGTCCCGAAGGCGGGCTCGGGCGTGATGAGCATCTATGCCGCCGTCAACCTCGACGGCGCCGGCGCGAACCCGTCGCTCGCCGATGCGATGCAACTGGCGATCGAGCAGGCCGGCGGGGAGGTCGACAACATTCCCGTGCGCTTCGTACTACTCGACGAGACCAACACGAGCGGGACGCCGGACGACGCCGCGGTCGCCGCCGCGGCTCGCGCGGCCGCCGCGGACTCGTCGACGGTCGCGTTCGTCGGTCCGGACACCTCGGGCGACACGGCGATCATGCTGCCGATCCTCAATCGCGCCGGGATCCTCGAGGTCTCGCCGACCGCGACCTATGGCGGGCTGACCCGCACGTCCTCGGATCCGGACGAGCCGGCGAAGTACTACCCGTCCGGCCGGCGGACGTTCGGACGGGTGGTCCCGGCCGACGCCGCCCAGGCGGCGGCCCAGGCGAACTACGAACATACGGCGGGCTGCACCCACGTCTTCGTGCTCGACGACGGCAGCCTCTACGGCCGCGGCCTGGCCGCGAGCTTCGCGAGCGACGCGAGCGCGGCCGCGCTGACGGTCGCCGGCAGGCGCGTGATCTCGACCGGCGCCAAGCAGTACACGCAGATCGCCGCGACCGCAGCCGGATCGGCAGACTGCGTGCTGTTCGTCGGGGAGCTGACGGCCGGCGTCACGACCCTGTTCGACGAGCTCCACGCGGCCGGGCCGAACCTCAAGCTGTTCGGCACGGACACGCTGGCGAGCGCGGCGTTCGCGGCGTCGCTCGGGAGCGCTCAATCGGTCACGTACCTCACGGGTCCGACGCTCGACCCGAGCTACTACGGCGACTCGGGGCAGGCCTTCTACGAGAGCTATGCGATCCGCTTCGGCGGTCCGCCGGACTCGTCGGCGATCTTCGGGTACGAGGCGATGAACGCCGTGCTCAGCGCGATCAGGACGGCCGGGAGCCGCAACCGCGAGGCGATCGTCGACGCCTTCTTCAACATCAACGATCGCGCCAGCCCGCTCGGCACGTACTCGATCGACGCCGAGGGGGACACCACGCTCAACCGGTACGGCGGCTACCGGGTCGTCGACAGCGGCCTCCAGTTCGACATGGTGCTGCCGACGACAGTGAAGCCGTGAAATAGCCTTCGGGCCGCATGCGAGACCTGCGGCGCGTCCTCCAGCTGTTCGGCGTCGCCGTCGTCCACGGCCTGCTCCCGGCGATCAGCCCGGCCCGGAGGCGGGCGGTCCCCGGCCCCGTCCGCCTGCGCCGGGCCCTCGAGGAGCTCGGCGGCACGTGGGTCAAGCTCGGCCAGGCCCTGGCCCTCCGCTTCGACCTGATCCCGCCGGCCTACTGCTACGAGCTGTTCAACCTGCTCAACCGGGTCGGTCCGTTCCCGTACCCGGAGGTCCGGCAGATCGTCCGGGCAGAGCTCGGCCGGGATCTCGACGATGTCTACGCCAGCTTCGAACCCGAGCCGTTCGGTGCCGCGTCGATCGGCCAGGTCCACGCCGCCACGCTCCACTCGGGTGAGCGGGTCGCCGTCAAGATCCAACGGCCGGGCATCGAGCGCCTGATCGCGACGGACATCTCGCTGATGTACCGGATCTCCGGCCTCGTCGACCTGACCCGGATCTTCGGCGGGACGCGGACCCGCGACGTGATCGATGAGCTCGCCCGCTGGACGCGGGAGGAGCTCGACTACACGGTGGAGGCCGAGCACGCCCGGCTGATGCGTGAGAACACCCGGACTCGGGAGACCGAGTACGACCCGCAGGTGTACACCGAGCTGACGACCAGGCGAGTCCTGACCGCAGAACTGCTCGACGGGATCCTGATCGCCGACCTGATGCGCGACCTCCGCGACGACCGCGACGCGACGCTCCGGCGCTTGACGGCTGCCGGATACGACCTCGACGCGGCCGCCGGGAACATCGTCTGGAACTTCCTCAGCCAGGCCTATGCGGTCGGCGTCTTCCACGGCGACCTCCACCCCGCCAACCTGATGCTGCTTCCCGGCGACCGGATCGGCTACGTCGACTTCGGGATCATCGGCCGCCTGCCCGAAGCCGTGCGCCAGTCGCTCGTCCTCTACGCGAAGAACCTCTTCTTCGGCGACGTCGACGCCGCGATCAGCGAGTTCCTCCAGTGGGTCAAGCCGTCGTCGACCACCCGCGTCCTGGCGGCGTCCGAAGCCCTGGTCGAGCTGACCCGCGGCTTCCTCGCGGAGCTCGATGCGGCCGAGACCGGCCGGCGCCAGATCCTCGCCCGCTACCAGGTCGACCTGCTCACGGCGACCCGCGCCCATCGGATGGCGATCGACCCGGTCGTGGTGCTCTACATGAAGGTCGTCTTCACGATCGAGTCGGTCACGTCCGAGCTCTCGCCGTCGCTCGACCTGCAGTCGATCCATGCCCGCTTCTTCGGCGAACTGATCCTCGAGGGGATCACGGCGGCGTAGTCCGGTCAGCCGGCGCAGTCCAGGGCGACTTCGAGCGCCGCGCAGACGTCGACCATCCGGTCGTCCGAAAGGCGGCCGACGCGGTCCTTGAGTCTCGGGATCGCGGCATCTCGCGAGAGCGCGACGACCGGACGCCGTCCGACCTCGGGCAGCTCGCACCACCAGACCTCGCCCCGGGCCGCAGGCCGCATCACGACGTCGCGGCGGCGGTCCGCAACGACGCGAGATCGCCCCACTCGTCGGGTGTGTCGGGCGGCGTGACGTCGATACACTCGTCGCTCAGACTCTCCGATCGCTCCCGCCCGGGCCGGGGCCGGGGCCGTGCCAACCGCCAGCCGCCAGCCGGGCAGATCCCGCACGTCGCGGACCACTGACATCCGTGAGACGCCGCCGACCAGAGCCGGTCTGGTCGCGACGGCCGTGCGCCTGTCGGTCGCCTCGGTTCTCGCCGGCCTGGTCATCGGCGGGCTGTCGGTCACGGTCGGCCTGCTCGACCACAGCCTCGGCGTGCTCGGGACCGGTCTCGGTGTCCTCGCCGACGTCGCCGGGTCGGTCGTCCTGATCTGGCGGTTCCGCGTCGAGCAGCGCCAGCCGCACCAGGCCGGCCGGGTCGAGGCCCGCGCGGCGGTCCTCGTCTCAGGCGCTCTGGGCCTGATCGCGGTCGTGCTCACGATCGAGTCGGTCCGCGCCCTGGTCGCCGGCACTCACCCCGGGTCGTCCCCGCTCACATTGACCGCCGCCGGCCTGGCCGTCGTCGTCCTGCCGCCGCTCGCCCACCTCAAGCGACGGACGGCCATCGCCCTGGCCAGTCGAGCGCTCCGTGGGGACAGCACGCTCAGCGCGATCGGCGCGGCGACCGGACTGCTCGCGGTCGCCGGACTGCTCCTGTTCCACGCCTTCGGCTGGTGGTGGGCCGACCGAGTCGTCGCCCTGGTCGTCGCCTGCGTCGCGGCAGCCGAGAGCTACGAGGTCAGCCGGGGCGACGACCGGATCGACGAGGGCGACTGAGCAGGCGGGCGAACGACCGACCGGCGAGCTCCCACCGGTCGTCCACCCGCAGACCGCTCCGCGCGGCGATCCCGGCGATCTCGGAGGCGCCGACCACGGCCCACCGGAACCAGTCGCTCGCGAGCGTCGTCGACTCGAGCCGCAGCTCGAGGACCGGGCGGCCCGACCGGCGCGGGTCGAGCTCGACGAGCAGGGCGCCGTCCGGAGCGAGCAGACGGCCGATCCGTTCGAGCAGGTCGCCGGGGCACCCGCCGATCCCGATGTTTCCGTCGAGCAGGAGGGCCGTCTGCCAGGTCCCGGACCCCGGCAGGTCGCCGAAGACGCAGGCCTCGACGGCGTTGGCGCCGCCGTCCCGGGCGAGCGTGACCGCCGCGCTGGAGACGTCCACGCCGAGCGCGAACACGCCGCGACGGGCGAGCGCGTGGAGGTGGCGACCCGGCCCGCAACCGAGGTCGATGACCGGACCGACCGCCCGCGACAGGAGATCCTCGTCGACGGCGTCGACCGGGCCGAGCCACCGGTCGTATGGAAGCCGGACGCGCGCGCCGTCGCGAGTTCGTGCCTCCACCGGATCGCCGCCGGCTCGCCGGCCGAGGCCGAGCGCGTAGAGCTCGAGCACGGTGCTCGACGCGACTGCCGGGCTCATCCGATATTCGCGACGGCCCGCGCGAAACGCGAGCCGGGCGTCGCCGCGGCGACGGCCCGGGCGTCGCCGATCCCGTCGACGTCGCGCAGCCGTCCGAGTTCGCGGACGCGCAGGCCGAGCCGGTCGAGCCGGTCGCGCTGGCACTTGCAGGTCGACGGGCTGCTCATCGGCACGCCGATCAGGGCGTCGTCACGCGGCTCGCGCAGGCCGATGCACCAGTAGCCGCCGTCGAACGCCGCGCCGAGGACGGCGTCGACGCCCGGGTCCTCGAGCGCGTCGAGCCCGTCGAGCAGAAGGTCGGAGGTCAGCTGGGGCGTGTCCATCCCGACGACCAGGGCCGGCCCGCCGACATCGGCGAAGGCGGCGGCCAGCCGCTCGTCGAGACCGTCACCCCGCTGGGCGAGGACCTCGAATCCGTCGGGGAGCCAGCTGCCCGGCCGGCCGTCGAGGACGAGCACCCGCCGGGCGACGGGCGTCTCGAGGACCCGGGCCAGCGTGTCGGCCAGGGCCGCCCGGGCGAGGCCGGCCGCCTGGGTCGGCGTGCACGGCGGGCAGAGCCGCGTCTTGACGCGGCCGGCGACGGGTGCCTTGGCGATCACGATCAGGGTCGACATCCAGAGAGCACCCTAGGTGCGGACCCGACCGGTTCCCATTACGGAACGCGAAACGGCGGGCGGCCGGTCACCCGTCGGCCGGCACCCCGCGCAACGGCGCCCGGGCGAACTCCCGCATCCCGAGGTCGAAGTCCTCGACCGCCGCGAAGCCGAGCTCGGCGGCCGCCCGGTCGGGTGACGCGAAGACGTGGCGGACGTCGCCGAGCCGGTACTCGCCGGTCGTGACCGGGTCGAGCCCCGGGCCGACCGACTCGCGGGCGAGGGCGCCGGCCATCTCGCCGACGCTGCGGGGCCGGCCGCTGGCGACGTTGAACGCCGCGGTCGGGACGGCGTCCGCCGTCAGGGCGATCACGTTGGCGCGGGCGATGTCGCGGACGTGGATGAAGTCCCGCAGCTGGCGGCCATCCTCGAAGACGCGCGGCGGCCGGCCGGCGGCGAGCGCGCTGCGGAAGATCGACGCGACCCCGGCGTACGGCGTGTCCCGGGGCATCCGCGGCCCGTAGACGTTGTGGTAGCGCAGGGCGACGACGGGAACCTGACACTCGCGGGCGAACGCGAAGCACAGGTGCTCCTGGTGGACCTTCGTCGCCGCGTAGACATTCCGCGGGTCAAGCCGCGCGGACTCGCCGACCGCCATCGGGTGCAGGGGCGCGTCACAACGCGGGCAGAGCGGATCGAAGCGGCCGGCCGCGAGGTCGCCGGGCTCGCGCGGTGGGGCGGCGAGGGGCCCGTGGTCGGCGCACCGGTAGGCGCCCTCGCCGTAGACGACCATGCTGCTCGCGAGCACCAGCCGCCCCCGAAACCCGCCGGTCGCGAGCGCGCGGAGGAGCACCGCCGTCGCGAGATCGTTCTCCCGCACGTAGTCGGCAACGTCCGCGAAATCGCTGCCCAGGCCGACCATAGCCGCCTGGTGGCTGATCGATGTCACATTTTGGAGCGCGTCGCGGAGGGCATCGGGATCGCCGACATCACCGTGGATGAACTCGGCCCGCGGATCGACGTGCGGCGCCCCGCCGCGGTGGGCGGCCGGCAGCAGCGAGTCGAGGATCCGGACATCGTGTCCGTCGTCGAGCAGCGCGCCGGCGACGTGCGACCCGATGAAGCCGGCGCCGCCGGTGACGAGGATCACGGGCCGAACGTTATCCGTGTGAGATGCTGTCGCGGTGGACGCGGAAGACGCCCCGGAGTACGTCAGGAACGGTCGGCCGAGTCCCGGCCCGGCGCGGGTCCACCCGCACGACCGGGGGCTCGTCGAGTGGGTCGCGACGGCCCAGCCCGGCGACCGCATCCCCGAGCCGTGGCGGTGGGCTTCGAGCCCGACCCAGTCGGTGATCCTCAGGCTGATCGACCTCAGGGTGATCGGCGCGCCCGGCGAGGGAGTCGACAACGCGGAGGTCGTCCGCGACGCGGCGGTCGCCGCCCGCGCCTGGCTCGAGGCGCACCCGCGCGACCCCGGCGGCCGGTTGCCCGACTAGGGATCGTCGGTTGATCGACGTGATCCTCCCGGTCCTCGACGAGGCCGACTCGCTGCCGTGGGTGCTGTCTGGGATCCCCGACGGGTACCGGGCGCTCGTCGTCGACAACGGGTCGACCGACCGGTCGCCGGAGATCGCGGCCGAGCTCGGCGCCCGGGTGATCGGGGAGGACCGCCGCGGCTTCGGGGCGGCCTGCTACGCCGGGCTCGTCAACGCGACCACGGATGTCGTCTGCTTCATGGACTGCGACGGGTCGCTCGACCCGCGCGACCTCCCGCTCGTCAGCCGGCCGATCACCGACGGGCCGGCCGATCTCTGCCTCGGCGCCCGCCGCCCGACCGCCGGCGCGTGGCCGGTCCACGCCCGCCTGGCCAACCGCATCCTGGCGATCGAGATCAGCCGGCGAACCGGCATCCATCTGACCGACATCGGTCCGATGAGGGCGGCCCGCCGGTCGGCGCTGCTCGCGCTCGACCTCCGCGACCGGGCGTTCGGCTGGCCGTTGGAGATGGTTCTGCGGGCGGCGCAGGACCGGCTCGAGATTCGCGAGGTCGAGGTCGCCTACCACCCGCGGCGCGGCGGCGAGTCGAAGGTCACGGGAACCGCGCTCGGCACGTTGCGCACGATCCGGGACATGTCCTCGCTGCTGCGATAGGCCGCGCCAGGCCTGGCAGCTAGGCCGGTGGGTCCCGTTCGGCACGTCGCAGGCGGATTGCATAGAGCACGGCCGATCCGAGGCAGACGACGCCGGTGTAGAGCAGCCACCGGCCGAGGTATGGGTCGGTGGTCAGGCCCGTGTCCAGGTGGTAGCGGCGCTCGCCGAGCCCGAAGATCAGCGGGGCCCAGATGAACAGGGGGAGGACGACGAAGAAGACGGCGATCCGCAGGTGGTTGAGCGCGTCGAGCTGGGCCCGGCCGCCGCGGCCGACGCCGAGCCCGCGGTAGGCGAGCGTCCCCAGCAGGGAGTAGAACGGCAGGAGGACGAGGTCGTGGACGATGATCGCCGCGATCAGCCACTCGGCGATCTCGACCGGCCTGGCCCGGTGGAAGAGCTCGATGATCGCGTAGCCCGACAGGCCGAGGGTCGCCAGGCCGGCCAGCAGGTGCAGCGGTCGGGCGCCGTACTCGTCGCGGAATCGCCGGCCCATCAGGCGGCCGTGAACTCGAGCATGGAGACCCACTTCGTGCAGTGGACGCCCGGCAGCGCGGGGACGATGATCCGGGCGGGGAAGCCGTGGTCGATCGACAGGTCGACGCCGTTGACCCGCAGGGCCAGCAGCGACCGGTCGTCGTCGGCCTGGTTGGCTGCGAGCGTCGTCTGGCGGAACTCGCCCCGCTGCTGGAGCGACTGGACCCCCAGCAGGTGGCCCGGCCCGGCGCCGACGAGTCCGGCGAGCGTCCGCAGGGGCACGCCGGTCCACCGCTGGGTCGTCGACCAGCCCTCGACGCACGCGATCGGCAGGTCCTCGGTCGCCTGGGTCAGGGCGAGCAGGGCTGCCCGCGAGAAGACGCGGATCCGGCCGTCGGGGCCGGCGACCCGCAGGCTCCACGTCGCGCCGGTCTGCGCGGCCGTGACCCCGACGGCCGCCGCCGTCTTGTTGACCTGGAAGCCGTTGGGACCCGGCCGGGGAACCCGGCCGCGGGGCGCGAAGATCGCGAGCTCGCGCAGCGGGCCGCCGACGCTCTGGCCGGCCGCGCTGACGCCGACGGCGAGCGACGCGGCACCGACCGTGCCGACGAAGCCCCGCCGCGAGATCGTCGGCGGGCGCGGCGCCGTCGGGGCCGTCGTGTCGTGGGCCGGCGGTTCGGGCTGGGTCTCGGCGAGCGACTCCCGCAGCGGCGCGATCAGCCCCCGGTCGCGGAAGGCCTGGCGGACGACCTTGAACTTGACGGCGACGTGGAAGGCGAGCGACACGGTGAAGAGGATCGCCGCGTAATAGTGGACGGGGACGAAGCTGAACCGCCACGGGTAGAAGATCTCGCTGTTGAAGATTCCGGAGACCAGGGTGAACAGGCTCGACGCGACGAGCAGGGCGATCGACAGCCGCTCGATCGCATGGGCCGGCGATCGGACGGCCGGCCAGTCGAAGAGCTTCGGGATCACCGACCAGAGCTTCGCCAGGAGGACCGGCGCCAGGGCGATCCCCGCGGCGATGTGGATCCCCTGGGTCGCCGCGTACAGCCAGGCGGGGTGGGTCGGCCAGTGGAAGAAGTACGGGACGATCCCGCCCGAGCTGACCGAGTTGTGGCCGAGGCCGGGGTCGTACGCTGCGTGCGAGAGGTAGCCGGTGACCATGCAGAGCAGGAACAGCGGGAGCATCGCCGTGCCGAGCAGCGAGCTCAGCCAGGGGCCACGGAGCGGGCTCTTCCAGAACTCGGCGCGGAACGGGCCGGGCGGCGGGGCTTCGGGGAGGATCGGCATCTTGCGGACCGATCATCTGGCCGGACGCGTGGATCCGCAAGGCGGGCGGCGGCCTGTTAATCGGGCGTTCCGATTCGGCTTACGGATCGGTGACGGCGGCCGGTCGGGGGCGATCCGGCTGGCCGGGGACGTCTAGGGTCAATGGGGGTGGCTTGGGCGGAGCGGGCGGCTCGGGCCGAGGGATGGCTCGCGGCGGGTCGGGCTGCCGGGGACGGACGAGGAAGAGAGGCCAGGACGAGGGAAGGGATTCGGCGGCCGTGGTGTTGTCAGTTGTTTTTCGTTTCTGTACAAAACGCGACAATCCGTCGCGTTTCGTACGATTCTGCTCGGAGACCCGACAACTCGCCGGCCCCCGGCCGGCCCTGGCGGACGTGAGCCGTCGATGAGGGTCGACGGACGCGCGAGCATCGATGCGCCTGGCCCGGCCGGCGCCCGGCGTCCGCCCTGGGCGCGACTTGCGGCCGGCGGGCGACTTCCGGCCGGCGGGCGGCTCCCGGCGATCGTCGCGGCCGGCGTCGGCGTGACGGTCCTGGCCGGAGTGGTCGTCCGGAGCATGGGGGACCGGCTCGGCACGAACCTCGCGCCGTTCATGGCCGGTATCGACGTCCAGGCGACGCTCCTGGCCCCGTTCGTGGTCGTCGTCTTCGGCCTGGCCGCCGCGCTCGCCCCGCGGCTGGTCGAGCCGCGACTGGCGCCGCCGGCGTTCGCTGGGGCGTCGCTCGGGCTGAGCCTCGTCCTTCGCCTGGCGCTCGCCGCCGGCCGGGGCGGGCCGAGCCAGTGGGACGCGGTCTTCGGGACGAGCGCGGAGGCCCGGCACGAGTATCTCCCGGCACTGCCGGCGCTCCGCGTCGGCGTCGACGCCTTCCTTCGCCGATTCGCCCAGATCGCTCCGACCCTCCCGACCCATCCGTCCGGCCACCTGCCTGGGATGCTGCTGACCCTCCACGTCCTCGGGATCACGACGCCGGCGGGCATGGCCGTCCTGACGATCGGGGTCGGCGCGGTCGCGGTCCCGCTGACTTACGCCCTGGGCCGGGAGCTGCTCGATGACCGGCGGGCCCGGATCGCGACGCTACTCGTCGGGTTCTCGCCGACGGTCTTGATCGTCGGCGTCAGCTCGGCCGACGCCCTCTACGCGACGCTTGCCCTCGCCGCGGTCTGCGCCCTGCTCGCCGCCCGCCCGGCGGTCCGGGCGCTCGGGCCACCGCTGCTGGCGGTCGCGTCGTTCTTCTCGCCGGCGCTCCTGGCGATCGGCCTGTGGGCGTTTGTCGTCCGGGTGGTGCGTGGAGAGCGGGCGGCGGCGGCCCGCCTGGCGATCGGCTGCGCCGTCGGCGTGGTCGCCTTCTACGTCGTCCTGCGGGTCGTGACCGGGTTCGACCTGATCGCGACGGTCCGGGCGATCGACGGCGACTACCGCCGAGGTGTCGCGACCGTCCGGCCATACCCGTACTGGGTTTTCGGGTCGCCGGCGGCCTTCCTCGTCGCACTCGGGATCCCGATCGCCTGGCTGGCCGTCCGCGCGCTCGGGCGTGGTGACCCGTCAGCCGCGGGGCTAGCCGCGGTGATCGTGATCTCGTCGGTGCTCGGGTACACGAAGGCCGAGACCGAGCGGATCTGGGTATTCCTCGTCCCGCTCGCGTGCATTGCGGCCGCGACCGAACTTCCGCCGCGCCGGCTCCGGCTCGTGCTGGGCGCGCTCGCGCTCCAGGCGGTCCTCGCCGAACTGCTGCTCAACACCGTGTGGTAGGTGCTATCGACGTCCTCAACCCCGCCCCAACTCGAGGTATCGCTTCAGTTCAGTTGTGCGGCTCGGTCGCGCGTGCGAGGAACCGCGAGATCAGGTCTCGAGCGAGCGGATCGGGGCCGGCCGCTCCCGGGCCAGCTTGGGCGATCTTGTCCGTCGGGGCCGTGATTTGCACCGGAGCTCCAAATTGTCCGAATGTCCAAATGGTCGTCAGAACGGCGGTTCCGGTGAGCGACTTGACCTCCTCTCGGATGCGTAGGGGTCGGTCCTGGGGACCGATCCAATCGGTCAGGCCGACGCGTGAACGCCCGACGGCCGCTGGGACGGCCGTGTCCGCGAAGAACGCCGACAGTGGCACGGTAGTGCTGAATCCAGATGCCTTCGTTCCATTGATCGTTGCTGCCCCGTCCGCCCGTGCGTGAGCCCGTGTGAGGCTCATGGCTCGCAGCACGGCCGGTGGATCGGTGAGAGCTCCGCTTCCCGGAACGTCGGGGTCAGAGAGTATGCCTTGGTGACCGAGCGGGATCGCGACCCAGCCTGACGGTCCCGTTGGACTGGTCGCAACCCCCGTATAGAGCGTTGCGCCGATCCGGATTCGATCGACGCTCTCAACTTCACTCGTGTTTCGAACGACTGCGCGATAGCTACCGGCCCGAAAGTCGATCGAACCCCGCCCGATTAGCTTTGTCGTGCGGCGTCCGTCAACCGCGACGGTCGTCGTCGAGTTGTAGGCGAAGGTACCCGCCTTGACCGCGGCGGCGGGAGCACGGTTCACTGGCGAGCTGGCGTCGGCGCTCCGTGTAGTCGCAAAAAGCACGGCTGTGACAGCCACGCCCAGGGTTGCGGCAGCGCTCGACCAGGCCGCGAGCAATCGGGGCCGAGAAACGCGCCGGGGCGGACGAGCCTCGAGCTCGGCGAACCGGCTACCCAGCTCGTCCAGGGAAGGCGTCTGCCAGGGATCGGCGTCGTACTGTCAGGCGGGGGCCGAGCGAGAAGTCCGGCGCCCGGGGAGCCACCGCTACCTTGTCGACGGTAGACGGTTGTGACGATGGACGGCGTCATGACGATGCAAGCGTCACGACGAATTCAACTTCGCCAGTCTGGAGCAATGATGATCGCGAGCAAACGCATAATGGCTGGGGCCGTCGTGGCATTGGCGCTATCGGTTGTCCCTGCGTCCGCGAGTGCGAGCGTCTTGGGCGGAACGCAAATGGTCGTCGCAGGGCTGCCATATCTCGGTAGGCCAGGAAGCTCCGCGCGGTCACTGAGCTCGTTCACTACAAGCTTTGATAACGCATCGGGAACGTGGGCCATCGCGCTGACGTTCGCGGCACCCCAATCAACCTCGAGCGCAGCCAAGCTGTATGTCACTCTAGACACGCGCTCGCCGACCAGCCACGGCTCGGCGCTCATCCAGGGACAAACGGATCCGGATGGCCCTCCCATGACGTACGACCTGAGCGGGGCTGACCAGTCTCCTGCTGCCATTACAACGTTCAGCGACGGTCGCAAGAAAATCACGATCACCGTCACTGACCCAGAGTTGATCGGCAAACCTTTCAACATCGTGACCGTTCGCGTGAGCGAGGGTAACTTGAAGTTCGACCTTCTACCGGCGATGACGCTTTCACCAGCCGGAAGTCGAGGGGCGGCACCCAAAGTCGTGCTCCCAACCTCGGACAAGG
>DATAUX010000275.1:0-5007 GCA_036268015.1 Solirubrobacteraceae bacterium | reverse complement strand
AAGTTCCTCGAGCAGATCTACGGCCGGGACGTGTCGACCGAGGACACGGTCACGGTGGTCCGCTTCTCGCAGATCATCGACAAGCCGGTCGGCATGACCGAAGCCATCAAGGGGTTCGGCGGCGCGCAGAACTAGGCGGCCCGCCGCCGCCTGTAGAGATAGGCGCCGCCGCCGGCGAGCACGAGGACGACGATCACGCCGCCGCCGATGTATCTGAGCGGGTGATGCCGAGCCGGGAGCACCCTCGGCGCGACGAAGTCCGGCTGGGTCCCGCCGGTGCTCAGCAGGTTGACGAGTCGGCGCTCCTGCGGCGACGGGGTGACCCGGCGGGCGGTCGACCGGCCGCCGAGCGTCGCCGTCTGCGACGTCGCGAGCGTCCTGCCCTGGCCGTCGAGCGCCCGGACGGCGAAGTACCGGTCGCCGGCCGGCACGCTGATCGTCGTCTCGAAGCCGTCGCGCGCGGCGTGGCCGACCGGCCGCAGTGATCCCGGCCGCGATCCGGCGAGTACGTCCCAGCCGGCGAGCGCGGTCGCGCCGTTCCAGCTGGCATAGACCTTCACCTTGGATCCGGAGCGTCGGGCCGCGAGGGCCGGCGGGTCGGTCGGCGTGCCCGACCAGACGTCGCGGAATGCCCTGTACGTGTCGGTCGACGACGGGAGCCTCGCGTCGAAGAGGACCTGCCCGGTCGGGCTGAACTCGGTGAAGTCGGGCGAGGCGCCCCAGCCGACGAGGGCATCGCCGTTCGGGAGGAGTTGGAGGTTTCCCTGGCTGTTGGACAGCAGTGGCGACGGGTGGGTGTACTGCTGGGCGACGGACGCCGTCCGGGCGGCCAGGTCGACGGAGAGGACGAGGCCGCGCGACTGGGGCGCCTGCTTCGGGTTGTCCTCGTCGTCGAACAGGCTGATCGTCCCGTCGGCCTGCTGGCGGGCGTCGTGCTGGTAGGCGAAGTTCGCCCCCGGACCCATCTTGAACGTGCTGTTCTTGCCGCCGAGCTCCCAGACGACGGCGCCGGTCTGCGTGCTGATCTGGTAGGCCGCCCAGGTGTTGCGCGCGGAGATCAGCAGGTTCCGATTGGGCAGCAGCTGGATCGAGTTGATGTGGAAGAAGTCGTACGGATACGGGCCGCCCGGCGTCGCGTGGGACGCGGTCAGCGGGACGTGGCCGAGGGCGTGCCACTCGAACATCACGAGTCCCGTCCTGATGTCGACCTCCTGGACGATCGAGTCGACCGTCAGCGCCTTGCGGGGACCGCCGACCGACCGTAGATCGGCGAGCACGGGTGTGTAGACGGTGATCAGGGCGGTGTCCTGCGGCGTCAGCTGGAAGTCGTGCAGATCGGCGAAGTACCCGTTGCCGGCCCGGATCCGGGCGATCTCGTGGTAGGAGTGGTTGACGATCACGTCCTCGCCCTGGCCGTAGCCGAGCGAGAGGACGTCGCCCTCCCACCAGGTCAGCATCGACTGGCCCTGGTAGGTCTGCGGCCGGACGTTGTATGCCGCGAGACCTCCGGACAGCGGGTGGAGCCAGATCGGCCGGCCCTGGTCGTCGAGGATCTCGGGTCCCTGCGAGCCGACCGGGAGGTCGCTCTGGCCGGGTGCCTTGTCGGGACCGATGAAGAGATCGCCGGGCGCCGTCCCGGGCGAGTTGGTCGTGACCGCGACCGGTGGGGGCGTGAGGTCCGGCTGCGAGACGAAGTGCGTCGGCGGGCTGGGTGGGGCCTTGGGTGTCGCCAACGGCGGGATCTTGACGGTCCGGGTTCGCGCGACCGTGAACTTGTAGTCGAGGGCGGGAAATCCCGGGCGGGCGAGCTGGACGGTAACGGTCTCGCCGGCGTCGAACGGCCGATTCGGGAGGAAGCTGGCTCCTGCGGCCGCCGCGTAGGACTTCATCTGGCCGGCGTGCCGGCCGCTGCGCGACCCGGTGACCGTGACCTTGCCCAGTTGGTTGCGGCCAACCCCGAGAAAGCTGAGCTGGGTCTTGCGCGACGCGTCGGGCGTGCCCGGCTGGGGCGAGACGCTCAGGCCGTCGAGCGCGCTGGGCGGCGCGGCGAGCGCCGGCCCGGCGGCCGCGCCGGCACCTGCGCCGAGCAGGATCGTGGAGACGACAGCCAACAAGATGCGCTGATGACGCAAGCCAACCCCCGCCGAAGAATGTACGCAGACACAAGCCGCCTTACGCCATAAAACACTAATCGCGGCGGTCGCGTCGGCGCGGCGGTCGATCCGCCGGCCGGCCGACCCGGGGCCTCGGCCGCCCCGGTTTTGGCACTCGTGCGACGAGAGTGCCAAGATCCTTTGCCGATCGGCGGTCTCCTTGCTACCCTTCTGTGAACGGGCTGGCACTCGGGGTCCGAGAGTGCCAAAATCGCCCAGATTCACGGATCGCCGTCAATCTCTTCAGTGGAGGTCTCATTATGAATCTCAAGCCCCTGGGCGATCGTTTGATCGTACGGGCGATCGACGAGGAGGAGACGACCGCCAGCGGTCTCGTCCTCCCGGACACCGCCAAGGAGAAGCCCCAGAAGGGCAAGGTCATCGCCGTCGGCGACGGCAAGCTCGACGACGACGGCAAGCGCATCCCGCTCGACGTGTCCGAGGGCGACGAGGTCCTCTACAGCAAGTACGGCGGGACCGAGATCAAGGTCAACGGCGAGGAGCTCCTCGTCCTCCGCGAGTCAGACGTCCTGGCCCGCGTCGAGTCCTAGGCCAGGAATCAGGCAGGTCGCACAGGTTTCATCGGGTTTGCTCGCCCAAGCCCGACCTTGTCAAGCCGCTGGGCCGCACGCCCGGCGGACGTATCAGGAGAAGATATGGCTCATAAGGAATTGAAGTACAGCGAAGAGGCCCGCAAGTGCCTCGAGGCCGGCGTCGACGCCGTTGCCAACGCTGTCAAGGTCACGCTCGGCCCGAAGGGCCGCTACGTGGTGCTCGACAAGAAGTTCGGCGCGCCGACGATCACCAACGACGGCGTCACGATCGCTCGTGAGGTCGAGGTCGAGGACGTCTTCGAGAACCAGGGCGCCCAGCTCGTGCGCGAGGTGGCCACGGCAACCAACGACGTCGCCGGTGACGGTACGACGACGGCGACCGTGCTTGCCCAGGCGATCGTTCGCCAGGGTCTGAAGAACGTCGCGGCCGGCGCCAACCCGCTCGGTCTCAAGCGCGGTATCGAGCGCGCGGTCGACCAGGTCGTCGCCCACATCGGCTCGCAGGCGAAGGCTGTCGCCGGCAAGGACCAGATCGCTCGCGTCGCGACGATCTCGGCCGGCGACGAGGACATCGGAGACGTCATCGCCGATGCGATCGAGAAGGTCGGCAAGGACGGCGTCGTCAACGTCGAAGAGGGTCAGACGTTCGGCATGGACCTCGAGTTCACCGAGGGCATGCAGTTCGACAAGGGCTACATCTCGCCGTACATGGTCACCGACCAGGACCGCATGGAGGCCGTGCTCGAGGATCCGTACATCCTCGTCGCGAACCAGAAGATCACCTCCGTCCGCGATGTGCTGCCGGTCCTCGAGGCCGTCATCCAGTCGGGCAAGCCGCTCCTGATCATCGCCGAGGACGTCGAGGGTGAGTCGCTCGCGACGCTCGTCGTGAACAAGCTCCGCGGCACGTTCACCGGTGTTGCCGTCAAGGCGCCGGGCTTCGGCGACCGCCGCAAGCGGATGCTCGAGGACATCGCGATCCTCACGAACGCCGAGGTCATCACCGAGGAGATGGGTCTCAAGCTCGAGAACACGCAGGTCTCGCAGCTGGGTCGCGCTCGTCGGGTCGTCGTCGGCAAGGACACGACGACGATCGTCGACGGCGCGGGTGACGCGGTCGCCATCAAGGGCCGCATCAACCAGATCAAGACGGAGATCGAGAACACCGATTCCGACTTCGACCGCGAGAAGCTCCAGGAGCGCCTCGCCAAGCTGTCGGGCGGCGTCGCGGTGGTCAAGGTCGGAGCTGCGACCGAGACCGAGATGCGCGAGAAGAAGCACCGCGTCGAGGACGCACTCCAGGCCACCCGCGCTGCCCTCGAGGAGGGCATCGTTCCCGGCGGCGGCGTCGCTCTGCTCGAGGCTTCGGTCGCGATCAAGCTCGACGAGTACGAGGACGACGACGAGAAGACGGGCGCGAAGATCGTGCTCCGCGCGCTCGAGGAGCCGCTCCGTCAGATCTCGGAGAACGCGGGTCTCGAGGGTTCGGTCGTCGTCAACGACGTCCGCAAGTCGAAGAAGGGCTTCGGCATGAACGCCGCGACCGGCGAGATCGTCGATCTCGTCGCCGCCGGCGTCATCGACCCGGCCATGGTCACCCGGTCGGCTCTGCAGAACGCGGCGTCGATCGCGAAGAACATCCTCACCACCGAGGCAATCGTTGCCGAGATCCCCGACAGCAACGGCGGCGGACACGGCGGCGGCGGAATGCCCGACATGGGCGGCATGATGTAGCCAGCGACCCGGCGCCCTGCGCGCCCGGTTGGGAAGTGTCGAGGGGCCCGGCGAAGCTGCCGGGCCCCTCCTGCGTGGAGGGCGTCCGCGACGTCGACGGCGCCCGGCGTTGCTCGGCGAACGGCATTCGTCCGGCGCCACCGACGAACGGCATTCGCCCGGCGCCGGGCGTCGCCGCCCGCGCGCGGCGAGCTCAGGCGGTCAGTTGTCGTCGCACCTCACGCCGAGGTCGCGCTCGTGGAGCTCGGCGAGGACGACTCGGCGGGCGGTGATGTCCGCGGTCGCGAGCTCGCGCTCGAGCGCGGCTGTGTCGACGCGGCCCAGCGGCCGTGGCCCGGCTGGGGTGCAGTCCCGGCAGGCGTGGCTCTGTGGCCGGCGGGAGATACGGGTTGAACGGTTCATCAGGACTCCTTCCTGAGGAGATCGGCTGCCGGCGCGAGCTGCGCCGCTGCGGACACATACAGTGTGCGGCCGGAGGGTTACGGCCAGGTGAAGTATTGGGTGTCGGCCTGCAGCGGCCCCCAGCCCCCAGCCCCCAGCCCCCGGCGCGGCCAACGGCCGTCCGG
>DATAUX010000274.1:0-3407 GCA_036268015.1 Solirubrobacteraceae bacterium | reverse complement strand
CAGCCCGCCCGCACCTCAAGGTCGTTCCCGGTTGACCGCACGCCTCCCGGCCCGGCCTGACCCCCACGCCGCCCGGCCCCGGCCTGACCCCAGGCGCCGCCCCGCCCCGGGTGCCCGTCCCCCGGCCCCGGGTGCCCGATCCCGTCCCCGGTGCCCGACCCCCCGGCCGGCCCGACCGTCGACCGCCGCCCAGCCCTCCGGGCGCGGCCAGATGAATCAGGATCCAGCCCTAGAAGTCGCTCTCTTCGTGCGGCCCGACGCACGCGACCGCCAACTCGTCGCTGATCCCCCGGGCGACCGTCGCCACCTCGTCGAAGGTCACGCTGTCGACCGCGTCGATCGCCCCGTCCGGGTCGATGTCCTCGCCGTAGACGATCGCCTGGTGGGCCGCGTACCGGGCGACCGCGCCCGAGTTCTCGAACGCCAGGACCCGCCGGCCGCCGGCGTACGCCCGCGCCCGTTCGACCTCGGCCTCGTTCGGCCCGTCCGTCCGCAGCTCGTCGACGATCTCCCGCATCCGCGTGTACGCCTCGATGCACTTCGACGAGTCCAGGCCCGACGACAGCTGGAGGATCGGCGCGTCGGCGAACGAGTGGTCGACCGCCGACACCGAGTAGCACAGGCCCCGCTGCTCGCGGATCTCGTCGAACAGCCGCGACCCCATCGACCCGCCGAGCAGGGTCGAGTAGATCGACAGGGCGGTCCGCTGCCGCTTGTCGGTCACGTCGATCTCCGGCCGGTAGATCATCCGCAGGTGCGACTGCTTCGTGTCCCGGGCCTCGACCATCGTCTTCGGCGTGAACCCCGGCGCCGGCTCGAACGGGTCGGGCGCCGGCAGCGACGGGAACCGGCCGAACCGCTCGGACAGCTCGACGTCGTCAGGCAGATGCTCGGTGTTCCCGACCAGGAAGACGCCCCCCCGCTCGCCCGACCACCGCCGCTCCCGGAACGCGACGATCGCCTCCCGGCTGAACGACCTGAGGTTCTCCTCCGGCCCGAGGACCGTCCGCCCGAGCGGGTGGTCGCCGAACGCCGCCCGGTCGATCAGGTACTCGGCGACCATCGACGGCTGGTCGTACGCCCGGGCGATCTCCTGGATCACGACGCCCCGCTCCCGGTCGAGCTCGTCCGCGTCGATCCGCGGCCGGCCGACGAAATCGCTCAGCAGGTCGACCGCGGCCGGCGCCGCCTCCGCCCGGACCGTGATGTGGAAGGCGACGAGGTCGTGGCTCGTGTACGCGTTCAGCATCGCCCCCATCCGCTCGGCCGTCTCGTTGACGTCCCGATACGTCGGGTACGACTTCCCGCCCTTGAAGACCAGGTGCTCGAGAAAGTGGGCCATCCCGTTCTCGTCCGGACGCTCGCTCCGCGCGCCCGCGTCGAACGCGACGAGGATCGTCAGGGCCCGCGTGCCCGACACCGCGATCTTGTGAATCGCCAGCCCGTTCGCTGCCGTGGTGGTCGTGATCTCGGTCATCGTTGCGCCCCGGAGGTCGTGTTCTCGGTCATCGGTGAACCGTACTCAATGCCGTGCAAATGCTCTTGCATACAGGCTTACCGGCACACAAACCCCGATTCGCCCGCTAGGCTCGATCTCGATGGCGACCACTGAAAAGCCGGAACGCCCGACGAGTCGACAGCGCCGCGACCTCGCCCGCCCGGTCCGCGCTCCCCAGCCCGTCCCCCGTCCCCGGCGGACCCCCGGGTCCGAGACGATGATCGAGTTCCGGGAGGTCTGCAAGTCGTACGAGAGCGGTGACGTCGGCCTCGACGGCGCCAGCTTCGAGATCGAGCGCGGCGAATGGGTCTTCATCGTCGGGTCGACCGGGTCCGGCAAGTCGACGATCATGCGCCTCCTGATCAAGGAGCTCGAGGCCACGTCCGGAGCGATCGTCGTCGCCGGCCGCAACCTGGCCGACATCGACCGCAAGAAGGTCCCGTCCTACCGGCGGAACCTCGGCGTCGTCTTCCAGGACTTCAAGCTCCTCCCCAACCGGACGGTCTACGACAACGTCGCCTACGCCCTCCAGGTGACCGGCGCCGGCCGCAAGCAGATCCGCCAGACCGTGCCCGACATCCTCCGGCTGACCGGCCTGTCGACGAAGCTCCACAACTTCCCCGACCAGCTCTCCGGCGGCGAGCAGCAGCGCGTGTCGATCGCCCGGGCGTTCATCAACCACCCGGCCGTCCTGCTCGCCGACGAGCCGACCGGCAACCTCGATCCGGAGACGTCGATCGGGATCATGCAGCTGCTCTACCGGATCAACCGGGCCGGGACGACCGTCCTCGTCGCGACCCACGATTCGACGATGGTCGACAAGATGCGCCGCCGGGTGATCGAGGTCCGCCGGGGCCGGGTGATCCGGGACGAGAACGACGGGATGTACAGCCAGCGCGAGCAGTCGACCGACGAGTTCACGGCGATGCTCCGGGACGAGAACATCCGCGACGAGAGCACCCGGTTCTCGTGGTGACCCGCCCGCCGGCCGCCGCCCGCCCGGACGGTCTCCGGTCGTGAGGATCGGCTTCTTCCTCCGCGAGTCGTTCCGCGCCCTCCGGCGCAACGCGGTCCCCAGCTTCGCCGCACTCGCGACCGTCCTCGTCACCGTCCTCGTCCTCGGCGTCTTCATCCCCGTCGTCCAGGTCACGACCGGCGCGGCCAACGACGTCCGCAAGCGCGTGCTCGTCGGCGTCTACCTCAAGGACGGGGCGACCGCCAAGCAGATCGCCCAGGTCGGGACGATGCTCCGCCAGACCGACCACGTCAAATCCGTCCAGTACGTGTCCAAGGCGTCGGCCTTCGCAACCCAGAAGAAGGCCGACCCGGCCGCCTACGCGATCGTCGACTCGAACCCCCTGCCCGACAGCTTCCGGGTCACACCGGACAACCCGTCCAACGTCAACCTCGTCAGCGCGGCCCTCGTCAAGAACGGCAAGCCGATCAACCCGGCGATCGAGACGGTCAACAACCGTCGGGACGACGCCCAGAAGATCCTCACGGCGACCAGCCTCGTCAAGGCGACGATGGGCATCCTCGCCGTTCTCCTCGTGATCGCGTCGATCCTCCTGATCTCGAACACGATCCGTCTGTCCCTGTTCGCCCGGCGTCGGGAGGTCGAGGTCATGAAGCTGGTCGGCGCGACCGACTGGTTCATCCGCTGGCCGTTCGTCCTCGAGGGCATCCTGCTCGGCGCGATCGGTGGCGTCCTCGCGATCGGCATGCTCCTGATCGCGAAGTTCGCCGTCGTCGACAGCATCGTCTCCGAGTTCTCGGTAATCGGCCGGCCGAACACGATCGACTTCCCCGCGCTCGCCGTCATCCTGATGTGCTGCGCCGTCGCCGTCTCGGCCGCCGGCTCCGGACTCTCGCTCCGCCACTTCCTCCGCGTCTGAGTCCGGCCGCCTCG
>DATAUX010000273.1:0-2256 GCA_036268015.1 Solirubrobacteraceae bacterium | reverse complement strand
GCCGTCGACCGCGTCGGCCAGCCGGGGGCCGGACGACTGCGGCCGAGTGGTCGACCTGGCCAGCGACCCGCCGGACCTGGGCAGCTGAGCCCCGGATCAGGGCGGCTGACCGCCGGACCCGGTCTGCTGACCGGCGGATCGGGTCTGCTGCCCGGTGGATCCGGGCACAGGCTCGGCAGACCAGGACAGCTTGAGGAGGCGGGCGGTCGGGCGGACGGGTCGTCGGCGACAGGCGGCCGGTCGATCGAGATCGTGACCGGCCCGGATCTGCCGCGCGTGGTCGGCGGGCCGGACGGACGGGTGCGGGCCGGGTCGGCCGGTCGGGCGCTTGGCCGCCCGCTGGGTGCGACCGGCCTGCCGGAGGGCGACGAGCGGGTCAGCGTGCTCCTGTCCGGCGCCCGGGAGATCTCGTCGGCGACGACCGGGGCGGAGATCCTCGAGGCGGTCGACGATGTCGTCCTGGCCCTGCTCGGCGCCCGGCGGACGCTGCTGGTCGAGATCGACTCGGGTCCGGACGGCCTGGCCGTCAGCGGGTATTCGCCGCAGCCCGACGAAGCCCGGGCGCGGGTCTGCCGGGCGCTCGGCCTGGCGGCGGCCGGCCGGCGGCGGGCGGTCGGCGCGTCGGCGACCGGACCGGCCGGCGACGGCGTCGATGCCCGAACGCTTGGGCGGGCGGGGATCGGCGCGGCGCTCTGCGCGCCGATCGTGGTCAGCGAGATCGTCACTGGCTGCGTCTACATCGAGCGCGGGCCGGCCGACGGCGAGTTCGGGGTCGACGAGCTCCGCCTGGCGGACTTCGTCGCCGGGATGGCCGGCGCGGCGTTCGAGCGGGCGGACGGGTTCGCCCGGGTCGCGAACCTCCAGCGGTCGCTCGAGGAGCGGGTCGAGGGCCGGACGGCCCAGCTGGCCGACTCCAACCGGCAGTTGGATCTGTCGCTCCAGCGGTTGACCGAGGCGTTCGAGCGGGAGCGGGACTCGGCGGCCGCGCTCAAGCACCAGGCGTTCCACGACCCGTTGACCGACCTGGCCAACCGGGCGCTGTTCGTCAACAGGGTCGAGCACGCGATCGAGTTCTCCCGGCGCCACGGCCACGGGGTCGCCGTGCTGTTCGTCGACCTCGACGACTTCAAGACGATCAACGACTCGCTCGGCCATCCGGCCGGCGACGAGCTGCTGGTCGGGGTCGCCCGGCGGCTGAAGGACGTCCTGCGCAGCGCGGACACGGCAGCCCGGCTCGGCGGCGACGAGTTCGGCATCCTGCTGGAGGGGGTCTCCGAGCGGGAGGGGGCCGTGCGGACGGCCGAGCGGATCCTCGAGGCCCTGGACAAGCCGTTCCGCCTGGTCGCGAAGGAGGTCTTCATCCACGCGAGCATCGGGATCGCGATCTGCGACGGCGAGGACGAGACGGTCGACGCGCTGCTGCGGAACGCCGACGTCGCGATGTACTTCGCGAAGAGCCGCGGCAAGCACGCGTTCGAGGTCTTCGAGCAGCGGATGCACGACGACATCGTCCGCCGGCTCGAGCTCAAGGACGACCTCCACCGGGGGATCGAGCTCAACCAGTTCGCGGTCCACTACCAGCCGATCGTCGACATCGGCTCGGGCCACATCCACGGCCTGGAGGCCCTGATCCGCTGGCACCATCCCGAGCACGGCCTGATCTCGCCGCTGGACTTCATCCCGCTCGCCGAGGAGACCGGGATGATCCGGACGATCGGCGACTGGGTCCTGCGCACCGCCTGCCAGGCGGCCCGCGGCTGGCAGGACGACCGGGGCCCGACCGGGGAGCGGCTGACGATCGGCGTCAACCTCTCGGCGCGGGAGCTCCACGAGCCGGGCCTCGTCGACTGCGTCCACGCCGCGCTCGGCGGGTCCGGGCTGCGGCCGGCCGACCTGACGCTGGAGATCACCGAGAGCGTGCTGATGCACGACACGAAGGCGGCGATCATCCGTCTCAACGAGCTGAAGGCGCTCGGCGTGCGGCTGGCGATCGACGACTTCGGGACGGGCTACTCGTCGCTCAGCTACCTCAAGGACCTGCCGGTCGACATCGTGAAGATCGCCAAGCCGTTCGTCGACGACATCGCCGAGAGCCCGCAGGAGGCCGCGTTGGCCGGGGCGATCGTCACGCTGTCGGACACGCTGAACCTGAAGACGGTGGCCGAGGGCATCGAGTACCCGGCGCAGCTCCGGGCGCTCCAGCGGCTGGGCTGCGACTTCGGCCAGGGCTACCTCTTCGCCCGGGCGATCCCCGAG
>DATAUX010000272.1:0-10572 GCA_036268015.1 Solirubrobacteraceae bacterium | reverse complement strand
TGTCGATCGCCGCCTCGTCGGTCTGCTCGCCGGCCACCAGGAGGGCCGCCGTCTGGACGATGTCGTCGTCGAGCGCCGTCCCGAACAGGGGCACGAGGATCGACCCGTAGTCCTGCTCGCCCCGGTCGGCCCGCAGCGCCGACGCCTGGACGGTCACGCGAGCCAGCAGCGGCTTGCCCTGACTCTTGCGATACCCGACGTACAGGCCGATCCCGGCGGCCATCCACGCCAGCCCGACGTACCGGGCGCCGTTGTGGAGCACGATCACGCTGATCCAGGCCGCGGCCGACACGAACGCGCCGATCGCCGCCGGGATCGGCAGGTCGCCGCCGCGGATCCGGATCGACCCGGGGACCCGATACGGCCGGACCCGGTCGGGCTCGCGAAACCGGAGCACGCAGATCGACAGGTGGGCGATCGTGAACGCGAGCATCGCCCCGAACGCGTAGATCCCGACGAGGAAGTCGAGATCCGCCGGGATCACGAGCGCCGCCGCCAGCAGGCCGGCGACGACGATCAGGACGTACGGCGTCGACCGGGTCCGGTGGATCCGGCCGATCCCGCTCGGGATCTGCCGGTTCGTCGCCAGCGAGAACGTCAGCCGCGAGAGGCCGAGCATCGCCGAGTTGGCCGCCGCGATCAACGTCACGCCGGCCGCCGCCGCGACGATGTACTTGAGTGGGTCGGCCAGGCCCCGCGGATGGAAGCTCTCGACGATCCCGAGCACCGGCGCCCCCAGGTGCTGGTCGGCCAGCGCCGTGTGCCCTCCGATCACGGGGATCGCCGTCACCGAGACCAGGGCGATCCCGATGTAGATGATGTACACCGACGCGTTCGCGCTCGCGACCAGCCGGCGGAGCCCCCGCGGACCGACCATCACCTCGCCCGACAGGCCGGCAGCCGACTCGAGACTCGTGAACGCGACCGTCGTGATCGTCAGCGCGAAGATCACATCCGACCACCGGGGAGCCGTCCCCAGATGGACGGCTCCGGTGATCACGTGGACGTTGAAGTACAGGATCAGGCCGACGACGATCACGACGAGCTGGATCAGCAGGTCGGCGACGACGACCATCGCGATCCGCCGGGTCCGCCGGGTCGAGAAGCCGCGGATGTTGGCGAACACGACGAACGCGATGATCGCCACGGCGACAACCAGACGCGGGGCGCCGTGGCCGATCGGGTGGTAGAAGGCCGCCAGATAGCTGGTCGCCGCGAGCGCGGCGATCGCGATCAGGATCACATAGTCGAGCAGGATCGCCCAGCCGGCGACGAAGCTCACGAGCTCGTTGAACGCGTGCCTGGCGAAGACCGTCGACCCCGCCCGGTCCCGATGCTGGGACGCGCCCTCGGCGTAGGTCATCGACGTCAGCGTGAAGAAGACGCCGGCCGCGACGAAGACGAGCGGCGTCAGGCCGAGCGCGTGGCCGGCAACCACGCCGAGCGAGACGTAGATCGAGCTGGCGAGCGACGTCCAGACGATCGCGAACAGGGCCGGCGACCCGAGGCTCCGGCGGAGCATCGGCCCCGGCGGGCGCGGGGGTGCCGGCGTCGACGGAGGCTGCGCCTCTCCGCTGGCCATCAATCGCGCGCCCGGCGGGTGCGCGACGACACGAACAGCCGGCCGGCGCCCGCCCCGACGAACAACAGGCCGAGGACGGCGCCCTGCACACTCAGACGCGCGGCCAGCGCCAAGCCGATCAGGATCATCGCCACCGAGAGGACTCGCGTCAGACCTGCATGCAGCTGGCTCCCGTAGCCGGGGCGACCGCGATTGGGCGTCATCTAGCCGGGAAGCTTACGGCGCCGGCCGACGGCCGGTGTTCCGCTCAGGTGATCAGCGGAATGATCAGGATCGCCACGATGTTGGCCACCTTGATCATCGGGTTGATCGCCGGGCCGGACGTGTCCTTGAACGGATCGCCGACCGTGTCACCGGTGACCGCCGCCGCATGCGCGTCCGACCCCTTGCCGCCGTGCGCCCCGTCCTCGATCAGCTTCTTCGCGTTGTCCCAGGCCCCGCCGCCGGCGGTCATCATCACCGCGAAGAAGAACCCGACGACGATCACGCCGATCAACAGCCCGCCGAGCGCCTGCTTGTCGATCAGGCCGACGACGATCGTCATGCCGATCGGCAGCAGCGCCGGCAGGATCATCTCCCGCTGGGCCGTCTTCGTGACGATGTCGACGCACGCCGCGTAGTCCGGCTCCTCGTCGTAGGTCATGATCCCCGGCTTCTCGCGGAACTGCCGGCGAACCTCCTCGACGACGGCGCCACCCGCCCGGCCCACGGCCTCCATCGACAGCGACGCGAACAGGCAGACCATCATCCCGCCGAGCAGCAGCCCGATCAGGACCGGCGGCTCGTTGATCCCGAAGGAGATGATCTTGCCCGTCTTCGCGTCGAGCTCCTGCTCGAACCCGGCGAACAGGACGATCGCCGCGAGCACGGCCGACCCGATCGCGTACCCCTTGGTGACCGCCTTCGTCGTGTTGCCGACCGCGTCCAGCCGGTCGGTCACCGTCCGCACCTCCTCCGGAAGGTCGGCCATCTCGGCGATCCCGCCGGCGTTGTCGGTGATCGGCCCGAACGCGTCGAGCGCGACGATCAGGCCGGTCAGCGACAGCATGCCCATCACGGCGACGCCGATCCCGTAGATCCCGACCGTCCCGCCGCCGCCGAGCTTCCACGCGCCGAGCACGCCCAGCGCGAGCACGATCGCCGGCAGCGCCGTCGCCTGGAGACCCGAGCTGAAGCCCTGGATGATGTTCGTCGCGTGACCCGTCTCCGATGCCTGTGCGGTCTTGCGGACCGGGCTGAACCGGGTCGACGTGTAGAAGTCGGTGATCACGAAGAGGAAGGCCGTCACGCCGATCCCGATCAGCGAGCAGAGGTAGAGGTGGCCGACGCTCGGCGTCTTGACGGCCGCGTTCGCGTCGACGAACCCGTTCAGGCTGCCCATCAGCCACTTCGTGACCGGGTAGAAGGCGATCCCGGCGATGATGCCGGACGCCGCGAGACCCTGGTAGAGGGCCCGCTCGACGTTGCCGCTCGACGACTTGACGAAGAACGTGCCGATGATCGATGCGATGATCGCGACGGCCCCGAGCACCAGCGGATACAGCGCGACCTGCGTCTGCGCGTGGAAGGTCAGGACTCCGAGCAGCATCACGGCGACCGCCGTGACCGCGTATGTCTCGAAGAGGTCCGCCGCCATGCCGGCGCAGTCGCCGACGTTGTCGCCGACATTGTCGGCGATCGTCGCCGGGTTGCGCGGGTCGTCCTCGGGGATCCCCGACTCGACCTTGCCGACGAGGTCGGCGCCCACGTCGGCCGCCTTCGTGAAGATGCCGCCGCCCAGCCGGGCGAAGACCGAGATCAGCGAGCCCCCGAAGCCGAGGCCGATCAGCGCGTTGACCGCCGTCGTCGGGCTGTCGTTGAAGAACGACGTCAGCACGCCGTAGTAACCGGCGACACCGAACAGGGCCAGGCCGACGACCAGCAGGCCGGTGATCGCCCCGCCGCGGAACGCCGCGTCGAGACCCGGCGAGACGCCGCCCCGGGACGCCTCGGCGACCCGGCAGTTGGCCCGGACCGAGACGTTCATGCCGATGTAGCCGGCCGAACCCGATAGGACCCCGCCGAGGCCGAAGCCGACGGCGACGGCGATATTCTGGATGAAGATCAGCGCGATGAGGACGACGACCCCGACGATCGCGATCGACGTGTACTGGCGGTTGAGATACGCCCGGGCCCCGGACTGAACCGCGGCCGAGATGCTCTGCATCTTCTCGTTGCCAGGCGACAGCGTAAGCAGTGAGCGGGCGGTGACCGCTCCGTAGACGACCGCGCAGGCCGCACAGACGAGAGCGACAACCACCCCGTGGTTGGTGAGAAAGTCAGTCAAGGAAGCTCCTCAGAAGCAGAAGACGTGTTTGCCGCTAGATGTACGGGCCCACCCGAACACAGATATGCCGGCGGGACGCTGCGTCCCCCGGCACGAATCGCGGCTGAGTGTACCGGGCCGAGCGGCGGACGTCCTGGCCGGAAATCCGCGCCGGCTGGGACACCTGCGCGCCGGACCCCGGCGGCAGCCTGCCGATCCCTGGCGGCGCCGGCCGCCCGGCCGGCCGGCTCGAGCCGCAATCGCGGCGGGCGATGTACGAAGGACGCGCTTTTGTCGCGTTTCCTACGCGGTCCGCAAAAACTCTCCGCACGCCGCGCCCTCCCGACGCATGGAGGTCGACGTTTGTCGTGTTTCGTACCCAAACGCCGAAAACTCCCTCACACGCCGCTCCCCACGACGCCCGCACCCGGCGCCCCGGACCACCGTCACCGGCCCCCGGCCGCCCCCGGCCCCCGGCCGCCCCGGCCCCGGCCCCGACCACCCCCCGCGGGCGGGCTACCGCCCGGGCACCCAGAGCCGGCTGGCCGGATCCGGCCCGGCCGGCGGCGTCTGACTCGACGGCGGCGCCCCGGCCCCACCGGCCCCGGCCCCATCGGCACCCGACCCCTTCGGCGCGAGCCGCGCGTACTCGAGCTGCAACTGGGCCAGCGCGTCCCGCAGCGGCTTGAGCGTCGGGCCGACGTCGCCCCGCTCGAGCACCGGGACGAGCGCTCGGATCGCGTCGATCCCGTCGCGGACCTCGGGAAGGTCCCGCTCGGCCTCGCCCTCCGGCCCGAGACCCAGGCGGCGGCCGGCCAGGTTGACGAGGGAGACGGCCGTCTGGACGAGGATGTCCGTGACCGTGATGTTCTTGAGCTGCTCCTCCCACGCCGCCTGGAGCTCCTCCTCGGTCGGCTCGGGCCCGACCGTGGTCGGGTCGGACCCGGCCGTGGTCGGGTCGGACCCGGCCGGCTCCCCGGAGACCGATCGGCTGGTGTCGTCGGGTGTGCTCATGCTGGAACCTCCTCTGAGTAGGTCGCGCGCGTCTCGCGGACGACGCTCGCGTAGACGTCCTCCATCGACGCACCCGTCTCGATCATCCGTCGCTGCCGCTGGGCCCCGTTGGCCGCGGCCAGCGCCGGCTCGATGCCGAGCTCCGCCCGGACCGGCGCCGTCCACTCGAGCAGGCGATCGCCGATCTCCGCGGCCGGGTACTCGTCCGCCCGGCGAAGATCGATCATCCGGCCGTCGAGGCCGTACCGGATCGCCCGCCACATGTTCTCCTCGATCAGCCGGGCCGGCTCGTCGGTGTGCGGCACGCCCTCGTCGATGTCCCGACCGGCCTGGGCGACGCACGCGACGATCAGCTCGGTAAGGGCGTCCGCCTCGCCGGCCGTCGACTGCGCGTCGCAGATCCGGACCTCGACCGTCCCGAACGAGAAGTGCGGCCGGATCGACCACCAGACCTGCGTGAACTCGACGATCGACCGCGTCTCGATCAGGAAGGCCACGTAGTCCCGGTAGGCCTGCCACCCGCCGAACACGTCCGGCACGCCGCAGCGGGGGAAGTTCCGCGTGAAGATCTGGCTGCGCGCCGAGTGCAGGCCGGCCGACCGGCCGTCGACGTACGGCGAGTTGGCCGACACGGCCAGCAGCAGCGGCAGGACCGGACGCAGGCGGTCGCAGATCCGCACCGCCCGATCCGCGTCGCGGACGCCGACGTGGACATGGAGGCTGAACGTGTTGTTGCGCCACGCCACGTACTGGAGCCCCTCCTCGACCCGCCGGTAGTGCTCGGTGTCGATGATCGGCTGCCGGCGGTAGTCGGCCCACGGGTGGGTCCCGGTCGCCCCCAGGGCC
The DNA here is from genome assembly GCA_036268015.1 of Solirubrobacteraceae bacterium. GTDB lineage: Bacteria > Actinomycetota > Thermoleophilia > Solirubrobacterales > Solirubrobacteraceae > Palsa-513. The sequence continues at coordinate 4,825 of DATAUX010000272.1, read as the reverse complement.
GTGTCGTTGGCCCGGGCGTGCGCGAACAGCCGGCGCCGGCGGTCGCCCTGGCGGCGCAGCGCGTCGTGGATGTCATCGCCCCGGCCCGAGATGATCTCGATCTCTGAGGCGATCAGCTCGCCCGTGATGTGCTCGTGGAGCACCGGGTCCGACAGCTTCGCCCGGTCGCGGAGCGCCCCGAAGCGGGGCGCCAGATCCAGCGTCACCGGATCGAGCACGGCGAACTCCTCCTCGATGCCGACCGTCAGGTCCTCCGACGCCGCGAAGACCTCCGCCGCCCGGTCGAGCTCGGCCAGGTTCACGCGACCCTCCCAACGGGTGCACATCTGCCCCGCCGACTGGCGGCAAGGACTGGGGTCGAGGACATCACGTGAGGTAGAAGTACAGCGCGTAGAGCAGATCGACCGCCGGGCTCGACGTGTGGACGGTGACGTCCGGCGGCACGTTGAGCAGGGCGTCCGAGTAGTTGAAGATTATCTTCACGCCGACGGCGACGAGGTCGTCGGCGAGTTCCTGGGCCGCGAGCGCCGGCACGGCCAGCACGCCGACGACGATGTCCTCCTGCTCGACCAGCGCCCGCAGCTCGTCGTTGTGGCGGACGACCTGCGACCCGACCTGCTGGCCGACGATCTCCCGATCCGAGTCGAAGATCGCGACGACCCGGAACCCGTGGTCGGCGAAGATGTCCGACGACGCGATCGCCCGGCCGAGGTGCCCGGCCCCGAACAGGGCGATGTTGTGCTGGCCGGCCGTCCCCAGGATCTTGCGGATCTGGCCGACCAGCGCGTCGACGTTGTAGCCGACGCCGCGCTTGCCGAACTTGCCGAAACCCGACAGATCCCGGCGGATCTGGGTCGAGTTGATGTGCGTGTAATCCGACAGCTCCTGCGACGAGATCGTGTCCTTGCCCATCTTCCGCGCCTGCGTCAGGACCTGCAGGTACCGCGACAGGCGGGCGGCCACGCCGAGCGACAGACGGACGGCGATGTCGTCCGGAAGACCTTCGTCGAAACCGGCTTGCGTGACGAGGTCGCCGTAGGTCATCGGAGTGACTCTAGATCATCCCCGGCGACGCCAGAGCCTCGCGGAGGACGGCCTCGTCGACGTGAAAGTCGAACAGCTCGACGCCGTTCAGCCGGACGACCGGAATCCGCTCGAAATACGCCCGGTGGGCGGCATCGTCGGCGGCGATGTCGAGCTCGACCAGCGCGAAGCCGAGCTCGTCCCGGAGGCCCTCGAGGACGGCGCGCGCGTCGTCGCACAGGCAGCATCCCGGCCTCCCGTACAGCTCGACCACGCTGGTCGCGGCGCCGGTCACCCGCTCGGGTGGCAGCGGTCCCCCGGCCGGCCGGACGCGGCTCACCGCAGCGGCCCCTCGCCGGTCGCGTACGCCTCGACGCCGAGGTACTCGGGGTACGGCTGCGACCGGACGTACCGGGCCGCGCTCGCGATCATCGCCGCGTTGTCGGTGCACAGCGGGCCCGGCGGCACCGACACGGTCACGCCGAGACCCCGGACGGCCGACCGCAGTTGCCCGTTCGCCGCGACGCCGCCGCCGACCGCCAGCCGGGTCAGGCCGGTCTCGGCGAGGACCCGCTCCGTCCGGCCGACGAGCGCGCCGACGATCGCCTGCTGGTAGGACGCCGCCAGGTCCGCCCGCAGCTGGTCGTCCGCGGCCCCCCGGTCGGCCTCGAGGTCGCGCAGCTTGTAGAGCAGGGCCGTCTTCAACCCCGCGAACGAGAAGTCACGGGTCCGGCCCGTCGGAAACGCGAACGCCTCGGGATCGCCGTCACGGGCGAGCCGCTCGAGCGCGGCCCCTCCCGGGTAGCCGAGGCCGAGCATCCGGGCGCCCTTGTCGAACGCCTCGCCGGCCGCGTCGTCGAGCGTCCGGGCGAGGACCTCCGGCTCGCCGTCGCGGGACGTCACCCTGAGCAGGAGCGTGTGTCCGCCGGACGCGATCAGCGACACGAACGGCGGGTCGAGCTGGTCCGGATCGAGGAACGCGGCCCCGACATGCCCGTGGAGGTGGTCGACCGCCGCGAACGGCAGCTCGCCGGCCGCGGCGATCGCCTTCGCGCTGGCCAGCCCGACCAGCAGGGCGCCGATCAGCCCCGGCCCGCATGTCGCCCCGACCAGCGTGATCTCGTCGAGCGAGACCCCCGCCCGGTCCAGCGCGTCCGCCGTGACCGCGTCGATCAACTCGAGGTGGTGCCGGGCCGCGACCTCCGGGACGACGCCGCCGTACCGGTCGTGGATCCCCTGGGACGAGATCACGTTCGACCGGATCACACCGTCCGGCGTCACGACGGCCGCGCACGTGTCGTCGCAGCTCGTCTCGATCCCCAGGATCATCGGGTCTCGCTCCCGACGGTCACGGCCGGTGGTGGGCGACCGGGTCGGCGGCCGGGACGTCGTCGAGCCGGCCGACCAGGGTCGACGGCGTCCGCCACATGATCAGGGCGTCCTCGCCGTTGTCGCGGTAGTACCGCCGGCGGAGCCCGGCCGTCCGGAAGCCGTCGCGTTCGTAGAGCTCGATCGCCGCCCGGTTCGACCGGCGGACCTCGAGCGTGAACTGGGCGTTCGGATCGTCGACCCGGACGTACAGCTCGCCGAGCAGGGCCGACGCGATCCCCTGGCGCAGCCGGTCCGGGTCGACGGCGACGTTCATCACGTGCCAGACGGTGTCGTAGCGCGAGCAGACCGTGTACCCGACGACCCGGCGGTCGCCGCCGATCGCGACCAGGCAGAGGCCGGACGCCCGGGAGATCTCGAGCACGAACATCGCCAGCGACCATGGCGTCTGGAACGCCCGCCGCTCGATCGCGATCACCTGGGGCAGGTCGGCGTAGACGAACGGGCGGATCTCGACGCCGGTCATGGCTGCCCGCTGCGGACGGCCAGCTCGGCGTCGGGCAGGCGGACGTACGTCGGCAGGACGGGTCCCCGGGCGTCGACGTCGCCGGCGACGGCCAGCCGGAGGATCGCGGCCGAGCCCACCTGATGCAGCGGTGAGCGCTCGGGTGCGACGATCATTCCCCCTCCTTCCAGAACCGCCCTGAATCGTAGCGCGCCGTCACCGACGGCCAGCCAGTCCCGGCCGGCGACGAGGTCGGCGACCCCGGCCGGCGCGACGGCGACCGGTCCGATCAGCTCGCGCCCGTCGTCGTACCCGCCGACGAAGACCTCGCCCCGGCGGGCGTCGATCACCCCGAGCACCGGCCGACCACCCCCGGCGGCGGCGGCCGCGAGGGCGCGCAACGTCCCGACGCCGACCAGCGGCGCCCCGGTCGCGGCGGCCAGCCCCCGGGCCGTCGCGATCCCGATCCGCAGGCCGGTGAACGTCCCCGGGCCGAGGCCGACGGCGATCAGCTCGAGGTCGTGCCACCGCAGGCCGGCCGCGTCGAGCAGGCCGGCGGCGAGCGGCAGCAGCCGCGACGTGTGGCGCGGCCGCTGGCCCGGCTCGACGTCGTCGCGCGCCTCGCGGACGGTCTCGTCGGGCAGCTGGAGGCCGACGACCGTCGACGACGTCGCCGTGTCGAGCGCGAGCGCGATCAACCCGAGACCTCGATCCGCCGGCGGTCGCCGCCGAGATGGGCGAGCGTCACGCTGATCGGCACCCGGCCGCCAAACGCGAGATCGGGAGTCGGCCACTCGACGAAAGAAACGCGGTCCGCTCCCAGATAATCGTCGAGCAGATCCGGGTCCTCGTCGTCGATGCCGGCAAGCCGGTAGAGGTCGAGGTGGGCGACGATCAGGCCGCCGGCCGCCGGGTACCGGTTGGCGATCGCGAAGGTCGGGCTGGTGATCGGCCCGTCGACGCCGAGCGCGCGACAGGCGCCCCGGACGAACGTCGTCTTGCCGGTTCCGAGCTCGCCCGCGAGGAGCACGACATCCCCCGGCCCCAGGCGCTCGCCGACCGCCCGGCCGACCGCCTCGGTCGCCGCGGCGTCGTCCGTCTCGACCACCGAGATCACTCGAACAACCCGAGCTGGGCGGGCTCGACAGGGGTCGGCGGGCCGGTCTCGGGCTCTTTCGGACCGGTCCCCACGGGCTCGGCCGCGACCGGCACGGCAGGCGGGTCCGGGGGCTCGGGCGGCGGCGCCGGCTCGTCGACGACCGGCGGGTCGAGGGCGAGCAACTCAGGCAGGCGGGCGAAGTCCTCGCGCAGGGTGTCGAGCATGCTCCGCGTGTACAGAGCCGCCGCCGGGTGGTAGATCGGGAAGATGCGAACCGGCCGGGACCCGATCACGAGGACCTCCGGCTGGCCGTGGATCCGCGTGATCCCGGTCGGGTCGTCGCGCAGCAGCTTGGTCGCGAAGTTGCCCAGCGTGCAGATCACGCGAGGCTCGATCAGCTCGACCTGGCGGCTGAGGTACGGCCGGCAGTTGGCGATCTCACCCGGCTGGGGGTCCCGGTTGCCGGGTGGCCGGCACTTGAGGACGTTCGCGATGAAGACGTCCGACCGGGCGATCCCGATCTCGCCGAGCAGCTTCTCGAGCAGCTTGCCGGCCTGACCGACGAACGGCAGGCCCAGCTTGTCCTCGGTCGCACCCGGCGCCTCGCCGACGAACATCAGGTCGGCGTCGGCGTTGCCGGCCCCGAAGACGACCGTCTGGCGGGTCGCGGCGAGCTCGGCGCACCGCGTGCACCCACCGGCCTCCTCGTAGAGGTCCTTCAGGGCGTCTCGGCGGACCGATGCACTGGACACGACACGTAACGATGGTAGTGCCGGGGTGTTAGACGCGCTGACCAACCCACCTGGACCGACTGCCGGGGTGTTGTATCGTCATCAGGCGGCCGCCGGCCTGGACGTTTCGAAGCAGGT
>DATAUX010000271.1:0-6065 GCA_036268015.1 Solirubrobacteraceae bacterium | reverse complement strand
CACGACGCGCTCGTCTACGCCCGGCGCCTCGCGGTCGAGGGCGTACGCGAGGTCACCGTCACCCCGCACGTCAGTCCGTCCTGGCCGCTCGAGGTCTCGAGCATCCCCGGACGAGTCGCGTCTCTCCAGGCGGCGATCGACCGGCGGTCACTCGGCGTGCGGGTGCACGCCGGCGGCGAGATCCACCCGCGGTCTGCGGCCGGCCTGACCGACGCCGAGCTCGGGATCCTCGCCCAGGGGCCGGCCGGCAGCCGGTGGGTCCTCGTCGAAGCCCCGTTCGGCGGGGTCGGCGACCACTTCGTCGGGATCTGCGACGGCCTCCGGGCCCGGGGGTACGGCCTGGTGATCGCCCATCCCGAGCGGGCCGGCAGCCTGCTGGACGACGGGGGTCTCGAGCTGCTGCGCGGCCAGCTCCGGGCGGGCGCGGTACTCCAGATCAACGTCTGCTCCCTGCTCGGCAACCACGGTCTGACGGTCCAGGAGACGGCCGTCCACCTGCTCCGGTCGGGCCTGGCCTACGTGATCGCGTCCGACGGCCATCCGGGTACCCGGAGCCACACGCTCCGGCTGGGGTTCGAGCTCGCGATGCGGGCCGGAGCGTCGTCGGTCCAGGCGTGGCGCCTGACCCAGGCCAACCCACGGTTCCTCCTCCACCAGGGGATCCCGGTCACGCCGAGCTCGGCGACGGCGGCCGCGCTCGAGCTGATGCTCGACTGACCGGGCCCGGGTGGGCCGGGGGCCGGGGGCCGAGGGCCGGGGCGGGTCCGGGGCAGGGGCGGCCCTGGGGCCGGGGCGGGTCCCGGGGCGAGGCGGGCGGGGCCGGCGGGGTCGGGGCGGGGCGAGGTCGGAGGGCGCCAGGGCGGTCGGGCGGGGCGACGTCCGCGGGGTTCGGGACGGGTCTGCGGCGTTGCGGTAGGCTCGCGGCGGTCAAGCCAACGCTGGCTGGACCAGTCTGGTCAGGTGGCGGCGGGAAGGAGTGGTTCATGGACGCGACGCGCCGCCAGGATGCGCCATCTTTCGTCAAGCGCCAGCCCAGGGTTGGCGAGGCGTACAGGTTCGCCGCCCGGTGTCACTCCGGCCAGCGGCGGGAGTCCGACGAGGCGGCGTTCATCGTCCACCCGCTCGAGGTTGGCGCCCTGCTCGACGCGACCGGGTCACCCGAGCATGTGATCGTGGCCGGCGTGCTGCACGACGTGGTCGAGAAGACGGACGCGACGCCCGAGGAGATCCGGCGGGTGTTCGGTGGCCGGGTCGCGAGCCTGGTGGTCGCCCTGACCGAGGATCCGGCGATCGAGGAGTTCGCGGCGCGGAAGGCGGGGCTGCGGGCGCAGATCACGGCCGAGGGGCCGGCGGCCGGGGCGATCTCGGCGGCCGACCACGTCGCGAAGGTCCGCGAGCTCCGGTCGAGGATCGCCCAGGCCCGCGGCCGTGGCGACCGGGACCCGACCGACGCCGAGCGCAAGCTCGGGCACTATCTGGCGAGCCTGAAGACGCTCGAGAAGCAGATTCCCGAGCACCCGTTGGTCCGTCAGCTCCGCTTCGAGCTGGAGATGCTCGACGCCCTGCCGCCCGGCTCGCACCCGGTGACGGGGTTGGGCCTCCGGCCGTAGCGGGCCGTTACGGGCGGCAGGGCCGCTCGGGGCGCCGGGCGGTCGGGGCGCTCGGGGCGCCGGGCGGTCGGGGGGCACCGGGCGACCGGCGACGGCGGGCACGTTCACCTTCTTCGGCGGAACCCGGCAGTACTGGACGGTCCAGTACTGCCGGAAAACCGATGAGTACTGGCGGAGAACCGATGAGTACTGGCGGAGAACCGATGAGTACTGGCCGAGTACTGGACGGTCCAGTACCCGAGGTGTACCGGGAGCGCCGAGCTCCCCGAACCCGGGTCCCGGCGCTTAGCCGCCGACGGCGAAGATCGCCAGGCAGGCGAGTCCGGCGGCGATGCAGTAGATGCCGAACGGCCGGAGGCTGCTGGTCTCGAAGAGCTTGAGCAGGTACTTGACGGCGAAGAAGGTCGTCAGCCCGGCGCACAGGGCGCCGACCAGGGCCGGCCCGCGAATCCCGTCTCCGGCCGATCCGAGCAGCTTCGGCAGCTTGAGGACGGCGGCAGCGCCGATGATCGGTGTCGCAAGGAGGAATGCGAAGCGGGCGGCGTCCTCGTTCGAGAGCCCGGCCAGCAGTCCACCGCCCATCGAGACGCCCGACCGGGAGATCCCCGGGACGAGTGCCGCGGCCTGGGACAGGCCGACGAGCAGGGCCTGGCGGAACGACAGCCGGGCCAGCCGGCCGTCGGCGGCCTCAGCGTCGACGACGTCCTCAGTTTGAGCCGCCTGCGGGCGGGTTCGCAGGCGCTCGAAGACGAGCAGGCCGACGCCGTTGACCACGAGGAAGCCGGCGGCGGCCGCGGCCGACGCGAACAGGTTCTGGAGCGGCTTCTGCAGGGCGAGTCCGATCAGGCCGGCCGGGACCGTCCCGATCACGAGCAGCCAGCCGAGCCGGGCGTCGGTGTCGGACGGGTCGCTACGGCCGCGGACCGACCGGCCGAGTCCCTTGAGGATCCGGACCCAGTCGTCGAAGAAGAAGCCGAACAGGACGATCGCCGTCGCCAGGTGGGTGGCGACGAGGAAGGTGATGAAGTACGAGTCGTCCTGGTGGATCTTCCAACCGGCTAGCCGCGGGAGGATCACGCTGTGGCCGAGGCTCGAGATCGGAAATGGCTCGGCCACGCCCTGGACGAGCCCGAGCACGACTGCCTGGAAGTAGGAGATCAGACCGTGCACGCGTACGGAGCGTAACCGGTGGACTAGACGCGTCCCCGGCCGATCGACGCGCCCCAGACCAACCGCCCCGGGCACGGGAGTCGGCCCGGGGCGTTGATCGGGAGGGCCCTCGCGGGCGACTCCCGACGGGAGTCGCTGTGGTTCGAGAGCTCGCTGGCGAGGTGGTCAAGCTCGCAGTCGGAAGTCCATCAGCCGGCCGACCGGCTGAGGTCAAGATCCTGATAAGTGGTCGACGACCTCGTCGAACGGCCGCCGGTCGGCCGCGGCGATCCACTCGTCGGCCGACCTGTCCTCCGGGTCGCGAGGCCGGGCCGGGTGTCCGAAGCCCAACACGATCACGGCCTCCTCATCCGGCCCGTACCCGATCGCCTCGGCCAGCAGGTCGCCCTCGCCGATCCCGTTCGGGCACGACCCGATGCCCTCGTTCCAGGCGGCGAGCATCATGTTCTGGGCGGCCCGGCCTGCGTCGAAGGCGACTGGACCCTTGCCGCGGACAAGCACGACCACGACGAGCGGTGCGCCGGTGACGTTCGCCGGCGAGAAGACCCCCTCGGCCGCCCGCCGGATCAGGTCGGGGTCGGTCAGCACGACGAACCGGCGGTTCTGCCGGTTGCGCGAGCTCCCGGCCAGGCGCCCGGCCTCGAGGATCCGGCGTACGGCGTCAGCCGCGATCGGCCGTCCGTCGTACGCGCGGACCTCGCGCTTGCTGACGACCGCGAGATACGCGTCCATCTGACCGGCTCGTCCGACGGCGCCGGCCGGCTAGGCCGAGCCGCCGCCGTCCACGGCAGCCGCCTCGGCGGTTCCACCGTCCGAGTTGATGAACGTCCTCACGGCAGCGACCGTCGCCGGGTGGTTCGGGCCGATGATCCGGCTCAGATCTCCGATCAGCCGCTTCTGAAGCGCCTTCGCCTCGTCGGCGCGCCCGGCCATCCGGTACGACGACGCGAGCGTCGCGCGCGCGTCCATGACCGCAAGATCGTCTGGTCCCTCGAGATCCTCCATGGCCGCCAGCGCCGTCTCCTCGAGCTCGATCGCCTTCTCGGTCATTCCCTGGGCCCAGTACGACTCGACCAACTGGTCGCGGGCGGTCACCAGGTCGTCGTCGTCGTCGATCCGGGCGACCCGCTCGGCCGACGCGACGACCTCCTCCTGGAGGGCAATCGCCTCCTCCCGGCGATCGGCCGCCCAGTACGACATCGCGAGGTTCGCGCGGGCGGTGACGGTCGTCTCGTGATCGGGGCCGAGCACCCGCTCACTGTCGGCGAGCACCTGCTGCTCAAGCGTTATCGCCTCATCCGTCCGACCGGCGGACGAGTACGACGACGCGAGGTTCGACCGGGCGACGAGCGTGCCAGGAGCATCCGGTCCGAGGATACGCTCGCTGTCGGCGAGCACCTCCTCCTCGATCTCGATCGCCTCGTCGAAGCGCCCGTTCGACCAGTACGTGAAGGCCACGTCGCCGCGGGCCGCCAGCGTCTCCGGGTGCTCGGGCCCGAGCGTCTTCTCCTTCTGCTGGTGCATCTCCTCGTCGACGGTCACCGTCTCGTAGGTTCGCTTGGCCGTTCCGTCACCGTCCATCTGCCACCCCTCAAATCAAGTCTGGGTTACCTGTGGGAAGCCCGGCCCGTCGATTCGCCCACGGGGCCTCAGCTCCTTGAAACCTTAGCGACCCCGGGTTTCACGCTCTCTTCACAACCCGGTTACGTCTTGATAACCCGAGCCGGCATCGCCGCCGCCAGTCTGGGCCGGGTGGTCGATCGAACCGCAGACTGGGGTGGCGTGCTCCAGACCGACGAGCTCGTGATCAAGCTCGACGAGGGTCTCGTGCGCGCCGGCGGCCGTGTTCTGACGCTGTCGGTTCGCGAGTTCCAGTTGCTCGTCACGCTCGTTCGCCGATCCGGCGGGATCCTCGGGCGGGCCGAGCTCTACCGGGCCGTCTGGGGCCGGGAGCTCCGCCCTGGCGACCGGTCGGTCGACGTCTACGTCAGCAAGCTCCGGACCAAGCTCGGCGCCGCCCTCCCCGGCCGCCGCTTCATCCACACGCATCCCGGTTTCGGTTACCGGTTCCAGCCGCAGGCTTCACGAAATCTTGACAACCCGCCGCCGGCCAGCATGCAGACTGCCGACGGCGACCACCCGAGCCACGTCACGTCAATCAAGGAGCCAACGTGAAGTCACGCAAACTGGTCGCCCTCCCGGCGGCCGCCCTGCTCGCAGTCGGACTTGCCGCGTGCGGCAGTTCGAACTCATCGACCTCGTCGACGCCGTCCGGCACGAGCGGATCGACGACCGCGTCCGCGAGCGGGTCGATCACCGGCGCCGGGTCGACCTTCGCAGCCCCCGTGTACACGCAATGGGGGTCGGGAAGCGCCGGCGTCAGCGTCAACTTCCAGGCCGTCGGGTCGGGCGCGGGGATCACCGCGCTCGAGACGAAGACCGCCGACTTCGGCGCGAGCGACCCGCCCCTGGCACCGGCCGACGAGGTTGCGATCGCCAAGAACGGCAGCCCGGCCGTACAGATCCCGATGTTCCTCGGAGCGATCACCGTCTCCTACAACCTGCCCGGCGTGAAGACCGGACTGAAGCTCGACGGCAAGACGATCGCCGACATCTACGAGGGCACGGTCAAGACGTGGAACGACCCCGAGATCAAGGCGCTCAACCCCGGTGTCACGCTCCCGGGCGCGGCAATCACGACGATCCACCGGTCCGACTCCTCCGGCACGACGGCCGGCTTCACGGGCTTCCTCGCGGCCGTCGACCCCGGCTTCGGGACGAAGGTCGGCTCCGGCAAGGACGTCAACTGGCCGAACGGCACCGGCGCGAAGGGCAACGCCGGCGTCGCCGGCGCCGTCCAGCAGACGGTCGGCGCGGTCGGCTATGTCGAGCAGGCCTATGCCCTCCAGCACAAGTTCACCTACGCCTCGGTCAAGAACAAGGCCGGCGCGTTCGTCGCTCCGAGCCTGGCGTCGACGACGGCGGCCGCGACAGGCGTGAAGATCCCGGCGAACCTCGGCTTCGCGATCGCCAACCCGGCCGGAGCCGGCGCCTACCCGATCACGTCGCAGACGTTCATCGTCGTCAACCAGGACCTCTGCAAGGCGGGCGAGTCGCCGTCGACGGCGAGCGGCGTCGTGAAGTTCCTCGACTACGGGCTCGGGGCCGGGCAGTCGATCCTCGCGCAAGCTGACTACGCCGGCCTGCCGCCGACGATCCTGTCCAAGTCGAAGGCCGCCGTCGCGTCGCTCCAGTGCAACGGCGCCGCCGTCAGCGCCTCCTAGG
>DATAUX010000270.1:0-4674 GCA_036268015.1 Solirubrobacteraceae bacterium | reverse complement strand
GACGCGGTCGCCGCCGATGTCGAGGTCAATCACGCCGGCGTCCGGCGCCACGGCGACCGCCTCGTGACGGCCGGCGGCCGCGTCCTCGCCGTGACCGCGCTCGGCCGCGATCCGGCCGCCGCCCGGGCGGCGGCGTATGCTGCGGCGGACGTGATCCAGTTCGCCGGCAAACAGCAGCGGAGCGACATCGCGGCCCCGGCCGCCGACCCCGACGGCGCCCGGTGACCGGCGACGCGGCACCCGAGTCGGCGCTCGGCGGACCGATCGACCGCGCCGCGGCCGAGATCGTCGCGGCCGCAACACCCGAGCCGGCGCCCGACGCCCTCGAGGAGATCCCGGTCGACTCGCCGCTCGTCGGCATCGTGATGGGCTCGCGGAGCGATCTCGAGACGATGCAGGCCGCCGCCCGCGAGCTCGACGACCGGGGCATCAGCCACGAGATCCGGGTGATCTCCGCACACCGCGAGCCCGACACGGTGGCCGAGTACGCGCGGACCGCCCGCCTGCGGGGACTGCGCGTCGTGATCGCCGGCGCCGGCCTGTCGGCCGCCCTGCCCGGGGCGGTCGCCGCGCACACCGACCTGCCGGTGATCGGCGTCCCCCTGACCAGCCGCCTGACCGCGGCCGGCGGGCTCGACGCGATCCTCTCGATCACGCAGATGCCACCCGGCGTCCCGGTCGCCTGCGTCGGCCTCGACAACCCGCGCAACGCCGCCGTCCTCGCCGCCCGCATCCTCGGCGCCGGCGGACCCCCGCCGCCGACCGGCCAGCGGCCGACCGCCGTCGGCTGAGCCGCTTCGGCGGACCGGGACTGCCGGCCTGACCGGCGCCCGAGGATAATCGTCGTGTGATCGCCCGCTACACCCGACCGGAGATCGGCGCCCTCTGGAGCGACCAGGCACGGATGGACTCGTGGCTGCGAGTCGAGCTGGCCGCCGCCGCCGAGCTCGACGAACCGTCAGACGCCGAGCGCGACGCGATCCGATCGGCCAGCTTCACCGTCGACGCGGTCAACGAACGAGAGCGGACCACCGACCACGACGTCGCCGCGTTCGTCGACATCGTCTCCGCATCGGTCGGTCCGGCCGGCCGGTGGATCCACTACGGCCTGACGTCGTCGGACGTGCTCGACACCGCCCTCGGCCTCCAGCTGAAGGCCGCCGGACAGATCGTCGTGGCCGGGGCGGACGCCCTCGTCGGAGCCCTCGTCGACCAGTCCCGAGCCCACACGATGACGCTCTGCGTCGGTCGAACCCACGGGATCCACGCCGAGCCGACGACCTTCGGGATCAAGCTGGCCGGCTTCGCCTTCGAGGCGCGACGGAACGCCCGCCGCCTCGAACGGGCATTCGAGACGGCCGCGGTCGGCGCGATCTCCGGCGCGGTCGGGACCTACGCGAGCAACGAGCCGGACTACGAGCGTCGCGTGCTCGGCCGGCTCGGCCTCGAACCCGAGTCCGTCTCGACGCAGGTCGTCGCCCGCGACCGCCACGCCGAGCTGCTCAGCGCGATCGCGCTCGCCGGCGCCGGGCTCGAGCGCCTGGCGACGGAGATCCGCCACCTCCAGCGGACCGAGGTCCTCGAGGCCTGCGAGCCGTTCCGCGGCGGCGCCCAGAAGGGGTCCTCAGCGATGCCGCACAAGCGCAACCCGATCAACAGCGAGCGGATCACCGGCCTCGCCCGGGTGCTCCGCGGCAACGCCCAGGCCGCGCTCGAGAACGTCGCCCTCTGGCACGAGCGTGACATCTCCCACTCGGGCGCCGAGCGTGTGATCCTGCCGGACTCGACGATCCTGATCGACTACATGCAGCACGTCATGGTCCGGCTCGTCCGCGGCCTCGACATCAACCCCGACCGGATGCTCGAGAACCTCGAGCTGACACACGGCGCCCTCTTCTCGCAGCGCGTGCTGCTCGCCCTCGTGGCCGGCGGGATGACCCGGGACGACGCCTACCGGGTCGTCCAGACCGCGTCCCAGCGCGCCTGGGCCGAGCGGACGCCGCTCCGCGGCCTGCTCGAGGCCGAACCGGCGGCTGCCGGGCTCGACCTCGACGCGATCTTCGACTACGCCGCTTTCACCCGCCACGCCCCGGAGATCGTCGGCCGGCTGGACGCGATCGGCTGAGCCATGCGGACCGGCGGCGTTCGCTTCCGAGTACGCCGGCCGCGGCCGCAACCGACGACGCGACCGGCCCGAACGCCCGATCAGTCGAAGTCGGTGACCGCGTAGACCGTCCGCCGGGAGATGTCGACCGTGCTCAGACTCGACGGCTCGTCCGGGTCCCGGCAGTGGATCACGTAGGCATCGCGACCGAGCTGGAAGATCGCGATCACCGTCCGGCCCTCGATCGCACCCGAGTCGCCGACCCCGATCGTGCAGTCCGCGCCCTGGCGACGGCAGGCGATCCCCGAGATCCGTCGCTTGTGGGCGACCGTTCCCAAGCGAGCCTCGGAGTCGGAGCGCAGATCTTCGTAGGCCCGCTCGGCAGCCACGACGTCGGCCTCCAGGCCGGGGATGAAGAAGGCCGTCAAACAGTGCCCGGCCGCATCGGCCGGACCCGTACCCGCGGGCCGCGTCGATGCGTTGGGGCGTGCCGGTCGCCCGGCCCGCCGGCTTGGGGTTCTACGGTCTGGTACGCGTTTGTGACCATCCGTACGAGGCTACTCGCTTCGCGTCCCGGCCCGGGCCCCGCCTCGCGCGGGGCCGGGCCCGTGACCCGCCCCCTCGCGCCCGCGAACCCGCCCGGCGGACCCCCGATCCGGCCGGGCCGACCGCTAGAGTCAGGTTGGTGACCACGGTCGATCTCCCACTGCTCAGCTCCGGCAAGGTCCGCGACATGTACGCGATGGGCGACTCGATCCTGATGGTCGCCTCCGACCGGATCTCGACCTACGACGTCGTCCACCCGAACCTGATCCCCGACAAGGGCCGCGTCCTGACCGGGATCTCGGTCGCCTGGTTCGAGCTGACCCAGCAGATCGTCGCCAACCACATGCTGGCCGCCGCCGTCCCCGTCCCGGCCGCCCTGCGCGGACGTGCGCTCGTCGTCCGGCGGCTCGACATGCTCCCGGTCGAATGCGTCGTTCGCGGCTACCTGACCGGCTCCGGCTGGAAGGACTACCAGGCGACCGGCGCCGTCTGCGGGATCGAGTTGCCGCCCGGCCTCGTCGAGTCCGAGCGCCTGCCCCAGCCGATCTTCACCCCGGCGACGAAGGCCGAGCTCGGCGAGCACGACGAGAACATCTCCTTCGAGACGGCCGTCGCCACGCTCGGCGACCTCGGCACGGCCGAACGCCTCCGGGACATCTCGATCGCCCTCTACGAGTTCGCCGCCGCCCACGCCCTCGACCGGGGGATCATCCTCGCCGACACGAAGTTCGAGTTCGGCTTCGACGCCTCCGGAGCGCTGACGCTCGGCGACGAGGCCCTCACGCCCGACTCGTCCCGCTTCTGGCCGGCCGACGGCTACGAGCCGGGCCGGCCACAGCCAAGCTTCGACAAGCAGTTCGTCCGTGACTGGGCCTCCTCGACCGGTTGGGACCGGACCGCCCCGGCCCCGGCGATCCCCGACGAGATCGTCGCCCGAACCCGAGCCCTCTACATCGAGGCCTACGAGCGGATCGTCGGACGCCCGTTCGCGACCTGGCTCGACCGGGTCGGCGCGCCGGACGAGGACGTCGCCGTCTCGTGAAGGCCCGCGTCCTCGTCCGCCCCAAGGACGGCATCCTCGATCCCCAGGGCCAGGCGGTCGAGCGCGCGCTACCGGCGCTCGGTTTCGCAGGCGTCCGCAACGTCCACGTCGGCCGGCTGATCGAGCTCGACGTCGACGACCCGTCCCGGCTTGGCGAGATGTGCGAGCGCCTGCTCGCCAACCCGCTGATCGAGGACTACGAAGTCCTCCTCGACGGCCTCGACACCCCGCCCGGCCAGCCCGAGCCTGCGTGACCCGACCGGCCGGTTCCCGCGGCGCCGCCAAGCCGACGAGGTCGACCAGACGATGAGGTTCGGCGTCGTCACCTTCCCCGGCAGCTGTGACGATCTCGACGCCCGGCTCGCCTGCGCCCGCGTCGGCGATGCCGTCCGCCTCTGGCACGCCGACCCCGACCTCGACGGCGTCGACGCCGTGATCGTTCCCGGCGGATTCTCCTACGGCGACTACCTACGCCCCGGCGCGATCGCCCGGTTCGCCCCGATCATGGACGAGGTGATCGCCTTCGCCAAGTCCGGCGGCCTCGTGATGGGGATCTGCAACGGCTTCCAGGTCCTCTGCGAAGCCGGGCTCCTCCCCGGCGCCCTGCTCCCCAACACCGGACGCCGGTTCCTCTGCCGGCAGGTCTCGCTCGACGTCGCCCGGTCCGACACGCCCTTCACCACCGCCTGCCCCGACGGCGCTCCCCTGTCGATCCCCGTCAAGCACACGACCGGCCGGTACTACGTCCCGCCGGACATGCTCGCCGAGCTCGAGGCCGCCGATCAGATCGTCCTCCGCTACGCCCCCGGCGCCAACCCGAACGGATCGGTCGCCGACATCGCCGGCGTCGTCAACCAGGCCGGCAACGTCTTCGGCCTGATGCCCCACCCCGAGCACGCCGTCGATCCGCTGACGGGCTCGGCCGACGGCCTGAAGATCTTCGAGTCGATGAAAGCGCATGTCACCGGCCACGCGCTGGCCA
>DATAUX010000269.1:0-14987 GCA_036268015.1 Solirubrobacteraceae bacterium | reverse complement strand
GTCTGGCCGGCGGCGACGTACGACAGGCAGATGTCGTTGACGTCGAGGTCGTGGAGCTTGGCGTGATCGACCTCGATCTTGACCGCGTCGAAGTGGACGCCGTTCGCGTCGATCCGCAGCGAGATCTTCCCGGTCACGCCGGGCGACTCGGCCGCCTCGGTCAGCTTGAAGCCGGGGATCTCGAGGTACGCGCCGATCCTCACGTACGGGGTCCCGTTCGTGTCGGTGCCCAACGCGAACTCGACCCGGCCCTCGACGTGCAGGCCGAGCAGGTCGATCCCGTCCGGCGGGAAGCCGACCCCGCCGATCGAGTGCTCCTGGCCGGGCGCCCCGGCCGGCAGCAGCCAGTTGATCGCCCCGTTGACGAGGTTCGCGCCGCCCTCGTCGACCCGGACGGCCGTGCCGGTGATCCTGGCGAGCGCCGAGCCGATCGCCGGCGTGATCGTCAGCGTCGAGTTCGGCGCCTTGACGATCGGCATCCCGTTGACGGCGATGTCGCCGCTCGCCGCGTACGACGCGTCGGCCGACCCGGACGTCCGGTTCAGGCAGACCGTGTCGTTCGCCGTCGTGACCAGCGTCACGCCGACGTGGAGGACGTGGATGCAGCCCTGGAGCACGGTGACCGTCCGGCGGACGGTGTGGACGTGACCGAGAGCGTCGGTGACCTCGAGCCCGACGGTCTGGGTCCCGTCGTGGGTGAGCGATGCCGTCTCGGTCACGGCGCTCCCACCGTCGGTCTCATACGACCCGTTCCCGTCGAGGTCCCAGCGCAGGTGGAGCGGCGGCGCACCGCCGGCGGTCGCGCTCGCGTCGAAGCTCGCCGGCTGGTCGTCGGTGATCACGGCCGGGACGCTGAACGCCGGGACCAGGCGCGGGGTGACGAGCGTCGTGGCGATCGCCTGGGCCTGCTGGGAGCGGTCGTCGCCGACGGCGACGCCGAAGCGGGCCGTCCCCGGCGCGAGCACGGTCGACGTCGCCGTCGGAGCGGTCGACGCCGCCCCGTCGACCCTGCCGTCGCCGTCGAGGTCGAACCCGTAGTGGAGCGAGCCGACCCCGCCGGTCGAGCCCGACGCGTCGAGCGTCACGGTGTCGCCGGTCTCCGGGTGGGCGGGTGTCACCGTGAGCGCGGCGACCAGCGGATCGGCGACGGTCACGACGTCGCCGGCGACCTGCTGGTGGCCGCCGGAATCGGTCGCGCGGACGGCGACGGCGTGATCGCCCAACGTCGCGAACGTCGTCGCGAAGGCCGGCGCCCCGCCGGCCGAGCCGGCGAACGTGCCGGCGCCGTCGAGGTCGAAGCCGAACGTCAGCGCCCCCGCGCCGCCGGTGCTGGCCCCCGCGTTCAGGGTGACGACCTGTCCGGGCGCCGGGATCGCCGGCGAGTGGGTCAGCGAAGCGGTCAGGGCCGGGGCGACCGCGACGTTGTGCGTGGTCGTCGTGCTCACGCCGTCGGCGTCGGTCACGCGCAGGCCGACGGTGTGGACGCCGTCAGCCGTGAACGTGACCTGATCGGCCGCGGCCGCCCCGTGTCGTCCTCGTAGCTGCCGTCCCCGTCGAGGTCCCACGCGTAGCGCAGCGGGGTGATCCCGCCGGTCGACTGGCCGGCGTCGAAGCTGACCTGCTCGCCCGTCTCCGGCAGGGCCGGCCTCGTCGCGAACGCGGCGACCACAGGCGCGGCGACCTTGAACGACCGGGCCGCGACGACGCTCGAGTGGCCGGCTCCGTCGGTCGCCGAGGGCGATCGTGTGGTGGCCGGGGGTCGCGAAGGTCCGCTGGATCTGGTCGGCGCCGTCGCCCGGACCACCCAGCAGGCTGCCGTCGAGCGTCCAGGCGTACGTGTACGGACGCGTGCCGCCGACGGTGGTCGTCGCGTCGAAGCTGACCGCCTGGCCGGGGGCCGGCTGGGCCGGGACGATCCGCAGATCGGCGGTCAGGACGGCGGCGACCCCGACCGGCCTGGTCACCGTCGCGACCACGCCGTCGCCGTCGGTCACCCGCAGCACGACCTGGTAGATCCCGGTCGTCGTGAACGCGTGGTCGACGGTCGGGGTGGTCGTCGTCTGATCGACGGTCCCGTCACCGTCGAAGTCCCAGTCGACGTGGTCGAGCGTCGCGTCCTCGGGCGACCCGGCCGGCGCCGTCGCGGTCGCCGTGAACGTCACCGGCGCGCCGGCGAAGGCCTTCGTCGCGGACGTCGAGAGCACGACGGCCGGCGGCCGGGTCGCCGTGTAAACCTCCCAGTCGGCCGCCGCCGGCCGCGTCGCCCAGGCGACCATGTCGAGTCGCCCGTCCGCGTCGATCCTGCCCAGCGTAAGGCCGTCCGGGCCGTTGGTGACGGCGGTCCCGTCGCCGAAGCGGGTCGGCGTTCCATACGGCGCGAACGACGTGCCCGGGCTCGACGGGTCGTTCGCGAGGACGACGATCTGCCCGGACTGGGGCTGGGCGATCACGAGATCCGGGTGCCCGTCGGTGTCGGCCGACGGGTTGGCCGGGGCGGCGACGTCGCCGATCTGCAGGGCGCCGGCCCCGCCGGTCAGGGTGTGCAGATCGGCGCTCGAGTCGTTCGACGGCTGGAAGCCGAAGTGGAGAGCCGGCTGGTTGGCGAGCGTCAGTCCGGGGTCGTAGAGCGCGGCGGCGTACGCGCCGTCGCCGGAGGCCAGGCTCGACGCGAATGTGAACGCGAGGTCGTCGTGCCCGTCGCCGTCGAGATCGCCGATCTGCATCGACTGGAGGCCGGGACCGACCGAGACGTAGCCCTGGTAGGTGAAGTTCGCCGGCGGCGTGCCGGGCCCCGCCCGTCCAGACCTCGAAGCCGCTGTCGCCGCCGCCGCACCTGTTGCCGTACTGGATGATGTCGTCCGCCCCGTCGGCGTTGATGTCGCCGACGAGCACATGGCCGCCGCAGACGCGAGTCCCGGTCGGCGTCGGGATGTACGCGAACGGTCCGGTGATCTGGCCGTTCGCGTACGGCCACAGGGCGTACGAGTCGTCGTCGAGCAGCTGGACGGCTCCGTAGACGGGCGCCGGGCTCGACTCGATCTCGCCGAGCGCGAACGAGACCTGCGGATGGGTCCGCGTGACCCCGTCCTGGTCGGCTTCGGTGTCGCGGTCGTTCAACGTCACGCTCTGCTCGAGCCCGCCGATCCCGTCGGTCCAGAAGAGGAAGCTGTTGCCGCCGAAGCGAGTGTCGCTCGGCGCGTAGAGCAGGTCGGTCGGGTCGAAGAAGCTCTGGTCGGTGAGCGACGACGTCGCCGTCCGCGGGGCGAACCCGGGCGCGGCCTGGAGGATCTTCTAGAAGCCGGGCAGCTGCCCGGCGGCCGAGCTCGACGTGATCCCGACGACGTCGCCGAGCCCGTCCTGGGGAAGCGTCGAGCGGCCGGCGTTCATGCCGGTGCCGACGTCGGCGATCACGCTCTGCGAGAAGTAGTTCGGCTGGCCGGGGGTGCTCGACACGGCCGGGGCCTGGTGGACGCGAACGAAGTTGGCCTGCGCCGGCGGCGCCGGCCCGGTCGCGAGGCACGGCCACGGCCGCGCAGGCTGCGGCCCACCTCATGGGGCGCGTGCGGTCCACGGCTTCCTGCCTCTCTTGGACTCGTCTCCGCGCGGTCGGGCCGCTCGAATGGCGTAAGCCGATCCTAGGCGCTGGGCAGCCTGGTGGCCAGCCGGCGAGCCTCGAACATTCGGCTACGCAGGGAGTTGGTCAGATCCTGTGGCGCTCGAGCAGCTTGCGGCCGATCACCATGCGCTGGATCTCGGAGGTCCCCTCGCCGATCAAGAGGAGGGGAGCGTCGCGGTAGAGGCGCTCGATCTCGTACTCCTTGGAGTAGGCGTACCCGCCGTGGATCCGGAAGGACTCCTCGACGCAGAAGCGGCCGGCCTCCGACGCGAACAGCTTGGCCATCCCGGCCTCGAGATCGGACCGGTCGCCGGCGTCCTTGAGCCGGGCGGCGCGCATCGTCAGCAGGCGGGCGGCCTCGACCTGGGTCGCCATGTCGGCGAGCTTGAACTGGATCGCCTGGTGCTCGGCGATCGGCTTGCCGAAGGCGTGGCGCTCCTGGGAGTAGCGCAGGGCGAGCTCGAGCGCGCGGCGGGCGATGCCGACGCCGCGGGCGGCGACGTTGACCCGGCCGACCTCCAGCGCGTCCATCATCTGAGCGAAGCCCCTGTTCAGCCCGGCGGGCTCCCCCCCGAGAACATTCTCTGACGGGCACAGGTACCCATCGAAGACGAGCTCGGTCGACTCGACGCCCTTGTAGCCGAGCTTCTGGATCTTCGGCGGGACGTGGAGTCCGGCGTAGTCGCCGACGTTCTCTGACACGCCGGGGTCCTTCTCGGCGATGAAGCAGGTGAAACCGCGATGGCGGGGCTTGGCGTCGGGGTCGGTCTTGACGAGGACGAAGACGAGCCCACTCATCAGGCCGTTGGTGACCCACATCTTCTGGCCGTTGATCTCCCAGTTGCCGTCGTCGCGCCGCTCGGCGTGGGTCTTGATCGCCTGGACGTCGGAGCCCATCTCGGGCTCCGAGAGCGAGAACGCGGCGCGGACGTCGCCGGTCGCCATCGACGGGAGGTACTTCTGGCGCTGGTCGTCGGTCCCGAACCTCATCAGCAGATACGAGCCGATGAAGTGGGTGTTGACGATCCCGGAGATCGAGATCCAGCCTCGCGAAAGCTCTTCGACGATCATCGCGTAGGTCGCGAGGTCGAGCCCCATGCCGCCGTACTCCTCGGGGATCGTCACGCCGAACAGACCGAGCTCGCGCATCTGGGCGACGATCTCGGTCGGGAACTCGTCGGCGTGGTCGAGACGCCCGGCGTTCGGGAGGATCTGCTCGTCGGCGAACTGGCGGACCATGTCGATGATCGCCTTCTGCTCGTCCGTCTTCTCTGAGAGGTTGGCGGCGACCGCCATGCTCGCTCCGTCCTCGAGTAGTGGGCCAAAGATGGAGGATACCCCCGTGAACTTCGCCCGAGACGTGGTCGATCGAGCCGAGGCCGGCCGGGTCGGGCTGGTCGAGCTGGGCCGGGACGGGACGCGGACGGAGTGGACGTTCGGCCGCCTGGCGCGGGAGAGCGCGGCGCTCGCCGGGCGGCTGTCGGCGATCGGCGTCGGCCGGGGCGACCGGGTTCTGACGCTGATCGGCAACCGGCCGGAGTGGGTGCTCGGGATGGTCGCGTGCTTCCGGCTGGGGGCGGTCGTCGTGCCGTGCAACGAGCAGCTGCGGGCCGGGGATCTGCGCCTGCGCCTCGAGGTCGTCCGGCCGGCGGCGGTCCTCGCGGACGAGCGCAACGCCGACGAGCTGGCGGCCGCCGGGCCGGCCTGCCCGGTGCTCTGGTGCGACGACCCCGGCCTGTACTCGGGGCCGCCGGCCGGGGCGGTCGAGCTGGCGGCGACCGACCCGTGCCTGATCGTCTTCACGAGCGGGACCTCCGGCGAGCCGAAGGCCGTCGTCCACGGCCAGCGCTACCTGGTCGGGCAGGAGCTCCAGGCCCGCCGGTGGCTCGGCGCGCGGGCGGGCGAGCTGGTCTGGTGCACGGCGGCGAGCGGGTGGTCGAAGTCGGCCCGCAACGTGTTCGTCGCGCCGTGGCACTGCGGGGCGAGAGCCCTCGTGCACGACGGGCGCTTCGAAGCCGACGAGCGACTTGCGGTGGCGGCGGCCGAGCGGGTCAACGTGCTGTGCATGGCGCCGACCGAGTACCGGCTGATCGCGGCCCGGTCGACGCTCAGGCGGCTGCCGGCGCTGCGCGGGATGGTCGCGGCCGGCGAGGCCCTCAACCCGGAGGTGCTGCGCGCGTGGGAGGAGGCGACGGGAGTCGCGATCCGGGACGGGTACGGGCAGACGGAGACCGGCCAGTTGACGGCGATGCCACTCGACGAGCCGGTCCGGCCGGGGTCGATGGGCCGGGCGCTGCCGGGTGTCCGGCTGTGGATCGAGCACGGCGAGCTCGTCGTCGACCCGCTGACGGTGCCGACCTTCTTCCTTCACTACGTCGGCGAGCCGCCGCCGGACGGGCCGTGGCGGACGGGCGACCGGGTCACCGAGGACGCGGACGGGTACCTCCACTTCGAGGGGCGCACCGACGACGTGATCATCTCGGCCGGATACCGGATCGGGCCGTTCGAGGTGGAGTCGGCGCTAGTCGGGCATCCGGCGGTCGCCGAGGCTGCGGTCGTCGCGTTCCCGGATTCTGAGCGCGGGTCAATCGTAAGAGCTGTCGTCGTCCTGCGCGACGGTCATCGGCCCTCGGCCGGCCTGCGACTCGCGCTCCAGGAGCATGTGCGGAGTGTCACGGCCCCGTACAAGTACCCGCGGATCGTCGACTTCGTCGATGCGCTGCCGACCACGCCGAGCGGCAAGATCCGCCGGGCCGAGCTGCGCCGCGGGTGAGGGCGGATCCGGCGGCGACCGTGCGCCGCCGGCGCGGGTCGTCGCGGGTTGTGTGACAGATCTCACACACTCAGTGTTTTCGCGCGGCTACCTTCGGTCTCCAACGCCGGGGCGGGCGCCCGGCGAACAACCCGAGAGGCAGGAGGCATCATGGAAGTCACACGCGGATCCGACAAGGTCGGGCAGCTCGGCAGGGCGGAGATCTCACAGGAGGATCTCGATCATCTCGCCGGGCTCGGCGAGGTGGACGGCGTCGACCTGGTCAGTTGGCACAAACGGGGCACCCCGGCGATCGAGCGTGTCAGCGGATCGCTGCACGTCGCGCCGTCGGAGGCCGGCAGGCTGGTCGACCAGATCGTCGCCGGAGGGGTCGTCGGCGGACTGCACGTCTTCCCGCGCGGCATTCCGGCCGTGACGCTCGTCGAGATGCAGTTCGACACTGACGCCTGAGCGGCCCGACACCGTGTCACCCGTTCTCCAGGTCCACCCGCTGCGGCGGTGCAACCTACGCTGCGCACACTGTTACTCGATGTCGTCGCCCGACGAGACCGAGGCGCTCGACGTGGATCTGCTGCTCGCGGCGATCATCGACGCCGCCGGAGAGGGATATGACGTGCTCGCCGTCTCCGGCAGCGAGCCGCTCCTCTACCGCGATCTGCCCCGCCTGATCCGCCGGGCGAAGGAGGTCGGGATGACGTCGGCGGTGACGACGAACGGGACGCTGCTCGACGACCGCCGGCTGGCGATGATCGGCGGGGTGGATCTGCTCGCGATCAGCCTCGACGGGGTTCCGGCGTCGCACGACCGGATGCGCGGCGCGCGCAGTTTCGAGCGGATGTCGCGGCGCCTGGATGGGCTGCGGGCCAGCGGCATCCGCTTCGGGTTCATCTTCACGTTGACGATGCAGAACCTCGACGAGCTCGAGTGGGTCGCCGAGTTCGCCCTGGCGGCGGGCGCGTCCCTGCTCCAGGTCCATCCGCTCGAGCTCGCCGGCCGGGGGCTTCCGCTGGGCGGGGCCCGCCCGGACGAGGAGGAGCTCCAGTGGGCCGTCGTCGAGGCGTCCCGGGTGCAGACCGCAGTCGGGCCGTCGTTGACGGTGCACGTCGACGCGGTCGCTCGCGGCAGCCTGACGCAGGTGCTCGACCGCCCGGGTGGGACGACCGGCTTCGCCGGGCTGGTCGACCCGCTCGTGATCGAGAGCGACGGATCGATCACGCCGGTCGAGCACGGGTTCGACCGTTCGTGGAGCCTCGGCTCGCTCCACCGCGACTCCCTGGCGACCTGCGTCGACCGCTTCCGGACCGACCGGCTGGCGGACCTCGAGGAGCACGTCCTGCGCGGCGCGGCGGTCGACGCCGCCGGCCGGGACAGCCGGTTCGTCAACTGGCACGAGGCGGTCGGCCTGCGGGCCCGCGCGCACGCCGACGCCTGCTGACCGGCGAGCGGCCGGCGAGCGGGCTGATCGGGGGGCGGCGAGCAGCCGGCGAGCGGCGTGAGCGCCGGGGCGGGCCGGTTACCGTGGGGTGGGCATGGACGAGATCCTCGTTGCCCGCGGCGTCGTCAAGCACGTCGGGCACGAGCGCGCGGCGCGCCGGGTGCTGGACGGTGTCGATCTGTCGATCGGGCGGGGCGAGCTGGTCGCGGTGCTCGGGCGGTCGGGGTCGGGCAAGTCGACCCTGCTGCATCTGCTGGGCGGCCTCGATCGGCCGGACGCCGGGTCGATCCTGGTTGCCGGGAACGAGCTGGTCGGAGCGTCGGACCGCGCGCTGACGCGACTGCGGCTGCGGCGGATCGGCTTCGTCTTCCAGTCGTTCGCCCTCGTCGAGGAGCTCTCGGGCGAGGATAACGTCCTGCTGCCGACGCGGCTGCCGGGGGCGCCGGCGGGAGGCGCGGGGCGGGCGGCGCGGCTGATCGACGAGCTGGGTGTGAGGGCGGTCGCCGGCCGGGCGCCGCACGAGCTCTCGGGCGGCGAGCAGCAGCGGTTCGCGATCGCGCGGGCACTCGTCAACGACCCGGTCCTCGTGCTGGCCGACGAGCCGACCGGCAACCTCGACGCGGAGGCGGCGGCCGACGTGCTCGGGCTGCTCGGCGGGCTGACCGGCGAGGGGCGGTCGGTCGTGATCGTGACGCACGAGCGGGATGCGGCGGGGGCGGCCGATCGGGTCGTCGTGATGGCCGACGGCCGGCTCGTCGCGCCGGCCGAGCGATGAGGTCGGCCTGGCGCGAGGCGGCGGCGACGCTGCGCACGCGCAGGCGGCGGGCGGTCCTCGCCGGGATCGGCGTCGGCCTGGCGGCGATGATGCTGGCGACGTCGGTCGTCGTCAGCGACGGGCTCGGCGGCGGCTTCAACCGGAGCGCGCGGGCGGCCCGGCTCCCGGACCTGATCGCCCGCTTCGACGAGCTGCCGGCGTCGAAGGTCGCCGCCCGGGTCGGCGCGCTCCCGGACGTGGCGACGTTCACGACGCGGCTCGAGGTCACGAACGTTCCGGTCGAGGCCAACCGCCACTTCTCGGGGAGCGGCGTGATCGAGGTGCTCGATCCGGGGCGGCGGGGCTATGCGATCGTCGCCGGGCACGATCTCGGGTCGGCCCCGGGGCAGGTCGTCGTCGAGCAGGCCCTGGCCCGGGCGTGGGGGGTCCGGGTCGGGTCGACGTTGCGGATCGGCCGGCTGCCGGCGCAGCGGGTCGTCGGCGTCTCGGAGGCGCCCGACAACGTCGGCTTCCCGCTGGCCGATCCGCGGGTCTACGTCTCGCGGGCGGGGATCGCCGCCGAGTTCCCGGGCGGCGTCGATCCGAGCGTCAACACGGTCGAGGTCTGGCTGCGCGACCCGGCCGGCCTCGACTCGACGCTCGAGCAGGCGCGGTCGGAGAGCTACGGCCTGCGCGGCCTGCGGCTGACGACCCGGTCCGGTGTCCGCCTCGTGATCGACCAGGCCGCGGGGATCGTGATCGCCCTGCTGATCGCCCTGTCGGTGATCGCGCTGGTCACGGCCGGCGTGATGCTGGCGGCTTCGTCGCGGGCGGAGGTCGACCGCCGGCTGCGGGGGATCGGCGTGCGGCGGGCGCTCGGCGCCGGCCGCGGCTGGGTCGCCGGAGCGGCCGCGCTCGAGTCGTTCACGGTCGCCGCGCCGGCGGCAGGACTGGGGGTGCTGGCCGGGGGCCTCGTCGCGACGCCGCCGAGCACGCGGCTGCTCGAGCTGCTCAACGAGCTGCCGCCGGGCGGGCGGATCGTGCTGCCGCTGATCGGCTGCTGGGCGGTCGCCGTCGGTGTCGCGGTGGTGACCTCGGCCTGGCCGGCCTGGCGGGCGGCGGGCCGGTCGCCGTCGCGCCTGCTGCGGGGCGCGGACCTTGCCGTCGACGCGCGGCGGGCCCGGCCGCGTCTGCGCCGACTGGCCAGCGGCCTGGCCGGCCTCGGCGCCCGGCTCGTCGCGGCCCGGCGGGCTCGGCTGGCGTCGACGCTGGTCGTGCTCGGCGTGTCGGCGGCCTTCATCCTGCTGATGCTGGCGCTCGCGTCCGAGCTGGTCGCGCTCCGGTCGGATCCGGGTTCGCTCGGTCGGCGGTACGCGCTGACGGCGTCGCTGCCGGCATCGGCGAGCCCGTCGGTCCGTCGCATCCCGGGCGTAGCGGCGGCCGCGCCCCGCTACGAGGTCACGGCGCTCGACTCGTTCTCGCTCGGTGAGACGATCGACGTCGTCGCGTACGCGGGAGACCACACGAGGTTCGAGGCGCCGCCGCTCGTCTCCGGCCGGCGGATCGGCGGCGCCGGCGAGGCGGAGGTCGGCAGCGGGCTGGCGAACGTGCTCGGCCTCGACGTCGGCTCGACGCTGGCGCTCGAGCTGCCCGGCGGCAGGGAGCGGCGGCTGCGGGTCGCGGGCATCGTCAGCTCGCTCGACCACGACGGGCGGATCGCGTACATCCCGGCCGCGACGCTGCTCACCGCCGACCCGGGCGCGCCCGAGCGGATCGCCGTCGTCCTGGGCGCGGGCGGCACCGTCGGCGGGGTCACCGCGCGCGTGGACGCGCTCGGCGGGCGGGTCGACGACGCCGGGGGCGCGGTCGGTGGCGGGAAGGCGCTGATCGCCGCGCTGACGGCGATCCTCCGGGCGATCGCGGTGGTCGACGGCCTCGTCTGCCTGTACGCGCTCGTCCAGGCGCTCGCGCTGACCGCCCAGGACCGGCGCACGACGCTCGGCGTGCTGCGAGCGTGCGGTGCGGGAACCGGGTCGGTCGCGCGACTGCTGGCCGGCGCGGCGGTCTGCGTGCTCGTCCCGGCAGCGGTCGTCGGCGTCGTCCTCGAGCGGTGGATCCTCGGGCCCGAGCTGTCGCACATCGCGGCCGACTACGCCGTCCTGCCGCTGGCGGCCGGTCCCGGCGAGATCGCGCTGCTCGCCGGCGGGCTCCTCGTGATCGGCGCGATCGCCGTCGGGTTCGTCGCCCGCCAGGCCGTGGCGGGCGCGCGGGTCGTGTCGGGGACGATCTGAGGATGAGCGGGAGCGGGTCGACGCGCCGGGAGCTGATGCGCAGGGTGTACGTCGGCGGCGGCCGGGCGGCTGCGCTGCGCTGGTCGGCGGGCGCGTTCGGGTCGGGTCTCCTGCTCGAGGCGTGCGCCGGCGCGGCGTCGGGGCCGGGCCCGGCGGCGGACGGGTCGACGCTGCGGTCGACCTGGTCGGATCCGGACGGGTCGGGCGTGCTGCGGGTGAGCGCGGGGGAGCCGCTCGTCGGGCGGACGGAGCTCGCCCGGGCGAGCGGGCATCGCCGGGTGCTCGCGACGCTGGCTCACGTCACCGACGCGCACGTGCTCGACGCCCAGTCACCGGCCCGGGTGCCGTTCCTCGCCCGCCTGGGGCCGCCGTTCAACTCCACCTTCCGGCCGCACGAGACGCTGACGGCCCAGGTCCTCGCCGGCGTGCTGCGGTCGGTGGCGGCGCTCGCCCCGGATGCGGTGCTCCAGGGCGGCGACCTGGTCGACAACGCCCAGGCCAACGAGCTCGCGTGGGCGCTGGCCGTGCTCCACGGGGGAGCGGTCACGGCCGGGAGCGGCGGGCCCGGCTACCACGGCGTCCAGGAGGCGGCGGACCCCGACCCGCTCTACTACCGGCCGGCCCTCGACGCGCCCCGGCATCCGGCGCTGCTCGAGGCGGCGGTGGCCGGCTTCATGAGCCCGGGTCTGCGTGCCCCGTGGTATCCGGTGCTCGGCGATCACGATCTGCTCGTCGCGGGGGTCGTGCCGCCGTCGCCGCTGAGCCGGGCGATCGCCGTCGGCTCGCGAGCGGTCTGGGAGCTCCCGACCGGTCTGCCGGCCGAGATCGGCGGGCTGGCCCGGGCGTCGAGCGCGGCTCCCGACGGTCTGGGCGACCCGTCGGCGATCGGCGGGCTGATCTCGCGGCTGCTCGACTCGGCCGGCGTCGACGTGCCGGCCGACTCGCGCCGGGCGGAGCTCGCGCCGACCGAGCTGGTCGGACGGCTGCGGGCGGCCAGCGCCGCCGCCGGCGGCGACCGGGGCGACGGCCCGGAGCTCAACTACAGCTTCGACGTGGGCAGCGCCGTTCGGGTGATCGTGCTCGACCTGGTCCGGCGCAACGGCGGGTCCGGAGGCATCGTCGGACCCGGGCAGCCGGCGTGGCTGGCGTCAGAGCTCGCGGCGGCGGGCGAGCGGACGGTGCTGGTCTTCTCCCACCAGCCGCTCGACACGACGGCGGGGGGTCCGGGGCTGCTCGCGGAGCTCGACCGGTCGCCGCGCGTGCTCGCGGCGATCTGGGGCCACACGCACCGCAATCGGATCAGCCCGCGACCTGGTCCGGGCGGCGGCTACTGGCTGATCTCGACGGCGTCGCTGGTCGACTTCCCCCAGCAGGCGCGGGCCTTGCGGGTGCTCGAGACGGCTGGCGGCGTCGCGCTCGAGACGTGGATGCTCGACCACGTCTCGCCGCCGGGCGGGCTCGGCGGGATCTCGCGGGAGCTCGCCTACCTCGACGCGCGGGGCGGCCGGCCGCAGGGCTTCGCCGGTGGCCGCGCCGATCGAAACGCCGTGCTCTACACCTGAGCGGCCATGGTCGGCCCGCGGGCGCGCAGGCCGCGAGGTCGGCGACGAGCACCGGGTTGCCGGACTGCTGAGATTACGTTAGCCCTGCGGCCCTGGGCGGTAGACACTGGCTAGGATGGCCGCCGCTGCCGTCGAATCGCGTCGGCGCCTGCTTTCAACGAACTACATAGGGGAGCCGCGAACATGAGAAGCCATCGGCTCGGCACCCGCCGAGTCCTCGCAATGTCGGCCGTCGCCGCCACGGCCGCCGCCGGCCTGGCCTCGGGCGCGGGCGCGGGCGGCGCCGCGGCGGCGCCGGCGGCCCGGGCGGCGAGCAACCAGCTGACGATTCTGGCGGCCGCCTCGCTGACCAAGGTCTTTCCGGAGATCAGCCGGAGCCCGCGGTACACGTTCGGCGGGTCGGGCATGCTCGAGACCGAGATCCAGCAGGGCCAGCAGGCCGACGTGTTCGCCGCGGCGAGCCCGAAGCAGCCGGCCCAGCTCTTCAGCTCCGGGCTGGCCGAGAAGCCGGTCGAGTTCGCTACCAACACGCTGGTGATGATCGTTCCGAAGGACAACCCCGCCCACATCAAGTCGGTCTCGGACATCACGAAGAAGGGCGTCAAGATCGTCGTCTGCAACTCGACGGTTCCGTGCGGTGACTACGCGGCGACGGCGTTCACGAACCTCGGGATCACCGCTGCCGCGACGAAGAACATCGTCAGCCAGGAGACCGACGTGACCCAGGTCGTCGCGCAGATCGCGTCCGGGCAGGGCGACGTCGGCTTCGTCTACATCACCGACGCGAAGGCGGCCGGCAGCAAGGTCAAGGTCGTCGGGCTTCCGGGGAAGGCGAAGCCCGGCACGCAGGACTTCATCACGGTGGTCAAGGCCAGCAAGAACCAGGCGGCTGCCAAGGCGTTCGTCAAGCTGGTCCTCTCGAAGAAGGGTCAGGCGAGGCTCAAGGCCGCGGGCTTCGGCAAGCCGTGAGCCCACGCGCCGCACGCGGCGCGCCAGACGTCGGCGAGTCGGCCTGGGCGCGGGTTGGTTCCGCGGTCGGGCCGGTCGTCGTCTTCGTCCTGACGGCCGCGGTGCTCGCCGTCGTGTTCGGATTCCTGCTGCTGCCGATCGTTGCGCTGATCGTCTACCAGCCGGTCGGGCAGACGCTGCACGAGTTCGGCACGCAGGTCAGCACGGACGCGATCAAGGTGTCGCTGAAGACGAACCTGATCGCGATGGGCCTGACGCTGCTGCTGGGCACCCCGTTCGCATACGCGCTCGGCCGCAGCCGCTTTCGGGGCCGCAACCTGGTGATCACGCTGGTCGAGCTGCCGCTCGTCCTGCCGCCGGCCGTCGCCGGGATCGGTCTGCTGGCCGCGTACGGCCGGCTCGGCCTGCTCGGAGGCACGCTGACATCGCTCGGAATCACGCTCGGGTTCACGCAGGCCGCGGTCGTGATGGCGATCGTCCTCGTCGCGAGCCCGTTCTACCTGCGGGGCGCGATCGCCGCGTTCGAAGCGATCGACCCGACCCTGATCGACGTCGCCGGAACGCTCGGGGCGGGCAGGGTCCGCCGGATGCTGCGAGTCGGGCTGCCGCTCGCCCGGGCGGGCCTCGGCGCGTCGGCCGCGCTCGCGTTCGCGCGAGGGATCGGCGAGTTCGGTGCGACGATCCTCTTCGCGGGCAGCTTCCAGGGCTCGACGGAGACGCTGTCGCTCGCCGTCTACGGCCAGTTCGACGCGAGCCTCGATCAGGCGGTCGCGATCGGCGTGCTGCTGGTGATCGTCAGCGCGGCGATCCTCGTCACCGCCAAACTCCTCGGATCATGGACAAGCTCGATATCGACATCACTCTTCCGCGGCGGTCGTTCGATCTCCGCGCCGCGCTCAGCCTGAGCACCGAGACGGTCGCGCTGATCGGCCGATCGGGCGCCGGCAAGACGTCGCTGCTGCGCGCGGTGGCGGGGCTCGAGCGGCCGAAGACGGGACGGATCTGCCTGGATCGGGAGGTCTGGTTCGACGCGGCGCGGCGCACCAATCTCCGTCCGGAGGACCGCCGGGTCGGCTACGTCCCGCAGGACTACGGGCTGTTCCCGCACCTGAGCGTGGCCGCGAACGTCCGCTTCGCCGGACGGCGGCCGCGTCCGGACCTGCTCGAGCGGCTCGGCATCGACCATCTCGCGAGGGCGCGGCCGGGCCAGCTCTCGGGCGGCGAGCGCCAGCGGGTCGCGCTGGCCCGGGCACTCGCCCGGGAACCGCGGGTCCTGCTGCTCGACGAGCCGTTCGCGGCGCTCGATGCGATCACGCGCGGCGAGGTCCGCGACGAGCTGGCCGATCAGCTCGTCAGGCTCGAACTGCCGGCGCTGCTGGTCACCCATGCGTTCGAGGACGCGAGCGCCCTGGCCCAGCGGATCGGCGTGATCGAGCGCGGCGTGATCGTCCAGCTGGCCGAGCCGGCCGAGTTGCTGCGCAACCCGGCGACGGCGACGGTGGCCGCCCTGACGGGAGCCAACGTGCTCGACGGGACGGCGACGCCGGCGCGGTACGGCTCGACGGTCAGACTGCCGGGCGGGGGCGA
>DATAUX010000268.1:0-1595 GCA_036268015.1 Solirubrobacteraceae bacterium | reverse complement strand
GTCGGCCCGACGAGCCAGGCGCCGCGGGTCGACGAGGGCCGCCACGAAAGCCTGTATGAGCTGGAGATCGCGTTCGCCGAGCTCGACCAGCTGGCGGCCGAGGACAAGGTCCTGCCGTGGCACGTCGACCGGCTGCTGCGCAACCTGCTGGTCGACCTGTCGGGCAACACCCACCGGGCGGAGTTCTGCATCGACAAGCTGTTCTCGCCGGAGTCCGAGCGCGGCCGGCTCGGCGTGGTCGAGCTGCGCGGGTTCGAGATGGCGCCGCACCCGCAGATGGCGCTCGTCCAGGCGCTGCTCGTCCGGTCGCTGGTCGCCCGCTTCTGGGCCGAGCCGTACACCGGGTCGCTGGTCCGGTGGGGGACCGAGCTGCACGACCGGTTCCTGCTGCCGTGGTGGATCGCCGCCGACATCCGGGCGGTCGCCGAGGACCTCGGCCGGCACGGCTTCCCGTTCGAGGCCGGCTGGATCGACCCGTTCCTCGAGTTCCGGTTTCCGCGCCTGGGGATCACCAACGTCGACGGCGTGTCGATCGAGCTGCGGGCGGCGATCGAGCCGTGGAACGTGCTCGGCGAGGACGCGGCGGCCGGGTCGTCGCGGTTCGTCGACTCGTCGCTCGAGCGGATCCAGGTCCGCGTCGACGGGCTGACGCCGTCGCGTCACGCGATCGCCTGCAACGGCGTCGTCGTGCCGCTGTCGTCGACCGGGACGCCGGGCAGCTACGTCGCCGGCGTGCGCTTCCGGGCCCGGCAGCTGACGTCGGCCCTGCACCCGACGATCGGCGTCCACTCGCCGCTGCACTTCGATCTCGTCGACCGGTGGACCGGCCGGTCGCTGGGCGGGGCGGCGTACCACGTCGTCCACCCGGGCGGACGGTCCTACGACCGGGTGCCGGCCAACGCGAAGGAGGCCGAGGCCCGGCGGGCGAGCCGGTTCTCGCAGCTCGGGCACGCCGACAGGACGATCGAGTGGCCGGCGGGCGAGGGCATCGAGCGGGATGGTTTCTGCGGCGACGGGGAATACCCGCGGACGCTCGACCTGAGACGCGCGCGCCGGCGCTGAGCTGCGGGGCGGGGCCGGGGCGCGATCACGATGACGACCACGCCCAACGGGGGCTACCACCCGGTGCCCGGCCGCTACGACGAGATGGTCGACGCGGCCGGCGTGCCGCGCGAGCACTGGGCCCACCTGAGCGGGGCGTTCGCGAAGCTCGGGCCGGCGGAGCTGCTGCGCCGGCGCGACGAGGCGGCCCGGCTGATCGACCAGGACGGGGTCGTCTACAACGCGTACGGCGACTCGTCGCGGCCGGGGCAGAGCTGGCTCCTGGACCCCGTGCCGACGGTCCTCTCGAGCCGGGACTGGGAGGCCCTGGAGACGGGGGTGATCGAGCGGGCGGAGCTGTTGAACCTCGTGCTCGAGGACCTCTACGGCCCGCGTGAGCTCCTCCGACGTGGGCTGATCGCGCCGGACGTCGTCTTCTCGCACGACGGGTTCCTCCGCCAGGTCGACCAGGTCCGCCTGCCGGGAGCCCACCAGCTATTCAGCTACGCCGTGGACATCGGCCGTGACTCGGACGGTCGGCCGCGAGTCCTCGC
>DATAUX010000267.1:0-3080 GCA_036268015.1 Solirubrobacteraceae bacterium | reverse complement strand
GTCGAGGACGAGATCCTGCCGACGCTGCGGGAGCTGGGCATCGGCCTGGTGGCGTACTCGCCGCTCGGGCGGGGCTTCCTCTCAGGTCGGTTCAGCTCGCCGGACGAGCTCGACGAGGGGGACTTCCGGCGGCGGGGGCCGCGGTTCACGGGCGAGAACCTCGAGGCGAACCGGGAGCTGGCGGAGCGGGTGGGGCAGCTGGCGTCCGACCACGGGTGCACGGCCGGCCAGCTGGCCCTGGCGTGGGTGCTCGCGCAGGGCGACGATGTCGTGCCGATCCCGGGAACGAAGCGGCGGACGTACCTCGAGGAGAACCTCGCCGCGATCGAGGTCGACCTGACGCCGGAGGATCTCGACCGGATCGGCGAGTTCGTCGGCGGGGCGGCGGGCGACCGGTACGACGCGTCGGGCATGGCCGGCGTGAACCTGTGAGCGACCCCGAGGCCGGGGACCGGCGGCGCAGTCGATAGGGTTCGGGCAATGCCAATGATTCCGATGGTCGTCGAGCGGACGGCGCGCGGCGAGCGCGAATACGACATCTACTCGCGGCTGCTCAACGAGCGGATCATCTTCCTCGGGACGGAGGTCGACGACCAGGTCGCGAACGTGATCGTGGCCCAGCTGCTGCATCTCGAGTCGGCCGATCCGGACAAGGACATCTCGCTGTACATCAACTCGCCGGGCGGGTCGATCTACGCGGGTCTGGCGATCTACGACACGATGCGGTTCGTCAAGCCGGACATCGCGACGATGTGCATCGGCGTGGCGATGTCGATGGGCTCGCTGCTGCTGGCCGGCGGGGCGAAGGGCA
The DNA here is from genome assembly GCA_036268015.1 of Solirubrobacteraceae bacterium. GTDB lineage: Bacteria > Actinomycetota > Thermoleophilia > Solirubrobacterales > Solirubrobacteraceae > Palsa-513. Next base: position 2,269 of record DATAUX010000267.1, on the reverse strand, counting down.
AGCGGATGGCGCTGCCGAACAGCCGGATCCTGATGCACCAGCCGTCGGCCGGCTTCGAGGGCCAGGCGACCGACATCGAGATCCACGCCAAGGAGATCCTCAACACGCGGGCGCGGATCGACGAGATCTACGCCCGGCATTGCGAGAAGCCGGTCGAGGAAGTCCACCGTGATATGGAGCGGGATCGGTTCTTCAAGGCTGACGAGGCCGCCGAGTACGGCCTGATCGACCGGGTCATCTCCAAGCACTGAAGCGTCGGTCGCCGGGTCGCGGCCGGGAGTGAGGGGCGGCCTGAGCGACGTGAGTGGTGCTCGGCCGACCCGCCGGAGCGGGCGGTCGGCGCCGATCAGGCGATCCGGTGCTCGATCGCGCCGAGCCGGTCGATCTCGATCCGGACGGTGTCGCCGGAGGCGAGGAACCGGCGGGGGTCCATCGACATCCCGACGCCCGACGGCGTCCCGGTGAGGATCAGGTCGCCGGGCATCAGGGTGCAGGTCTCGGCGATGAAGGCGATCAGGTCGGGGATCCTGAAGATCATGTCGCCGGTCGTCCCGTCCTGGCGCAGGTCGCCGTTGACCCAGGTCCGCAGGCCGAGGGCGTGGGGGTCGGGGATCTCGTCGGCGGTCGTTATCCACGGACCGTACGGGCAGAAGCCGTCGGCGCCCTTGGCCCGGGTCCACTGGGATTCCCGGCCCTGGAGGTCGCGGGCGCTGACGTCGTCGGCGACGGCGTACCCGGCGACCCGGCCGGCCGAGCCGATCACGACGGCGAGCTCGCCCTCGTAGTCGAGTCGCCGGACGACGTCCGGGCAGCGGACGGCGCCGTTGGGCGGAGCGGCGCTGGACGGCAGCTTCAGGAAGACGATCGGCCGGTCGGGGAGCTCGGCGCCCTGCTCGGCGGCGTGGGCCCGGTAGTTGAGGCCGATCCCGAAGATCGCGCGGGGGGCCGGGACCGGGGCGAGCAGGTCGACATCGTCCAGCGGCCAGGAGTCGCCGTCGGCGGGTTCGAGACTGGCGTTCGCGAGGCGATCGACGACGGACTCGCCGCCGGATCCGAAGGCGATCGCCCGGCCGTCGCGGATCTCGCCGGCGACGGGGATCGACCGACCGGGGGCGACGAAGGTGGCGAGCCGCATCGACCGAACACTTCCAGATCGCCAGGACGAAGGGGTTGGCCCGGGTCGGGATCTATGGCATCCTGCCGGCGAGCGCGCGCCATGGAGAGATCAGAAAGCCCAGCCAAGACCGTCGGCGGTTCGCGGCGCCCAGCGATCTTCGGGGGCGCGGCAGCCCTGGTCGTCGTGGTCGTCGCCGTCGTCGCGCTCGGCGGCCATTCGAGCTCGCCGGGTGTGTCCGGCGGCGGCAGGTCGAGCTCGAGCCTGCGGACCGTCGCTTCGGTCAAGGCGCCGTCGGCCGCCGACCGGCACGCCGTCGCCGGGATGGCCCCGGATCCGGAGGCGGCCGAGAGCTTCCCGCTGCCGGCGGGCGCCGCGTCCCACGCGAAGGCGATCAGTCCGGCCCAGGCGGCCCTGGAGACGTCGGTCAGTCCGGGGGCGCCGTCGGATGCGCAGATCGAGGCCCAGCTCAAGCAGATGGAGGGGGCCGAGAAGGCCGAGAAGGAGGGTTCGAAGCCGGGGACGATCAGCGCGGCCGGGACGGTCACGCCGCCGGCGTACGGCCCGGCGACGGTGGCCGCGGTGATCGCCGGGGCGAACGCGATCGCCGACTTCCCCTACGTGTACGGGGGTGGCCACGCGTCGTTCGTCGACAACGCGTACGACTGCTCCGGGTCGGTCAGCTACGCGCTGGCGGCCGGCGGCCTGCTGTCGACGCCGGAGACGTCGGGCGACCTCGAGCATTGGGGGGTTCCGGGGCCGGGCAAGTACATCACCGTTTACGCGAACGCCGGACACACGTTCATGTACATCGACGGTCTGCGCTACGACACGGTCGGCCGCAGCGGCGTGTTCGGGACCCGGTGGCAGGTCGGCACGGGCGGCGAGGGCGGCGGGTTCGTCGTTCGCCACTGGCCGGGGCTCTAGCCGGCCGGTCTTGATCGGCGGGCGGTCAGCGCTGGGCGCAGCCGTGGCTGCGGCCGCCGTCCTGGTCGGGGGTTGTGGAGGCGGGAGCTCGCCGGGGACGAGCGGCGGGCCGGCGACGACGCCGGCGGCGAGCTCACCGGCCGCGACGACCCCGCCGTCGACGACCCCGGCTTCGACGGCCCCGGCTTCGACGGCCCCGCCGTCGACGACGTCCACTCAGACGCCGAC
>DATAUX010000266.1:0-5389 GCA_036268015.1 Solirubrobacteraceae bacterium | reverse complement strand
CCGCGAGGTCGACCTGATCGAGGAGGTCGCCCGGATCGACGGCGTCGACCTGCTGCCGGCGACGCTGCCACCGCGCAACGGCGCCGCCGGCCGCCTCACGCACGCCCGGCGGCGGGCGCAGGACGTCCTCGTCGGCCGCGGCCTGCACGAGGTCGTCGGCTGGAGCTTCACCGACTCCGGCGTGGCCGACCGGCTCCGGCTGCCCGACTACCACCCGATGCGGCGCGCCGTGCGGATCGAGAACCCCCTTTCCGAAGCCCAGTCGCTGATGCGTACGAACATGCTCGGCTCGCTGCTCGACGTCGCCCGCCACAACGTCGCCCGCGGCGCCACCGCCCTCCAGATCTTCGAGTCGGGCACCGTCTACCGCGTGCACAACGACCGCGAGCTGGCGGACGCCGAGACTCCGGTTTTCGAGGCGCACATGCTCGGCGGCCTGCTCACCGGCGCTTACGGCGGGCGGTCGTGGCGTGGCCCCGCCGCCCCGCCGGCCGACTTCTTCACCGCCAAGGCGCTCGTCGCCGCCGTCCTCGACACGGTCGGCGTCGACTGGTCGGTCGCCGCCGCCCCCTGGCCCTTCCTGCACCCCGGCCGGACCGCCAACGTCCTCGTCGGCGGCCGGCGGATCGGCTTCGTCGGCGAAGTCCACCCGCTCGTCGCCGCCGACTGGGGCCTCGACCGCGTCGCCGCCTTCTCGCTCAACCTGGACGTCGTCGAGGCCGCCGCTCCCGCGGTCGTCTCCTACGCCGGCCTCAGCGACTTCCCGGCCGTCCTCCAGGACCTGTCGGTGATCGTCGCCGACGACGTCCCAGCCGACCGGGTGATCGACGTCGTCCGGGCCAACGCCGGCCCGGACCTGGCCGGCGTCGACGTGCTCGACGTCTACCGCGGCGACCAGGTCGGTCACGGGCGCGTCTCGCTGACCCTCCACCTCGAGTTCCGCGCGGCCGACCGGACCCTGACCGACGCCGACGTCGCCGCCCGGCGGACGGCGATCACCGCCGCGCTCGCCGACCAGGTCGGTGGTGAGCTCCGTGCCTAGTGCCGGTCGGCCCGGGAGTGCTCACGATGCCTAGCGTCGTCGTCGCCGGAGCGACCGGATTCGCCGGCGCCCTGGCCGCAGCCCTGCTCTGGCGGCACCCGGACTTCGACCTGCGGGCCGTGACGGCCCGTTCGGAGACCGGCCGCCGGCTCGACGATGTCTACCCCCACCACCGCGTCCCGCTCCAGCTCGAGCCGCTCGACCTCGCCGTCCACGGCGACGTCGACGCAGCCGTGATCGCCTATCCCCACGGCGCCTCCGCCCCGGTCGCCGCCGGCTTCCGCCAGGCCGGCGCCCGCGTCGTCGACCTGAGCGCCGACTTCCGCCTCGACGATGTCGGCGTCTACGAGGAGTGGTACGTACCCCACCTCCACGCCGAGCTTCTCGCGACCGCCGTCTACGGCCTGCCCGAGCTCCACCGCGACGCGATCCCCGCCGCCGACCTGGTCGCCTGTCCCGGCTGTTTTCCGACCGCCGCCCTGCTCGCCCTGGCCCCGCTCGCCCAGGCTGGCCTGATCGCCGACGTCGTGATCGACGCGAAGACCGGCGTATCCGGCGCCGGCCGGACGCCGACCGACAAGACGCACTTCGTCTCCGTCGCCGAGAACGTCGTCCCCTACGGCGTCGGGCGCCACCGTCACATGCCCGAGTTGGACCAGGAACTGGCCAGAATGGGAAACCCAGTGATCGCCGCCTTCACGGCGCACCTGCTCCCCCTCGACCAGGGCGAGCTGCTCTCGTGCTATGTCACCCCGACCCGTCCCGTCGACCAGGCCGAGCTCGACGCGCTCGTCGCCGAGCGCTACGCCGACGAGCCGTTCATCGAGCTGGTCGGCCGGCCACCCGGCGTCCGCGACGTCCGCGAGACGAACTTCGCCCGGATCCACGCCCACGCCGACCGGCGGACCGGCAAGCTGTTCGTCTTCGCCGCGATCGACAACCTCTGGAAGGGGACGTCCTCCCAGGCCGTCCAGAACCTCAACCTGATGTTCGGGCTCCCCGAGACGGCCGGGCTGCTGTGAGCTTCTTCACCTCACGCTGGGTCGACCGCCCCGACCACGTCCGCGAGCTCGACCCCGACGCCCCGCTGCCCGCCGGGTTCCGCGCGGCCGGCGTCGCCTGCGGTCTGAAGGCCGACGGCGGGCTCGATCTCGGCCTGCTCGTATCAGACCCGCCCGACACCGTCAGCGCCGCCCGCTTCTGCCGCTCCGGCGTGCTCGCCGCCCCCGTCCTCGTCTGCCAGCAGCGCTGCCGGCTCGACGCCCTGCGGGCGATCGTCGCCAACTCGGGAACCGCCAACGCCGCGACCGGCCGGCGCGGGCTCGACGAGGCCGCCCGCGTCCAGGGCGCCGGTGCGATCGTCTCGGGGGCCGAGCCCGACCAGGTCGCCGTCGCCTCGACCGGCGTGATCGGCGTCCTCCTCGACGGCGGCCTCGTCGTCGGCGGACTCCGCCACGCCCAGGCCCAGTTGCGGCCCGACGGGGCGGTCGACTTCGCCGCGGCGATCCGTACGACCGACGCGATCGACAAGCACGCCGCCCTCGCGGTCGACCTCCCGTCCGGGACCGTCCACCTCAGTGCCCAGTGCAAGGGCGCCGGGATGATCTCACCCCGCTTCGCGACGATGCTCTGCTTCATCGAGACCGACGCCCTGCTCGACGCCGCGACCGCCGACCTCCTGCTCGGCGTCACCGTCAAGCGCTCGTTCGACCGGATCTCCGTCGACGGCCAGCTCTCGACCAACGACACGGCGATCCTGATCGCCAGCGGCGCGAGCCGTGTCCGCGTGCAGGCCGAGACCGAGGACGAGCTGCGGCTGGGGGAGGCCCTCGACGCCCTGCTGCGTCAGCTGGCCCTGCTGATCGCCCACGACGGCGAGGGCGCCAGGCGGGTCGGCCGGATCCACGTCACCGGCGGTGACCCCGTCGCCGTCGGCCGCGTCGCCCGCGCCGTCGCCGATTCACCCCTCGTCAAGACCGCTCTGTTCGGCGCCGACCCCAACTGGGGGCGGATCGCCCAGGCCGTCGGCGGCGCGCTGCTCGACTCCGCGCCGATCGACTTCGACATCTCGATCGAGGGTGTCGACGTCTGCTCCCATGGCGCCGCCCGCGACTTCGACCTCGCCTCGCTCGCCAAGGCCGTCGAGCGTGACGAGGTCGACTACGCCGTCCGCCTGCCCGGCGACGGCGCCGAGACCGAGGTCTTCTTCTCGGATCTCTCCTACGGCTACGTGAAGATCAATGCCGAGTACACGACCTGATGGAGGCCCGGACATGCGCGACGTAGGAACCCTCCTCGAGGCCCTCCCGTACATCCGCGACTTCCACGGCAAGACGATCGTGATCAAGTACGGCGGCGCCGCGATGAACGACCCCGACCTCTGCGAGGAGTTCGCCCGCGACGTCGTCCTGCTCAAGTACGTCGGGATCAACCCGATCGTCGTCCACGGCGGCGGACCCGAGATCACCGCCTACATGGAGCGCTTGCACCTGCCGGTCGAGTTCGTCGAGGGCCTGCGCGTCTCCGACGAGGCGACCGTCGAGATCGCCAAGATGGTCCTCGTCGGCAAGATCAACAAGGACATCGTCCTGCGCCTCAACCGCCACGGCGGGCCCGCCGTCGGCCTCTGCGGCGACGACGGCTCCCTCTTCCGCGTCGTCCGCCGGACCGCGCCGAGCGGCCAGGACATCGGCTTCGTCGGCGAGATCGAGCGGACCGACGTCGACGTGATCCGCCACGTCGCCCAGGACTACATTCCCGTCGTCGCGTCGGTCGGGGCCGACCGATCCGGCAAGTCCTACAACGTCAACGCCGACCCCGCCGCCGCCGCCGTCGCCCGGGCGATGGGCGCCCACAAGGTGATCTTCCTGACCGACGTCCGCGGCTGGCTGCGCGACCCGCCCGACCCCGACAGCCTGATCGCCAAGACGACGACCGACCAGGTCGACGACGCCCTGACCGGAATCGGCGGCGGCATGAGGCCCAAGCTGGAGGCCTGTGTCGAGGCCGTCCGCGGCGGTGTCGGCGCCGCCCACATCATCGACGGCCGGATTCCGCACTCGCTGCTGCTCGAGCTGTTCACCGACGTCGGCATCGGCACGAAGATCTCGCCGGAGCAATGACGATGACCGACTCGAGCTGCGTCGACTGGGCCGACGACTACCTGACGTCCAACTACGCCCGCTATCCGGTCGAGTTCGTCCGCGGCAGCGGAACCCGGCTGTGGGACTTCGAGGGCAACGAGTACCTCGACTTCCTGACGGGGATCTCCGTCTCCAGCGTCGGCCACTGCCACCCGGCCGTCGTCGCCGCGATCACCGACCAGGCCGCCCGTCTGATCCACGTCGGCAACCTCTACTACACCGACCCGATGGCCCGGCTCGCCCGTCGGCTGGCCGAGAGCTCGCTCGGCGGGCGGGTGTTCTTCACGAACTCCGGCGCCGAGGCCGTCGAGACGGCGCTCAAGTGCGCCCGCAAGGCCAAGCAGGGCGGGACGATCGTCTCCGTCCACGGCGCCTTCCACGGCCGCACGTACGGCGCCCTGTCGGCCACGCCGCAGGAGGCCAAGCAGGCGCCGTTCGCTCCCCTCGTCCCCGGCTTCGTCGCCGTGCCCGCCCGGGTCGACGCCCTCGCCGAGGTCATCGACGACGGCGTGGCCGCCGTGATCCTCGAACCGATCCAGGGCGAGAGCGGCGTCCACGTGCTCAGCGACGAGCTGCTCCGCGCCGCCCGAGAGCTCTGCGACCGCCACGGCGCCACGCTGATCTTCGACGAGGTCCAGACCGGCCTCGGCCGGGCCGGCACGCCATGGGCCTACCAGCAGTCCGGCGTCGTCCCCGACCTCCTGACGACGGCCAAGGCGCTCGGCGGCGGCCTCCCGATCGGCGCGATGATCACCGGTCCGAAGCGGGCCGACACGTTCGCCCCCGGCGACCACGGATCGACCTTCCCCGGCGGGGCGGTCGTCTGCGCCGCGGCCCACGCCGCGCTCGACATCCTGCTCGACGACGCCCTGCTCGAACGGGTCCGTGAGCTCGGCGAGCGTCTCCGCGAGGGTCTCGCCCGGCTCCCGCACGTCGTCAGCGTCCGCGGTCGCGGTCTGATGATCGGCTTCGACCTCGATCTCGACGCCCCGAAGATCGCCCGGCGGGCGCTGCTCGAGGAGCGCCTCGTGATCAACGCGACCGGGCCGGCCACGCTCCGCCTGCTGCCGGCCGTGATCGTCGACGGCGACGAGGTCGACGACGCGCTGCGCCGGCTCGGGCGGCTGTTGGGTGGATGACGGCGCGGGGCCGCTTGACGGGGTGTCGGGGGGCGCCTGAGTCGGGTCGGGTCGTCTCGTCGGGG
>DATAUX010000265.1:0-18469 GCA_036268015.1 Solirubrobacteraceae bacterium | reverse complement strand
ATCTCAGGCCCGGACCCGCTCGATCCGCAGCGACCGGAGCAGCGGGTGGAAGACCTGGGTGTCGATTCGCAGGAACATGCTCGGCGGGGCGAACGCGTCGACGACGACCTCGCTGCGATTGACGTAGAGGTGCGTCGACCGAACCTCCCGGCGCAGACCGTCGATCGTCTCGAGACCGCGGATCTGGACGGCCCCGTGGCCGGCGACCTCCACGACGGCGGCGCCCTGGCTGACGAACGTCGGGTCGCGGGCGCCGACCTGGCCGAGTAGCGAGTGGAGGGCGGCCTTGAGCTCGCCCCTCGTCCCCGGCAGCGCGCCGTCCCGCGGATAGCGCCAGACGGCGACTGTCGCCAGGCCCGACTGGAGGATCACGACCTGCGGCGACGTGCCGGCGATCACCCGCCAGTCGCGTGGCACGTTGAACCGCAGGCCGGCGGCCGGATACGCGGCGTGGTCGAAGCCGTCGGGCGTCGCCGGCCTCGACAGGTCCGGAGGCTGTGTGCGCGAGTCGCCGCAGCCGGCGAGCGCCGCGCCGACGCACAACAGCAGGAGCATCCGAGTGGCCACCCCGCGATGCTAGCCGGGTCCGAGGACCGACGGCTCGGCCGGGAGCTGGCGCGGATCTCCTACGGCTCGGCTGGGAGCTGGGCGTAGATCTGCGTGGTCGCGATGTCCGCGTGGCCGAGCAGCTCCTGGACCGACCGCAGGTCCTTCCCGCCGGCGAGCAACCGCGCCGCGAACGTGTGGCGGAGCGTGTGCGGGCTCATCCGGTCGTCGAGACCCGCCGCCCGCGCGTGCCCCTGGACGATCTTGTAGAGGCCCTGGCGCGTCAGGCCCGTCCCCCGCCGGTTGACGAACAGATGGTCGTCGCCCCGCCCGCCGACGAGCGCCGGTCGTCCCCGATCGACGTACGCCCTGATCGGCCGCAGGGCGTCCGAGCTGACCGGCACGCTGCGCTGGCGGGAGCCCTCCCCACCGGTCCGGAGGACCCGCCGGCGCAGATCGACATCATCGACCAGCAGGCCGATCGCCTCGGACGCGCGCAATCCACACGCGCACATCACGGCCAGCAGGGCCCGATCCCGCTGCGCGGCGGGATCGCTGCCGCGAGGGCCGGCCAGCAGCAGGGCCACCTCGGCCGGGCTGAGAACCTGCGGCAGGCGGTGCGCCTTCGGCGGGCCTCGCAGATCCCCGGTCGGGTCGTCGTCGATCAGCCCGGTCCGGCGAAGATGGCGGTAGAAGGACCGCAGGCAGGCGGCCTTGCGTTGGAGCGTGGCCGGCGACACCGGCGGGTGGGAGGCGTCGCCGCCGGCGAGCTCGGCCATGAACAGCTCGAGCTCGTCCGACCCGGCCGCCAGGGCGTCCCGCCCGTGTCGCTCGAGGTGGGCCGCGAACTGGAGGAGATCCGACCGGTAGGCCTCGAGCGTGTTCCGCGAAAGCCCGCGCTCGGAGCCCAGGTAGGCGAGGAAGTCTCCCAGCAGGGCGGGGAACCGCTGGGCGGGAGCGATCACGGTTGCCATGGACGCGTACTTCGCGGGCCACGGCCGCGTCCCTGCCCGGGCAACACGACCGCCGCTCAGGTCCCGGCGAGCCGGGCCGTCGGCGGTCCGGGCCCGCCGACGCCGTGCGCGCGTCCGCCGGACGCTACGGTCCGGTCGGCATGCTGGCCCTCCGCCGTGCTCTCGTCGTGTTTCTCGCGCTGGCCGGCGCAGCCCAGCCTGTCGCGACCTCCGCGGCATCCCAGCACGTCGCGACCTCCGCGGCATCCCAACCTGTCACGGCCGCCGCGAGCGCGACGAGATCCGAGTCGATCACGGCCCCCGGCCGGGTCGTCATCGCCAGCGACGACGGCGGGCCCCACCGGGACGCCGCCGATGGCTCGGCCGACACGCCGGCGGTCGCCCTGCCGGGCGGCGGCGTCGTCGCCGTACTCGGCGACCGTTCCGGCCCGCCGGGCTTCGACGCCGTCGAGCTCGACGCCGACGGGACGCTCGACCGGTCGTTCGGGTCAGGCGGAATCGCCCGGGTGCCGGTCGGCCTGCCGGCATTCAGCCAGATCGAGCAGGTCGTCCGCCAGGCCGACGGCAAGCTCGTGATCGTCGGCAGCGGACCCCCGGCCGGGCCGTCCGAGTTCGCCCAGCTCGTCCTCGTCCGCCTCGATCCGGACGGCACCGTCGATCAGGGCTTCGGCACCGCCGGCGTCGACCCGCTGCCGATCCAGGCCAGCTGCGGCAGCTGCGCGGCCGCGGCCGTGCGCCCGGGCGGAGGGCTCGTCGTGACCGGCAGGACCGGACGACCCTCACCCGGCCCGACCCAGATGCTGAGCACCCGCTGGGTCGTCGCCGGACTCACGCCGACCGGCGCGCTCGACCAGAACTTCGCGCAGGCGGGGATCCTCACCGTCCCCGCGAGCGCCGGCTACGGCCTGGACCTGGCCGAGCTGCCCGACGGCGAGACCGTCGCGCTCGGCGGCGGAGCCCTCGGTGGTGGCCGGTTCGCCGAGTACCTGACCCGCCTGCTCCCGTCCGGCGCGCTCGACGCCAGCTTCCACGGCGCGGTCCCGATACCGCTGAGCCCCGGCACCGGGACCGGGCTGACCACCAATCCGGATCAATCGATCGTCGTCGGCGTGAACGGTGGCCTGGCTCGGTACACGTCCGCCGGCACGCTCGACCCGACGTTCGGCTCGAACGGGATCGCCCCGCTCGGCCCGGGCAAGCTCCACCAGCTCCTCGCCGGCCCCGGCCGCGAGATCGTCGCCGTGTTGCGAAGCGGTCCGTCGAGCGACGAGACGACCGTCGAGCGGCTCGGGTCCGGCGGGGCCGTCGACCAGACGCTCGGCGGCCCGGCCGGGCTCCCACTCGACCTGCCGTTCGGCGGCGGCCGGTCGGGCTTCGTCTTCAGCGAGTTCCCACGGCCCCTCCCGCCGCTCGCCCAGGACACCTTCGCCGCCTCGCTCGTCGCCCGGACCGACGGCAGCTATCTCGCGCTCGGCGGCGTCTCGGTCGTCCAGCCGTCGGCCCGGGCCGACGACCTCTCGGTCACCGATCTCGCCGTCGCCGCCTTCACGTCCTCGTTTGACCCGCAGACCGGCTTCGGCGGGCCGGCCCAGCCGCTCCAGGCGAGGATCGGAGTCGTCAGAGAGGCGGCGACCACGGCCCTCGCGCGGCACGGGATCGCCGTCAGGCTCGACGTCTCCGCGCCCGGCCTGGCCCGCATCTTCATCAAGGTCGATCATCGGGCGGTCGCCCAGAGCCTGCTGCCGGTCTTCGCAGCCGGCCCGACGACCGTCCCGGTCGAGCTGACCGCCTACGGCGAAGCCTGGCTCGCCCGGCACCCGCGGCGGCGTCTGACGGCGACCGTCGAGGCCCGGGACGTGCTGACCGACACCGCGACGGCGAGTACGTCCGGCGTGCTGCGCTGAGCCGCCGGGCACCGCGACACCCGGTCACCCGATCAGCGACGCCGGCCGGCCCGACACCTCGCCGGCGTACTCGGCGAGCAGGGTGGCCAGCTGCCGCCGGGAGTTTATGCCGAGCTTCCGGTACACGTTCGACAGGTGCGACTCGACCGTCTTCGGCGTGACGAACAGATCCTGCGCGATCGTCCGGTTGGTCAGCTCGGCCGCCGCCATCCGGGCGATCCGCAGCTCACTCGCCGTCAGCGACGCCACACCGCTGAACTGGGGTCTCCGCGGCCGGGCGCCGGCGATCTTCAGCTCGGCATGCGCCCGCTCGGCGAGCGGCGTCGCCCCGCATCGGGTGGCGACGTCGAGCGCCCGTTCGAGAGCCGCCCGCCCGTCCATCCGCCGGCCGGAGCGCAGCAGCGCGACACCCAGCGCGTAGTCGGCCCGGGCCAGCTCGAGCCGGTAGTGCGAGCCGGCGAGGACCTCGACGGCCCGCCCAAGGCGCTCGGTCGCCTCGGCCGGTCCGGCCAGCAGCCCCCGGACCCGGAGGGCGGTGCCCAGGCCGCCCGGCGTGCCCCAGGTCGCCGCGATCGCGATCGCCTCGTCCGCCAGCTCGACCGCCAGCCGATCGCGCTGGAGCCCGATCGCCGCCTGCGCGGCGAACAGCCTCCACGGCGTCGCCCGGTCCTCGTAGCCCGCCCGCCGTGAGATCTCGCCGTAGGCCAGGAAGTCCGCGAGCGCGTCCTCGTCGTCGCCGTCGGCAGCCGCCACCAGACCGCGGGCGACACCGATCAGCCCGAGCTCGGCCGAGTCCAGGTCGCCCAGCCCGGCCCACTCGCCCACCAGCCCCCGCGCCCGGTCGACGTCGCCCCAGTCGAGCAGTCCCCAGACGAGGAAGCAGACCGCCGCCGAGCACCACCGATCGGCCACCTGCGTCCGCTTCAGCTCGGGCCACGTCGACAGCGCGGCGTCCGCGTGCGCGATCGCCCGGGCGAGGTCCCCCCGCAGCAGATCGGACATCGATATGCCGAGCGACGCAGTCACGAAGGCGAAGGCCGACCCGCGCGACCGGGCGTCGTCGAAGGCGAGCGCGATCTGCCGATCGAGCCCGTCGAAGTCCTCGGCGAAGAGGAGGACGAAGCAGGCGTTCCCGAACGGTGGGGCCGAAGCCGTCTGCTCGGCGACGAGCCTCCCGTCGGCCAGGGCCCGGCGGGCCAGCGGAAGCGCGTCGCCGGCAGTGGCCGACGGGGTCGAAGCCATGCGCGAGCGCCGCGGTCGCCAGGGCCAGGCGCTCGGTCGCGCTCGCTCCGGCGAGCTCCGACCAGGCCTTCATCTGCTCGACCGCCGCCGCCGCCCGATCGGTCACGTAGAGGGCGAGCGACGTCCGCTCGACCTCGATCCGAAACCGCGCGTCCCCGACCAGGCCGGTCGCCGTCTGCTCGAGCGCCCGGATCGCCGTCTCGAGACCCCCGGTCCGGCTGAGCGCGGCCGCCAGGGCGAGCGCCGCAGCGACCCGATCGGCCGGTTCGACGAGTCGCTCGAGCGACGCCCGGAGATGCTCTGCCGCGCTGAGCGGCTCGTCGGCGAGAAGCTCGGCGAGACCCGCCTCCATCAGCACCCGGCCGCGCGCCGGATCGCCCGGCGTGCCGACCATCCCGCCGAGCGGATCGACCCGATCGACTTCGAGCACGAGCTTCAGGTGCGGGTCCAGCGGCCGGTCCACTCGCCCTCACGCCCGGAGATGCGGGCTGAGCAGCGTCACCCAGGACTGGACCGTCTGCTGGTATTCCGATCCGCAGCTGTCCAGTCGCGACCGCGGGAGCAGCCCGAGCTTCGCGACCGCGTGCATCGACTTGGCGCTCGAGCCGGCGATCCAGCAGACGATGCTGTACGCCCGCTGCTGGTCGAGCGAGTGGGCGTCCCAGTAGTCCGACGGCGCGAGCTGTCGCTGCCGGGCCGACAGCGCGTGGAAGAACCGCGCCGCGTCGAACGCGTACTCCGCGCCGTTGGTGACCAGCCGCGTGAGGAAGACGGTCGCGATCGAGTCGGCCGCGTCCTCCTCCTTGCCGAGCACCGGCAGCGTGTAGACGCTGATCAGGGCGTGGCCGAGCTCGTGCAGCAGGATGAACCCGTCGACCGCGGCCAGCTCCCGGCCCGGCTCGCTGTCGTCGTGGCGCAGATCCGGGAAGTTCGTCTCGAGCACCTCGGCCTCGTAGTTGACGAACGCGTACGACAGCGTGATCGTCTGTGTCCGCGGGTCGTAGTCCGGCCCGACGAAGGCGTTGACGACGTGGATCGTGATGTTCGTCGGCAGCTTGAACGACTCGCTCAGACCCGACGCGACCCCGTCGGTGCCACCGAGCGAGAGAACCTGCTTGGCGACCTTGGCATCGGCCCCCTTCGGCGGGTCGTAGACGACGCTGATCCTGCCGTTGGTGATCGCGCCCGTCGGTGCCCTGGACGGCTCTGGACTCGCCGGCAGCCCGAGCTTCGCGCGCAGCGTCCCGGCAGCCGCGGTCAGCCCAGGAACGTCCGCGGCGAGCTGCTGCGACGCCTTCCCGGCCGCCGCCGCGTCGTCGGCGGTGACCGCCGCCGTGATCTTCCCGAGGTCGGTGTCGAGCACCCCGGCCGCGGTCTTCAAGGTCGTGAAGAGCGCCGCCAGGGCCGGCGGCGGCTTGAGCGCGTCGAGCTTGGTGAGCTCCGCCCGGTAGCGCGGCTCGACCAGGTTGAACTGGGCGATCAACTGCGCGTCCGTGCTCTTGTCGGCGCCCGTGATGATCGTCCCGATCTGGTTGCTGACGCCGTTGAGCGACGCCCGCTCGGCGCTGTAGGCCTGCTTGAACTCGGTCGTCGCCGTCGGCTTGGCCGGCGGCGCCTTCGACCCGCCGCCGCACCCCGTCAGGCCGGCCAGGCCGGCCGCCAGGCTGACGCACGTCACCCCGGCGGTCCGGGCCGCCCGGATGCTCATTGGGCGCACGCGCTCGCGCCGAGCGCGGTCGCCGCGTCGGCGACCTTCTGGCCCGCGTCCGGAACCTTCTGCAGATCCTCAAGCCCGCTGGCGTCCTTCGCGTCCGCCTTCTGGCGGATCGTCTGCAGCAGGGTGTTGGCCGCCTGCCGGGCGGACGTGAACGCCGTGTACTGGGCCTGCACTTCGCTCGCCGGCGCCAGCGCCAGGAGATCCTCGGTCTCCCTGTCGGTGATCGGTGCGACCTGATCGAAGTAGGCCGCCGCCACCACCGGATCCTGGTAGGACTTCGGCGCCGTGATCGAGCTCGCCGCGCTCTGGGCCGTCGTGCAGATCGCGTTCGCCCGGGCGATCAGGGCCGCCTTCGCCAGCGTCGTGCTCGTCGTCGTCGTCGCCGCCGACGACTTCGAGCTGCTCCCGCACGCGGCGAGACCGACGCTCGCGGTCGCGACGATCAGACACCCGCCAAGTCTGTTCAAGTTCATCCCTGCCCCTCTCCGGTTGTTGGCCGCCGCGCTCGAGTCTTCCGACCCGAGCCCGCCACCGCACCGGGGACACCCCCCTGATCTTTTGTCGGTCCCGGCCGGTCGGCCCGGCGGCCGCTACGACGACCGGGCGAGCAGGTCGCCGGCCGTGAGGGCCGCCGCGAAGAACACCGGGTCGGCCGCCAGGGTCCGGCCCATCGTGCTCGCCGGCAGACCGCTCGCCGCGTAGCCGGCGAGGTCGGCCCGACCGCCGCGCCAATTGTGGCGTGCGCCCCAGTCCGGCCGATCGACGCCCGGCGGCAGGGCGACGTCAACCCGGGCGAGGACCAGCTCGAGGACGGCGCGCGTGTGATGTGAGATTCCCTGGTGGCGCGGACGCGGATCGCCGCTCGAGATCCGCGGGACGACCAGCGTGCCGACACCCAGGGCGAGCGCCGCGTGAGCCGAGTCGAGCGCGGCCATGCCGCCGTGACCGAGCGTCGACCCCGACCCGATGATCCCCGGACCCGGGCCGCAGATCACGACCTCGAGACCCAGCGCTCCGACCGCGTGATCGATCGCCCCGATCGTCGTGACGGCATCACCGTCGCGCCCGCCGTAGCACGGCCCGGCCGTGATGTGGGCAGCCAGCAATCCCCGTGCGAGGAGGTCGCGGACGACCGCCGAGTGGCTCCCGGGAAGCGCGCCGCCGGCCGTCTGCACGTAGCCGACACGCCTCCCCGGCCGAGCCTCGGCCAGCGCCCAGGCGAGCGGTGCGAGCTGTCCGTGCAGCGCGAGCACCCCGACCCGGCCGGCCGGCCGGCCGGGCTCGCGGCCGCCTTCGCCGGGCGGGTCTGGCGCGGTCTCGAGGGCCACCGTCGCGTGCTGGATGCTCGAGTAGTTGAGCTTCATCACCGCCGCCCCCGGCCGGCCGGAGCCGTCGAGGCCGCGCGTCAGGTTGACGTGGACGATGTCGAACCCGCCCGACCCGAGTCCGAGCTCCCGGGCCTCGACGTTGACGATCACCGTGTCACCCGGCTCGCACCGGCCGACCAGACCCACGTCGGCGACCGCCGGGTGGCGGCCGTCGGCAAGCTCGACGATCAGGTCCTGCTCGGGGCAGTCGCCCGCCTCGACGACGACGCCCTGGCGAAGCATCAGCATCGAGCTAGCGCCCGGCGGCCATCAGACGAACTCGCCGGCCCGGCGGACCAGCGCCAACCCGACGTCGAGCATCCCCTCGAGCGCGGCCAGGCTGACCCGCTCGTCGGGCTGGTGGTTTCGCTCGGTCCCGTTGGCCAGGTTCACACAGCTCATGCCCTTGACGTTCAGCGCGTTCGCGTCCGACCCGCCGCCGGTCACGATCGCCTCCGGCGCGTAGCCGCAGTCGCCGAGCGCCGCCTCCGCCAGACGGATCTCCGTCGCGCCCCGGCGCGTCCGGTAGCCCTCGAAGAGCCGCTCGACCGAGACGTCGAGATCACACTCGCAGTCCGGCGCGTTCGCCGCGTCCCCCAGCCGGTCGACCATCGCGGTGATCGCCTGCTCGGCCCTGACCGGGTCGATGCTCCTCGCCTCGCCGACAATCCGGCAGCGGTCGGGAACGACGTTGGCCGCCGTCCCGCCCGCGAAGACACCGATGTTCGCGGTCGTCTCGTCGTCGAGCCGGCCCAACCGCATCGACGCGACCGCCCGGGCTCCGGCGAGCACGGCGCTCCGTCCGTCCTGCGGCCGGATGCCCGCGTGCGCCGCCACGCCCGAGAGCTCGGCGACGAGGCGGTAGTACGTCGGCGAGGCCGTCACGATCTGGCCGATCGGCGTCGCGTGGTCGAACATGTAACCGATCTGGCTGCGCAGGCTCGCCCGGTCGAGCGCCTTCGCACCGCCGAGGGCGTCCTCCTCGACGACCGTGAAGACCAGCTCGAGCCCGACGTCGGCCGGCTGGCGGTGAAAGTGTCGGGCCAGCCCGAGCGCGACCGCGACGGCCGCCTTGTTGTCGGCCCCGAGGATCCCCGTCCCGGCATTCACCCAGCCCCCGTCGACGACGACCGGCTCGATCGGACCCGACGGCGGCACCGTGTCGAGATGCGCGCAGACCAGAAGCCAGGCGTCCCGCGTCCCCGGAACCCGGGCGACGAGATTGCCGCAGTCGCCGCCGACGGCCGCTCCGGCCGCGTCCTCCTCGACCTCGAGGCCGATCTCCTCGAGCTCGCGACGAACGAGGTCCGCGCACGCGCGCTCCCCCCGGGACGGGCTGAGGATCGCGCAGAGCCGGGCGAAGTCCTCGTGCAGACGGCGCCGCTCCGCGTCGCTCGCCCGCCTCATCCCCGGCTCACTCGCCCTGCTACCCGGTCGACCGGTCGGGTCCCGAGCTCACGCGGCCCGCCACGGTCAGCCAGCCGTCTGCGCCCGCGTCTCGCGCGCCCGCTTCAGTCCGGCCGCCACGAACTCCCGGAAGAGCGGCGCCGGCCGCTCCGGCCGGGACTTGAACTCCGGGTGGTACTGCGAGGCGACGAAGAACGGATGGTCGTCGAGCTCGATCACCTCGACCAGGCGCTCGTCCGGCGACGTCCCCGAGACGATCAGGCCGGCGGACTCGAGCCGCTTGCGCAGCAGGTTGTTGACCTCGTAGCGGTGGCGGTGGCGCTCGTAGACGACCGCCTCCCCGTAGAGCTCGCGTGCCCGCGAGTCGGCGTGCAGCTTGACCGGGTCGGCGCCCAGGCGCATCGTCCCGCCGAGATCGGCGACCTCCTTCTGCTCGGGCAGGAGATCGATCACCGGAAACGGCGTCTCGAGGTCGAACTCGGTCGAGTTCGCGCCGTCCATCCCGGCCACGTTGCGGGCGAACTCGCAGACGGCGATCTGCATGCCCAGACAGATCCCCAGGTATGGGATGCCGCGCTCGCGCGCGATCCGCGCGGCGTTGATCTTCCCCTCGATGCCCCGGCCGCCGAAGCCGCCCGGGATCAGGATCCCGTCCACCCCCGCCAGCCGCTCCTCGGCCTCGGCCTGGCGCTCCCACGAGTCGTCGGACAGCGTCTCCGCGTCGACCCAGTCGATCTCGACGCGGACGCCGTGGAGGAAGGCCGCGTGGCGCAGCGACTCCGAGACCGACAGGTAGGCGTCCTCGAGCGCGACGTACTTGCCGACGAGGGCGATCCGCACCGTGTCGGTCGCCGCGTCCGCGCGCTGGGTGAGCTGTTCCCACCCGGCGAGGTCCGGGGCCGGCGCGCGCCAGGCGAAGTGGTCGAGGATGAACTCGTCGACCCCCTCGTCGCGGAAGCCGAGCGGCACCTTGTAGATGTTGTCGACGTCCCGCGCCGAGACGACAGCCTCGATCGGCAGGCTCGCGAAGAGGGCGATCTTCTTGCGGATCTCCCGCGAGAGCGACGACTCCGACCGGGCCATGATCATGTCCGGCGCGATCCCGATCCGCCGCAGCTCGTTGACCGAGTGCTGGGTCGGCTTCGTCTTGAGCTCGCCCGCGTGCCCGATGTACGGGACCAGCGTCAGATGGATGAACATGCACCGCCGGCGACCGACGTCGACCGGGAACTGGCGGATCGCCTCGAGGAACGGGAGCGATTCGATGTCGCCGACCGTCCCGCCGATCTCGGTGATCACGACGTCGACGTCGCTCGCCTCGGCGATCAGCGTGATCCGCTGCTTGATCTCGTCGGTGATGTGCGGAACGACCTGGACCGTCGCGCCGAGGTAGTCGCCCCGCCGCTCGCGCCGGATCACCGAGTTGTAGACGCCGCCGGCCGTCACGTTCGACGCCCGCGTCGTGTTCGAGTCGGTGAACCGCTCGTAGTGGCCCAGATCGAGATCGGTCTCGGCGCCGTCCTCGGTCACGAAGACCTCGCCGTGCTGGTACGGGGACATCGTCCCCGGATCGACGTTGATGTAAGGGTCGAACTTCTGCAGGCCGACCGTCAGCCCGCGGGCGACCAGCAGGCGTCCGATCGACGCGGCCGCGATGCCCTTGCCCAGCGACGAGACGACGCCGCCCGTGACGAAGATGAAGCGGCAGCCGCCCTCGCGGACGAAAGCCGCCGGTCTCGCCGTCCGTGGGGTCACGGCGTCCTCCCCGAAGCGCGGTTCGCCGTTCCTTCCGATACCGCGCTGGCCGTCATGCGATTGAGTCATCCGTAGGTCTCCCGAGTGAGTCTATTTCACGAAGTCCCGGCGTCCGCTCGATCAGCTCCGAGATCGAGTGGAACTCGCCGTAGGCCGTCATTCCCGCCAGCGCGACGACCGCGATCGCGAGGCCCAGATCCGACATGGTGAGCACCAGCCAGGCGCCGGCCAGCGCCCCGACGAGGTTCGACCCCGTGTCGCCGAGCAGGCCGAGCTCGCGGAGGTCGTAGAACCCGACGACCAGGATCGGCCCGGCGAACAGCCCGACCGCCCAGAGCGAGCCCAGCTCGCCGCTGCCCAGGGTCAGCAGGACGCCGAGCACGACGAACACCTTGATCGCCCGGCCCGGCCTGAGATCGAGCAGGTTGAAGGCGTTCGTGGACAGGACGAGGACGGCGGCTCCGAGCACGAACCGCGCCGTGCCGACGCCCATCTGCGACATCACGTACAGCGCGAGCCCGGCCGATCCGGCCGCCTTCAGCGCCCCGCTGCTGAAGCCGCCCCCGGCGACCGCCGCCGCATGCCCGCGCCAGCCGCGAGCCCGGTCGGCGAGGACGTCGTCGGCCAGGCCGAGGACGGCGACGCCCAGCACGTACAGCGCGACCCAGCCGAGCGCCGGTGGCAGCACCGTGCTCGTGGCCAGCTGCTGGGCGATCGCCAGCGGCGCCATCGCCAGCACGGCCGCGGCGACGATCACCACGCCCATCGGGCAGGCCAGCTTCCGCCCGCGGTAGTTCTCGCGGGCCAGCGGGCCGGCCTCGAGCGTCCGCAGGGCCGCCGGGGCGATCATGAAGGCGGCGAAGGTCGCGGTCACGAATGGCAGAGCCTCCACCCGACCCACGGTAGCGCCGTGGCCGGACGCCCCGGGCGGGCCCGGCCTGGCGCGGTGGGCGGGCCCGGCCTGGCGCGGTGGGCGGCTCGGTGGGCGGCTCGGTGCGCGGGTCCCGGCGACTACCCGGCGAGTACTGGACGGTCCAGTACTGCGGGTGTCGCGGATCGAACACACCGTCCACTCGCCTCCCCCGCACTCCCCGCGCCCCGCCCGCTCCGCTGGCCCGCGCGCCCGCCGACCACGTCACCCCGGGGGTCGAACGAGCACCCCGAGCCTCCCCGACCACAGCGAGCGGTCAGCGCGGCGACCGCGGGGCGTCGCGCAGCTGGAGATAGAAGAGCGTCGCGCCGACGGCGACGAACGGCAGGGCGAACGCCTCGTAGACGATGTCGCCGACGACGAGGATGCCCTGCGCGTCGGCCGCCTTCGCGGCCGCGGCGAAGACGACCTTCAGAGCCGACGACGGGATCGCGACGGCGACGTTGAAGAGGAGCCCGGCGCTCAGCGCCCGCCACCAGTTCCCGCGTACGAGCTCGCCGCTGCGCGCCAGCCCGGCGAACCCCCGCCGGCCGTCGATGACGACCGCCTGGGCGACGAAGTACCAGCTGACGGCGATGTAGACACCCGGCACGATGAACGCGAAGAAGCCGGCGATCACGGCCGCGACGTAGAGGATGATCACGATCAGGACCGGTGCGAACAGGTCGAGCCCGCGCTGCACCGCCCCCGTCGCCGATCCCGGCTCGCCGGCTCGGATGTCGACCACCGCCTGGGCCAGCATCGCCGTGATCAGCGGCGTCGTCACGAAGGCCGACGCCGCCAGCGTGATCACGCCGTTCGCACTCGACGGGTCCGACTGGTAGCGCGACGTCAGCTCGCCCAGGCCGACCCCGAGGATCACGTCGACGACGGCGACCACGCCGCCGGCGATCGCCACGAACATCCAGATGTGCGCCCGGTAGAGCCGGGCCGACCGTACGAAGAGGTCGAAGAGCCACGCCAGATGTGCCCGCAATCGCCCGCCGAGCTCCGACGACGGGCCCTGCGGACCGCCGCCGCCACCCCCGCCCGGTGTGCTCACGGGTGGGCGGGGATCGCCGTCGGCAGGAGTCCCGACGTCGCGGTCGACTTCCGACCGTAGCTGCCCGCCGCCCCGGCCAGCACCTCGACCAGCGCGGTCCGACCGGCGGTGTCGTCGATGTCGTCGACGCTCGACAGGTTCTGCTGCTGGTACCACGGGATCTCCGACGGATCCGTCGTGCTCAGCTCGGCCCCGACGACCGGCACGCCGGAGCCGGCGAGCCCCGCGGCCAGGCCGTCCTCGAACGCCGTCTGGACGGCGAGCGTCGCCCCCGAAGCCGTGCTCGGCGCCCGCATCACGACGACCCCGGTCAGCCCGCCCTTCGGCTCGAGCGTGCCGTTGTAGGTCGACAGCAGCGGGGTCGCCACCTTCGCGAGCAGCTGTCCGCCCGTGACCAGCTGGACGCCGACCCGGACGCCGAAGGGCCGGACCAGGGCCGGGTTGGAGGCGACCGCCGCATACCGGTCGGTCTCCGCCGCCGCCGCGACACTCGCGAGGTTCGGCGGGTCGCGGACGACCGCGACGACGGCGACCTGCGCCCCGGTCGTCTCGAGCGCGCTGCGCACGGCCGCGTTGGCCTCGTCCGACGGCGATCCGAGAAAGACGAGCCCGATCCGCCCGGCCGGCAGCCGGCCACCGACCAGCTGCGGGTAGGCGGCGCTCTCGAACTGGTTGCGGAAGGCCAGCTGCGTGCGCAGCGCCGAGGCCTGGTCGCTGGCCGCGTCGGCGCTCGACCGCAGCCCGTTGACGACCCGGGTCTCCGCGTTCGAGACGAGGTTCGCGTCGCCGATCGCCACGCCCAGCAGGAGGCCGACGGCCAGTGCGATCAGCACGGCCGCGAGCGAAAGGGCGTGGTAGCGAAAGTCAAACACGCGTGTCTGTGGTCAGGATCGACCCAACTCCGGCCCCGTCCTCATTGACCGATTCCCAGGAGTTCCTGGATCTTCAACCACAGCAACTCTGCCACGTCGTGGAGGCCCGGCGTCGCGACGACGATCGCCAGCAGCGTCAGGACGCCGGCCGCGAGCACGACCAGCAGGGGCGCAGCACCCGGCTGCGGACGGTACAGCCGGCTGACGCCCTTCGCGTCGACGAGGATCTCGCCGACCCGCAGGCGGGTCAGGAACGTCGACGACGCGCCCCTCCGGTTCTTGTCGAGAAACTCGACCAGGTTCGCCTGCGACCCGACCGACACGATCAGCGACGCGCCCTTCTCCGCGGCCAGCAGCATCGCCACGTCCTGACTCGTCCCCGGCGCCGGAACCTGACTGTAGGTCAGCCCGAGCTCGTCGAGGCGCTCCCGCCCGGGCGCCCGGCCGTCGGCGTACGCGTGGAGGATCAGCTCGGCCCCGCACCGCAGCGTCGCCTCGGCCGCCGAGTCCATGTCGCCGACGATCATGTCGACCTTGAAGCCGGCCTCCCGGATCGCGTCCGCCCCCCCATCCACGCCGAGCAGGACCGGCCGCTGGTCGCGGATGTACGGCCGCAGCGCCCGCAGGTCCTTCGCGTGGTCGACGCCCCGCACGACGATCAGGACCGGCCGATCCCGGAATTCCGTGCGAAACAGCGGCAGGTCGAGCGCCCCGGCCAGCAGCTCCCGCTCCTCGAGCATGTGCTCGATCGTGTTCTGCGCGAAGCGCTCCAACGCCTCGCCAATCTCCCGCCGCCGCTGGTCGGTCTGCTCGCGGACACGGTCCGGCTCGAGCACCGTCCCCCGCGCGATCACGCTCAGCCCCTGGAGGACGTCGCCGCCCCGCACGGTGATCCGCTCGCCGTTGCGCAGGAGGTCGAAGATCTCGTCGCTGTCCATGTCCACGAGGTGGATGCCGCCGTCGACGAGCAGCTGTGGCCCCATGTTCGGATACGCCCCGCTGGTCGACGGCCGGCAGTTGAGGACCGCCTTCACGCCGACCGTGACGAGGTCCTCGGCCGAGACCCGGTCGAGGTTCTCGTGATCGATGATCGCGATGTCCCCACCCTTGAGGTGGCTGGTCAGCAGCTTCGTCCGCCGTCCCAGCCGAGCCGGACCACTCACGGTCCGCGGCTTCGCCCGGCCTCGACCCGAGCCCGCGCCTGCGTCTTGGCCTGACACCACGCCGCCGAGACTATCGGGGCCTCAACCCCCGGACGCCGCCGCCTCGACCCCCGGCGCCTCCCGCCGCTTCATGGGCCGGCGTTGACCTGCCTACGCAGCCCGCAGCAGCTCCTTGGCATGCCGGCGCGCCGCCGTATCCCCGTCGTCGGCCCCCATCATCCGCACCAGCTCCGAGACCACATCCGGGCCGTCGAGCCGCGTGACCGTCGTCCGCGCCGTCTCCCCGGTCGTGTCCTTGACGATCGTGAAGTGCCGGGCCGCGAACGACGCGACCTGCGGCAGATGCGTGATGCAGACGATCTGCCGGCCCGCCGCAAGGCTCCGCAGCTGCTCGCCGACCGCCCGCGCCGTCTGCCCGCCGATCCCCGCGTCTACCTCGTCGAAGACCAGCGTCGCCTCGCTCCCGTCGTTCGCCGCTCCCAGCAGCGCCAGCATCACCCGCGACAGCTCGCCGCCCGACGCGCTCTCCCGCAGCGGTGCCGCCGGCACCCCCGGGTTCGGCGCGATCTCGAAGACGACGGCGTCCGCCCCACCCGGGCCCGGCTCGGCCTCGCCCAGCACGACGTCGAAGCTCGCGTCAGCCATCGCCAGCCCGCTCAGCCGCTCGCAGACCGCCGCCGACAGCGCGGGTGCCGCAGCCGCCCGAGCATCGCGCAGCCCGCTGCATGCCGCCGCGTGCGCCGACCCGAGACCGGTCATCAACTCCTCGGCGGCGACGATCGCCACCTCCGCTCCCAGCAGCTCGTCCCGGCGCGCCGCGCATCTGGCCGCGTGCTCGAGCACCAGGGCCACCGTCCCCCCGTGCTTGCGCTCCAGCCGCGCGATCGCCGCCAGCCGCTCCTCGACCGCGTCCAGCCGCCCCGGCTCGCCGTCGCTCTCCAGGCCTTCGGCGTAGGCCCGCAGCTCCGAGACGAGGTCGCGGGCCTCGAGCGACAGCGCGATCGCCCGGTCTCCCAGCGGATCGAGCGCCGCGTCGACCCCGGCCAATGCCTCCAGTCCCGCCGCCGCGCCCGCCAGGCCCGCCCCCGCCCCGCCGTCGTCGGCCAGCAGCGCACACGCCCCGAGCGCCGCCCCCCGCAGCGCCTCGCGGTGGCGCAGGCGCTCGCGCTCGGCGTCGAGCTCGTCGCGTTCGTCTGCCCGCAGCTCGAGCCCCTCGATCTCCGAGAGCTCGAACTCCAGCAGGCCCAGCTCCCGCTCCCGGGCACCCGCCAGCTCCTGCAGGCGCCCGTGCTCGGCCCGCGCCGCACGCAGCCGGCTCCACGCCTCCGCGCAGGCCGCCCGCCGTCCGACCTGGTCGGATCCGCAGAACCCGTCGAGGATCTCGAGCTGGGCCGCGGCCAGCATCAGCCGCCGGTGCTCGTGCTGGCCGTAGAACGCCAGCATCGTGCCGGCCAGCTCGCGCAGCTCCGAGACCGGGATCGACCGCCCGTTCAGGTAGGCCCGCGTCCGCCCGTCCGCGCCGACCCGCCGCGCCAGGATCAGCTCCTCCGCATCGTCGGCCAACCGCTCGGCCAGGCTCGGGACAAGCGCCGGATCGAGCTCGAAGATGCCCTCCACGTAGGCCTCCGAGGCCCCCGGCCGGACGATTCCCGACTTCGCCCGCCCGCCGAGCAGGAGATCGAGCGCGTGGGCCAGCACGGTCTTGCCGGCCCCCGTCTCCCCCGTCAGCACGTTCAGCCCGCCGGTCAGCTCGATCCTGGCCTCTTCGATCAGGAGCAGGTTCTGGACACGAAGCTCAAGCAGCATGGGTCTGGAGTTCAGCAGACGGCGGGGACGGAACCCGGTCGGCCCGGCTACGCGTCGGGCACGAGCGCCGCCAGCCCCCGGACCAGCACCTCCAGCCCGAACTCGAACCGCTCGTCCCCACCCGACCCGGCCGTCAGCGGCCCGGCGAGCGAAACCACGTTGGGGAAGCGGTCGACCGGCAGCGAAGCGAAGTACGTCCGCACCTCGCCGATGTAGCGCCCCAACTCCTCCTGCCCCAGCCCCAGCTTCGCGTAGAGGCTCTCCTCGTAGGCGGTGGCCGTCGCGTAGAGCGGGAGCAGATCGCAGGCGTACGCGATCACCTGCTCCGGGAGTCCCCCGGCCCGCATCACGCCGATCAGGGCCTCGCTCCCCCGGAGGGCGTTCGGGCCGAGCGGGATCCTCGCGAGGCACGCGCGGGCGATGTCCTTGTGCGCGCCGAGCACCGCCCGCATCGAACGGACGATGTCCTTGACCTGCTCCTGCCAGCGGTCGGCCTCAGGCGGGCCGGGGAGCCGGAGCTCGCCGATCACGCGGTCGATCACCAGCTCGAGCAGCTCCTCCTTACCGGCGACGTGCGCGTAGAGCGACGCGCCGCCGGTGTCGAGCTCCAGACCGACGCGGCGCATCGTCATCGCGTCGAGGCCGTCGGCGTCGACGACCTTCACGGCGGCGTCGACGACCGCCTCCCTGGTGATCGTCCCCCGGCGCGGCGTCCGCGTCGGGCCGTCCGGCCCGTCCGTCTCCGGCGCGCCGGCTCGGAGCCGGGGAGCCGCCGGCATCGGCGGGGAGGTCTCCCGCGTGCGATGTCCGAGCCATTCGGCAAGCAGGTCGTCGTCCATTGTCCGAGAGAGGTTACTTGACTCGAACGCTGTTCGAGTGGAACAATGTTCGCGTCGAACGCCGTTCGTGTCGAACAACGTTCGTGTCGAACAACGTTCGTGTCGAACGCCGTTCGTCGTTTGCGATCAGCGTTCGCTCAGCGCCGCAAGACGTCGGCCGCCGAACACAGAGACGAAGGAGCAACCCGATGCCGCACGCCCACCCCCGCCGCTGGCTGATCCTGTTCGTGATCCTCGCGGCCGAGTGCATGGACCTGCTCGACGGGACGGTCGTCAACGTCGCGGCGCCGACGATCCACAGCGAGCTCGGAACGTCGTCGACGGCGCTCCAGTGGATCCTCGGCGGCTACCCGCTGGCGATCGCGGTCGGGCTGATCACCGGCGGCCGGCTCGGCGACCTGTTCGGCCGGCGCCGCCTGTTCGTGATCGGGGCGGCCGGCTTCACGGCGGCGTCGGTGCTCTGCGGGCTGGCCCCGTCGACCGGCTTCCTGATCGGCGCCCGCCTGGTCCAGGGTGCGCTCGGCGCGCTGATGCTGCCCCAGGGGTTCAGCATCATCCGCGACGTCTTCCCGCCCGAGGAGATTCCGAAGGTGTTCGGCGTGTTCGGACCGGTGATGGGCGGGGCGGCCCTGCTCGGACCGATCGTCGGCGGCGGGCTGATCGGCCTCGACGTGTTCGGAACGAGCTGGCGGATGGTCTTCCTGATCAACCTGCCGCTCGGCATCGCGGCCGTGATCGGCGGACTGCGGGTGATGCCGGAGTCGCGGGCCGAGGATGCCGCCGGCCTGGACATCGGCGGCGTCGGTCTGGTCACCGGGGCGTCGATCCTGCTGGTCTATCCCCTGATCCAGGGACGGGAGCTCGGCTGGCCGGTCTGGACGTACGTGTCGATGGCCGCGAGCCT
>DATAUX010000264.1:0-4623 GCA_036268015.1 Solirubrobacteraceae bacterium | reverse complement strand
CGCGCGGCCGATGTTCGCGAGATTGATCGCGGCGAACGAGCCCCGGCGCAGGTGGCCGAGCCCGACGCCGACGGGCAGGGCGATCGCGATCGCGATCGCCATCGCGACGCCGCAGACGGCAAGCTGCCTGAGCGTGAGGCTGACCAGGGTCGGCTCGCCCGGCTGGTTGACGCCGTCGCGCAGGATGAAGCGGATCGCGTCGGCCAGCGTGTGCATCACGCCCGCGCCCACGGGGTCAGCAGCCGCTGGACGAGGACGAGCAGCCCGTCGGCGACCAGCGCCAGCGCGATCGCCAGGACGCCGGCCGCGATCAGCTCGGTCTTGAAGACGTTCTCGTTGATCGCCGTGAAGATCGGCGCGCCGAGACCCTGGTCGCAGACGTAGGCCGCGACGGTGGCCAGGCTGATCGTCGTCACGGTGGCGATCCGCACGCCGGCCATGATCGTCGGCAGGGCCAGCGGCAGCTCGACTCGCAGCAGGGATTGACGCGCGGACATGCCCATCCCACGGGCCGTGTCGCGGACGTCGGCCGGGACTCCGCGGAGGCCGGTGAGGATGTTGCGGAAGAGGATCAGCAGCGTGTAGCTGACGAGCGCGACCTCGGCGTTCGTACGCGTCAGGCCGAGCGACGGCACGAGGAACTCGAAGAGGGCGAGCGACGGGATCGTGTACAGCACACCGCTGACCGTGCCGATCGGCCGCTCGAGCCAGTCGTGCCTGTAGGCGGCGAGGGCGAGCGCCATCGCGAGCCCGAAGCCGACCACGACGGCGATCACGGTCAGGACGACGTGCTGGACGAGTGCCGGCTCGAGCACGCCGCGCCAGTTGCTGCGCAGCCAACCGAAGCAGAACACGCGGTTCTCCTGGACGCAGCTGGTCGCCCCGCCGCCGCCGAAGTTCGGGATCACGACGGCCGCGAGCATCACGCGGCCGGCCGGCCCGGGTCGGCCGCGGCTGCCGGCTGCGCGTCGGGGAGCTCGTCCACGTCGGCCGGCTGTCCGGCCGCGCCGGACGGGTCGGCGAGGGCCCGGCCGATCAGCTCGAGCGTGACCTGGCCGACCGCCCGATCCTGCTCGTCGACGACCGTCAGCGGCCGCCCGCCACCGCCCAGAATCATCGACAGGGCATCCCGGACGCTCGTGCGCCTGCCGATCTGTTCGCGGCCGCCCGGCCCGGCCGGATCGAGTGCGATCAGGTCGATCTCGGCGAGCGTGCTCAGCGCGAGCCGCTTGAGTGCCCGGTCGGCGCCGACGAAGCGGGCGACGAAGTCGTCGGCCGGGCGGGCGAGCAGCTCGGCCGGAGTCGCGTACTGGGCGAGCCTGCCGCCATCCCGGAGGACGGCGATCCGATCGCCCATCTTGATCGCCTCGTCGATGTCGTGGGTGACGAAGACGATCGTCTTGCGGACCTGGGCCTGGAGGCGGAGGAACTCGTCCTGCAGGCGCTCGCGGTTGATCGGGTCGATCGCGCCGAACGGCTCGTCCATCAGCATCAACGGCGGGTCGGCGGCGAGCGCGCGGGCGACGCCGATCCGCTGGCGCTGACCGCCGGAGAGCTGACCCGGATAGCGCCCGGAGACCTCGTCGGGATCCATGCCGATCAGTTCGAGGAGGTCGTTCGATCGCGCAGCGATCCGGGTCCGGTCCCAACCGAGCAGACGCGGAACGGTCGCGATGTTCTCAGCGACCGTGAGGTGGGGAAAGAGCCCGATCTGCTGGATCACGTAGCCGATCTCCCGGCGCAGCTCGTCCGGCTCGCGGCCGAGCACGCTCTCGCCGCCGAGCAGGATGTCTCCCTCGCTGAGGTCGATCATCCGGTTGACGAGGCGCATCGCCGTCGTCTTGCCGCAACCCGACGGACCGACGAGGACGCAGACGTCGCCGGCCGGCACCTCGAGCGACAGGTTGGCGAGGGCCGCGTCGCGGCTGCCGGGATAGCGCTTCCAGACGCCGCGGAACTCCAGCGTCGCGGCCTGCGCGAACGACGGCGGCCCCTCGTGTTGGGCGGTGTCGGCGATGTCCAAGGAGAGGATCCCGGGGCGGAGGTCCGGCGAAGGTCCGGCGGAGGTCGGGCAAGCCTACACCGCCGCACGGACCGGCCGGGCGGGCGTTCTGCTTGAATCGCTGGAGATGCACAACGCGGCGCAACGGCGCCTGAAAGCCCTCGCAGCACTCGTGACGGTCGCGATCCTCTCCGTTCCGGGCTCCGCGCAGGCCCGCGGCGGCGGCGGAAGCAGCAGCTTCGGCGGCGGCGGCGGGGGTTTCAGCGGCGGCGGCGGAGGCTTCCGGGGTGGGATCGGCGGCGGGATCGGCGGCCTCGGCGGCGGGATCGGCCGAGGCGTTCATGTCGGCTCGGGTTTCGTGCTCGGCCTCGTCGCGATCATCGCGATCGTCGTGGTCGTCGTCCTGATCGCCGCCCTGGTCGCCCGGGCCCGCTACGTCGTCGTACGGCGCCGGCGTGCCGAGCGCGTGCGCCTGGCGGCGATCGAGGCCGCCGAGGACGATCCGGAGTTCGCGCCGGAACTGGTCCAGACGACCGCCGAGATGCTCTTCACCGGCGTCCAGGTCGCCTGGTCGGCCGGCGATCGGGCGGCTCTCCGGCGGCTGTGCGGTCCCGAGCTGATGCACGAGTGGGGCCGCCGTCTCGACGACTTCGAGCGCCGGGGCTGGCGCAACCAGGTCTCGGTGGTCGGCCGGATCGGCGTCGAGTACGTCGGCCTGACCAATCGCACCGACGACCGCGACGACCGGGCCGTGGTCCGTCTGACGGCAACGCTCCAGGACTTCGTCCTCGACCGGTCGGGCGGGGTCGTGATGCGCCGGGACACGACGTCGGACACGAGCCGGGTCTGCGAGTACTGGACGCTCGGCAAGCCGGCCGGCCACTGGATCGTACTGTCGATCGAACAGCGGGCCGAGGGCGATCACCAGCTGTCGGAGCCGCTCGTTCCGACGCCGTGGTCGGACACCGAGCGACTCAACGAGGCGTCGCTCGTCGAACAGGCCGTGGCCACGAAGCTCCCCGACGGCGTCGCGACCAGCGAGGTGGCCGCGGCCGAGTTCAGCGGCCCGGCACGAACGGCCGCGCTCGACCTCGCGCTGGTCGACGGGCGGTTCTCGCCGGACGTGCTCGGCGTCGAGGTCCGCCGGACGGTGACGGCCTGGGCGGAGGCCGTCGACGGCGACGACGCCGACCTGCGCGGCCTGGCGAGCGCCGGCGTCGTCTCCGAGCTGCTCCATCCCGGCGACCCGAGCGAGCAGACGCGTCTCGTGATCCGCGGGCCGGCGATCGAGCAGATCCAGATCAGCGGGCTCAACGCGCAGACGGCGCCACCGACGATCACCGTCGAGTTGCGGGTCCGCGGCCGCCGCTACATCGAGGATCGCGACACGGCTGCCGTCCTGCAGGGGTCGCAGTCGAAGGCGACCAGGTTCGGCCTGCACTGGACGCTCGCGCTCGAGGGCAGCGACGAGCATCCGTGGCGGATCGTCCAGACCACGTCGAACCCGTGAGCGCCGGGGACCCGAGCCCGCGAGATGTCGAGATACGTGGCGAGATGATCCGCCTCGGCCAGCTCCTCAAGCTGGCCGGCCTGGTCGGGTCGGGCGCCGAGAGCAAGCTCCTGCTGGCCGACGGGACGATCACCGTGAACGGCGAGCCGGAGACCCGGCGGGGCCGCCAGCTCAACCCGGGGGACGTCGTCACAGCGGACGGAGCCAGGCTCCGCGTGACCGGTCGGGGTGACTGAGCCGACGAGGACGACCCGTCTGTCTCGAGTCGGCGTCCGGCGAACGGCGGACGCGCAGTGCGCAGCCGGCCGGCAGGCCGGCGTGGACCCCCTGTCGCGGTCGACAGGTTTGACGGGCTGGTTGGCGGGGGTATCTCCACCGCGTATCGATCGAAGGCTCAGTTGACCAGTCAAACGTTCGCCATCCAACGCGAGACGCTCACTGCTGGGCTGCGGCTGGTCGTCGTCCGGGGCGAGCTGGACCTGTTCGCGGCTCCCGAGCTCAAGCAGGCGATCTCGGGCGCGCTGGCCGACGACATCCGGGACCTGATCGTCGATCTCACGCAGACGGTGTTCATCGACTCGAGCGGCCTGTCGGTCCTGATGCTGGCGATGAAGCGGGCCCACAGTCTGGGTGGCCGGCTCGTCGTGATCGATGCCGGCGGGAGCGTCGCCCGGACGTTCCGCGTCGCTGGGCTCGACCAGATCCTGACGATCGTCCCGACACGCGAAGCCGCCCTCGCGGCGCTTGCCGACAGTGACTGCGGATAACGGTCGAGGAGCCGGCTGGACGGCCGGTCGGGCGACCGGTGACGCGAAGGCGATGTTCGTCGAGCTGCGGGCCAACCCGACGCCCGCGCTGCGCGAGCACCTGATCGAGCTCCATCTGCCGCTCGCGCGGAGCGTCGCGAGCCGCTACCGCCATACGCCACAGCCGTTCGACGATCTGCTGCAGGTTGCGAGCATGGCGCTCGT
This sequence comes from Solirubrobacteraceae bacterium, assembly GCA_036268015.1. Taxonomy (GTDB): domain Bacteria; phylum Actinomycetota; class Thermoleophilia; order Solirubrobacterales; family Solirubrobacteraceae; genus Palsa-513. The sequence goes on along the minus strand of DATAUX010000264.1, from coordinate 140 downwards.
CAAGGCCGTCGACCGGTTCGAGCCCGAGCGGGGTCTGGCCTTCTCGTCGTTCGCCGTCCCGACGATGATCGGCGAGATCAAGCGTCATTTCCGGGACACCGCCTGGGCCCTCCACGTCCCCCGGGCGCTCAAGGAGCGCA
>DATAUX010000263.1:0-16323 GCA_036268015.1 Solirubrobacteraceae bacterium | reverse complement strand
GCGCTGGCGGCTGACCGATCCGCGTGGTCGGACCGCAGCCCGGCCGACCGGCGCCGGCGGTCAGTCGTCGGCGGCGAGGGCCTTCTTGATCGCGGCGATCGCCGGCACCGGTGACGGGTCGATGCCGCCGAGGATCGCCATGTAGAAGGAGACGAGATCGCCCAGCAGGAGGAGCGAGACGACCCGCTCGACGCTCGTCTGGCCGCGCGTCTCCAGCCGGAAGGTCCGGTCGGCCGACTCGGCGATGACCTGCTGGGTGAGCTCGATCCGCGTCTTCACCCGCGGGTGGATGTCGCAGTCGTCGAGGAAGACCGCCGTGAATCGGCCGAGGCCGGCCGCCCCGGTCCAGCCGACGATCTCGTTGTGGTCGAGCTCGGGCAGTTCGTGCGAGAAGGCCGGGACCTTGGCGTTCTCGTTGATCTGCGTCTTCCACCGGTAGGCGATCGGCCCGGTCAGGTAGGCGCCCGCGATCACGGGGATCGTGCCGTGGAGGGCCCGGGCGACGGTCTTGGCGAGTGAGTCGTCCGGGCTGTCGGGCCCCCACTCGGCGACCAGCTTGAGCGTGTGGGCCGCCGCGACGTCGATCTCGGCGGCCATTCGCGGGGCCGCGCCGCAGAGGGCGGCGATCTCGAGCGCGGTGACCAGCATGTAGGCGACCGCGCTCCGCGGCTGGAAGCCGCCGGGGATCGGGATCACCGGGACGCGGTCGGCCCGGGCGAGCTCGGCCAACCGGCCGCCGGTCGTCACGACGACCCGGCGGGCGCCGACCGCGCCGGCGGCCTCGAAGCAGGCGAGCGTCTCCTCGGTCTCGCCGGAATAGCTCGCGCAGAGGACGGTCGTGTCGGGCGTCGTCCACGGCGGCAGCCCGTAGCTGCGGGCGGTGAGGATCGGGCGAGAAGCATGGTCGCCGAGCGCCGCCCGGGCGAGGATGCCGCCGATCGCCGACCCGCCCATCCCGGCGACGACGAGGCCGTCCCGAGTCTCGACCGGCGCGACCGCGGCCGACTCGACCCGCCAGAGGGCGTCGCCGAGGTGCTCGGGCATCGCGAGGATGTCAGCCAGCTGAGCCGACGCGTCGAACGGACCGATCGCCTTCCAGTCGAGGGCGCCCACCGCTCAGAACCTGAGCGCGCCGTCGGCGAGCGTCACGCCCGGGAAGATCCGCGCCCCGTTCGTGACGATGTTGTCGGCGCCGATCGTCACGTCCTCGCCGAGCACCGACCCACCCGTGATCTGCGTGTTCGGCCCGATCCGGGCGCCCGGCGCGATGATCGCGTCACGCACGACGCAGCCCGGTCCGATCGCCGACCCGGCGAGCACGACCGACCGCTCGATCACCGTCCCGGCGCCGACGCTCACATCACGGCCGAGGACCGTCAGGCCGCCGACCTGCGCGCCCTGCTCGATCCGGCAGCCGTCCTCGACGACCGACGGCGGCAGGATCCGCCCGGCGTTCGCGACCGAGGCCGCGACCTCGAGGTAGTCGCCGCCGAGCTGGGCGCCGACGGCCGTGTCGATCCGGCCCTCGATGATGTCGAAGGTCGCCTGCAGGTACCGGTCCGGGGTTCCGATGTCACTCCAGTAGGCCTCGCACGGAAACCCGTAGAGGCCGTTTCCGACGAGGGCCGGCCAGAGCTCCCGCTCGATCGAGACGGGCCGGCCCGAGTCGATCCGGTCGACGACGGTCCGCTCGAGGACGTAGGCCCCCGCGCTGATCAGGTTCGTGTCGACCTGGTCGGCGCTCGGCTTCTCGACGAACTCCCGGACCGCGTTGTCGGCCTCGAGGCGGACCAGCCCGTACGCCGTCGGGTCGTCGACCCCGACCAGAGCAAGCGTCCCCTGCGCGCCGGTCGCCTCGTGCTGGGCGATCTGGGCGGTCAGGTCGAGATCTGTCAGGACGTCGCCGTTGAGCATCAGGAATCGCTCGTCCAGCCGCGACTCCGCGTACTTCAGGGCGCCGCCGGTCCCGAGCGGCTCCGGCTCGGCGATGTAGTGCAGCCGCAGGCCGAGCGACGACCCGTCGCCGAGGACGTCCTCGACCTTCGTCGGCAGGAACCCGCAGCACAGCACGACGTCGTCGACGCCGTGCCGGCGCAGCCATTCGAGCATGAAGACGATCAGCGGCCGGTCGACCAGCGGGACGACCGGCTTCGGGACCGTCGAGGTCAGCGGCCGCAGCCGGGTGCCCTCGCCACCGACGAGGATCACCGCCTGCATGCGTCCGTCCCGGCCGGCCGGACCGACGATCTCGGCGCGGGTCGGTCGACCCGACGCGACCGGCCCGGCGTGGTCACTGGGGCCGTCCGATCCCCTCGTAGATCAGGCCGGCCGCGCGGACGGCGACCGGATCGAGCGCGTTGCGCCCGTCGACGACGAGCTTGCCCGACATCGCCCCGGCGACCTCGGTCCAGTCGAGACCGCCGAACTCCGGCCACTCGGTGACGAGGACGACGGCGTCGGCCCCCTCGACGGCCTCGAGTCCCGACGCGGTGAACGCGACGCCTCCCGGCATCAGCGCCCGGGCCTCCTCGGCCGCGACCGGATCGTAGGCCCGGATGTGCGCGCCCTCGGCCTGGAGCCGGGCTGAGAGAACGAGCGAGGATGCCTCGCGCATGTCGTCCGTGTTCGGCTTGAAGGCCAGGCCCAGCAGGGCGACCGTGTTGCCGACCAGCGAACCCAGATGCTTCTGCAGCTTGGCGATCACCCGGCGCTTCTGGAGCTCGTTGACCTCGATCACGGCGTTCAGCAGCTGGAAGTGGTAGCCCGAGTTCCCGGCGAGCTGCTTGAGCGCCGAGACGTCCTTCGGAAAGCAGCTCCCGCCGAAGCCGATGCCCGGCTTGAGGAAGGCACCGCCGATCCGTGAGTCGAGACCCATTCCCTGGGCGACCTCGACGACGTCGGCCCCGGTCTCCTCGCAGACGTTGGCGATCTCGTTGATGAACGAGATCTTCGTCGCCAGGAACGCGTTCGACGCGAGCTTGACCATCTCGGCGCTCGCGACGTCCGTCCGGACGAGCGGCGCGCCCAGCGGTGCGTACAGCTCGACCACGGCGTCTCCGGCCCAGCCGCCGTCGTCGCCGACGACGACCCGGTCAGGATGGAGGAAGTCGGCCAGCGCCGACCCCTCCTTGAGGAACTCCGGGCACGAGACGTACGCGAGCTCGGCGATTCCCTTGGCCAGCCCGGCCCGCTTGATCGCGGCGCCGGTTCCGCACGGAACGGTCGACTTCATCACGAGCGCCCGCTCCTGCGACCACGGCACGGCGTCGACGACCGCCTGGACGGCCGACAGGTCGGCGTCGCCGCTGTAGGTCGGCGGCGTCCCGACCGACACGAACAGGAGTCGCGCGTACTCGAGCGCATCGGCGAGGTCCGTCGAGAAATGCAGGCGCTCACGGTTGCGGGCGATCGACTCGGCCAGACCCGGCTCGTAGATCGGCACCTCGCCCCGCCGGAGCCGGGCGACCTTGTCGGCGTCGACGTCGACGCAGTAGACGTCGCTGCCCAGTTCGGCGAACCCGGCCGCCGTGACGAGCCCGACGTAACCGGTGCCGATCACGCCGATCGGTTCGCGGGCGCTCGCCATGAGCGGGGAAGGGTACAAGGTGGGGCCGGCCCCGCGCACGCGGCCGGGTCGACTCCGCGCGTCGACTCGGGGGTCGACTCGGGGTCGACTCGGGGTCGGCTCGAGGTCGGCTCGAGGCGGGCGGCCCCGGGCGCGGTGCGGGTGGGTCAGGCGATCGACCACGTTCGAGCGCCCTGGGCGGGGCGGGCGGGGTCGCCGCGGACGAGGACCTCGGGCGCTACGGCGGGAGCGGGCGTTGTCCGTTGTGTTGGAGTTTTTGTAGGAAACGCGACAATATGTCCCGTTTCCTACGGTGCGGCCTTGGGTCGCGCCGCTCCTCGCCGCCCGCGAGGGCCGACCGCTGCCCGGCCTGCCGCCGCGCGCACGGCCGGCGCACCGCGTCGGGGCTTAGGTACGCCCGCCGTCGACTGCCCGCAGAGCCGGGCGTGTCCCGTGGTCGCCTTGGCGGAACTCGCGGCCGAGACCGGCGACGAAGTGGGCGAGCGTCCGCCGGTAGTGGCCGAGCGACGAGATCGATACCCACTCGCCGGGGCCGTGGTGGCCGGCGCCGACCGGACCGAACTCGACGGCCGGGACGCCGGCCGCCAGAAACCAGATCACGTCGGACGCGCCGTCACGCCCGACGCTCAGCGTCTCGGCACCCCCCCACCGGCCGGCCGCGTCGCCGAGGGCGAGAACGTACGGGTTCGACCTGGACACGGTCGCCGGGACCCGGTGCAGCAGGCGGCCGGTCTCGAGATCCGGAATCTCGCGGATCTGGGCGAGGATCTGCTCGGGGTCCTGGCCCGGCAGGTAGCGGATGTCGACATCCATCCAGCAGGTGTCCGGCACCTTGTTGAACGCGTCGCCGCCCGCGATCCGGGCGAGGTTGATCGACGGGCGGTCGAACAGCTCGGACGACTCCCGGCTGAACGGAAGGGCATTGATCAGACGGAAGGCGTCGTACGCCTTGAGGATCGCGTTGTCGCCGAGCCACGGCGTCGACCCGTGGGCGGCCTCGCCGGAGATGTGCACGCGGACGGCGATCACGCCCTTGGCCTCGACGCCGATCTGCAGGTCGGTCGGTTCTCCGGTGATCGCGAAGTCCGCCCGCAGACCCTGCTTGACGAGGACCTCGGTCGACCGCTCGTCGACGTTGGCCGACTCCTCGTCGGGCACGCAGAGCAGCTTCAGGCGGACCGCCTTCTGGGACGCGGCGTCCCGCATCGCGAACATCATCCCGGCGAGCGCGCCCTTCATGTCGTAGGCGCCCCGCCCGAACAGGCGGTCGCCCTCGACGCGGGGCTCGAACTGGCCCGGCCGGGCCGGGACGACGTCGAGGTGGCCGTGGAGGATCACCGACGGGGCGTCGGCCGGACCGACCTCGGCCAGGAGGACCGGCAATCCGTTGTGGTCGCGCTCGTCGACCTCGATGTCGTTCGTCTCGAGCCAGCCCTTGACGAAGGCGGCAGCACTCCGCAGACCATCGTCACACGAGGTGTCGTAGCCGATCAGGCGCGCCGCGAGTTGATGCTCGTCCATCTGAGGCAGAGGAGACTAGCGGGCCGCCCTCCCCTGCCCGGCGACCGGGTCTAGGCTTCGCCGGCGACCTTCAGAAACGCCTCGGCCCGACGGAGATCGCGACGGGCCCGGGCGAGCTCCTCGCTGTCGGCCGGCGCCGCGTCGACGGCCGACCGGGCCTGCTCGAGCTTGGACTCGAGCTCGGCTCGGTCGAGCTTGCCCGGCTCGACGGCCTGCTCGACGAGGACGAGGGCGTGGTTGCTCGCCATCTGGAGGTAGCCCTCGGCCTGGGCGTAGCGGACGATCTCGGTGTCCGACCGGTAGATCCGCAGCTCGGTCGGCTCGAGCGTCGCGAGGACCGGCGAGTGGTTGGCGAGCAGGCCGAGCGACCCGACGCTCGTCACGGTCGAGAGCATCTCGACCTCCTCGTTGAAGACCTCGCCCTCCGGCGTGAGGACCTCGACCCTGAACTTGGTGCGCGCCACTACGCGGCCTTGACGACGTCGTCGATCGTGCCCTTGAGCAGGAAGACCCGCTCCGGCAGGTCGTCGTGCTTGCCCTCGATGATCTCCTTGAATCCGCGGATCGTCTCGGCGATCGGGACGTACGCGCCAGGCGTGCCGGTGAACTGCTCGGCGACGAAGAACGGCTGCGAGAGGAAGCGCTCGACCTTGCGGGCCCGCTGGACGATGACCTTGTCCTCGTCGGACAGCTCGTCGATGCCGAGGATCGCGATGATGTCCTGGAGCTCCTTGTAGCGCTGGAGGATCTCCTTGACCTCGTTGGCCACGGCGAAATGCTCCTCGCCGAGGATGTCCGGCTTGAGGATCGTCGACGTCGAGTCGAGCGGGTCGACCGCCGGGTAGATGCCCTTCTCGGAGATCGCCCGGTTCAGGGTCGTGGTCGCGTTGAGGTGGGCGAAGACGGATGCCGGGGCCGGGTCGGTGAGGTCGTCGGCCGGCACGTAGATCGCCTGGATCGAGGTGACCGAGCCGGTCCGGGTCGACGTGATCCGCTCCTGGAGCTGGCCCATCTCGGTCTCGAGCGTCGGCTGGTAGCCGACCTGCGACGGCATCCGGCCGAGCAGGGCGGAGACCTCGGAGCCGGCCTGGACGAAACGGAAGATGTTGTCGATGAAGAGGAGCACGTCCTGGCCCTGGTCGCGGAAGTGCTCGGCCATCGTCAGACCCGACAGGGCGACCCGCATGCGGGCTCCGGGAGGCTCGTTCATCTGGCCGAAGACGAGCATCGTCTTGTCGAGGACGCCCGACTCCTTCATCTCCAGCCAAAGGTCGTTCCCCTCGCGGGAGCGCTCGCCGACGCCGACGAACGCCGACAGCCCGCCGTGCTCCTTGGCGAGGTTGTGGATCAGTTCCTGGATCAGCACGGTCTTGCCGACTCCGGCGCCCCCGAACAGTCCGACCTTGCCGCCCTTGGCGTACGGCGCGAGCAGGTCGATGACCTTGATCCCGGTCTCGAACATCTCGGTCGTCGGCGTCAGGTCCTCGACCCGCGGCGCCGGCTGGTGGATGCTGCGGCGCTCGACGTCGACCGGCAGGGCGTCGCCCTCGTCGATCGGCTCGCCGAGCAGGTTGAAGATCCGTCCGAGCGTGATCTCGCCGACCGGGACCGTGATCGGCCCGCCGGTGTCGATGACCTCCATCCCGCGGGCAAGGCCGTCGGTCGTGTCCATCGCGACCGCGCGGACCCGGTCGTCGCCGAGGTGCTGCTGGACCTCGAAGACGAGGACCCCGTCACCGTCGGCCCGGGCGACCGTGATCGCGTTGTTGATGAACGGGACGCGGTCGGGGAAGACGGCGTCGATGACGACGCCTTGGATCTCCTCGATCCGGCCGGTGTTCGTCGTGGCGGTCTCGGCGTTCTTCGTAGTGGGGGCGGTGGCTGCTTCCATCAGATGGCTCCTTGTATCGGCTCGCTGAGTCGCGCTAGACCAACGACTCGGCGCCGGCGACTACTTCCATTATCTCCGCGGTGATGTCCGCCTGGCGGGCGCGGTTCAGCTCAAGCGTCAAATCCTCGATCAGCTCACCCGCATTCTCCGACGCGCTGCGCATCGCGGTCATCCGCGCGCCGTGCTCCGAGGCCGTCGAGTCGAGCAGGGCCCGATAGATCGAGATCTCGACGTAGTCGGGCACGAGCCGGCGGAGGATCTCCTGTGGCTCGGGCTCGTACTCGACGAGGGCCCGGTGGCGGGGCGCCTCGCCATGGTCCGGCTCGTCGTCGTCGGCCTCGCCGAGGATCGTCGCCTCGGCGATCGGCAGCAGGGTCTCCCGCGTCATGTTCTGGGTCAGGGCGGACACGAACCCGTTGTAGAAGATGTCGACCCGGTCGATCCTCCCATCGACGTACGCGGTCATCAGGTCTTCGGCGATCCCCCGGGCGTCCGCGTAGCTCGGCCGGTCTGTGAACCCGGTGTACGCGCCGGCAACCTCCTTGTTGCGGAAGCGCAGCGACGAGACGCCACGCCGACCGGACGCGAACCAGATCGGCGTCTTCCCGTCCGCCTCGAGGTCGGCGCCCGCGCGGACGCCGGCCCGGAGGATCTGCGAGTTGAAGGCTCCGGCCAGGCCGCGGTCGGCCGTGACCAGAAGGAGACCGACGTTCTGCTCGGTCTCGTGTCCGGCCAGCAGGGGGAGCCGGGCGGCCTCGCCCGAGCCGGCGGCCTCGGCGGCCTGGCGAGTCATCCGGCGCAGGGCGCCGGCGTACGGCCGGAGTGCGTTGATCCGCTGCTCGGCCCGGCGCAACCGGGCCGCCGAGACTGCCTCCATCGCACGCGTGATCTTCTGGACGTTCTTGAAGCTGGAGATCTGCGTCTTGACGTCGCGCTGGGACATCAGCAGACCTCCGGACCGACGGCGTCGCTGCGGATCGGCCGCACCATGCTAGGCCGCGGCTCCGGCCGGAACCTCGGCGTCGGTCCGCGGCGCCGGAGCCGCCGCGTCGTCGATCGGCTGCCCGTCCTCGTCGAGGTCGTAGCCGAAGTCGTCGGCGAACGCCGTGACCGCCGCCTTGAGCGACTCCTGGGTGTCGTCCTTCCAGTTGCCGCCGGCGATCGTCTCCCGGAGGTCGTCGTGCTCGCTGCGCAGGTGTGTCAGCAGCTCGGCAAGGAACTGGGGCACCCGCTCCACGAGGATCCGGTCGAGGTAGCCGTTCGTCGCCGCGTAGACCTGGACGACCTGGTCCTCGACGGCGAGCGGCGACCGCTCGTTCTGGTTGAGCGATTCGACCAGCCGGGCACCCCGGGCCAGGGTCCGCTGGGTGTCGGCGTCGAGGTCGGACCCGAACTGGGCGAATGCCTCGAGCTCGCGGTACTGGGACAGCTCGAGCTTGAGCCGGCCGGCGACCTTCTTCATCGGCCCGATCTGCGCGTTGCCGCCGACCCGGGAGACGGAGATGCCGACGTTGATCGCCGGGCGCACGCCCGAGAAGAACAGCTTCGGCTCGAGGAAGATCTGACCGTCGGTGATCGAGATCACGTTGGTCGGGATGTACGCCGACACGTCGCCGGCTTGGGTCTCGATGATCGGCAGGGCGGTCATCGATCCGCCGCCGAGCTCGTCGCTCAGCTTGACCGCACGCTCGAGCAGACGCGAGTGGAGGTAGAAGACGTCACCCGGGTAGGCCTCGCGACCCGGCGGGCGACGGAGCAGCAGCGACATCTGCCGGTAGGCGTACGCGTGCTTGGTGAGGTCGTCGTACACGCAGAGGGCGTGACCGCCCTTGTAGAGGAAGTACTCGGCCATCGCGCAGCCGGCGTACGGCGCGAGGAACTTGATCGGGGCGGCCTCGTCGGCTGCGGCGGCGACGATGATCGTGTTGTCGAGCGCGCCGGCCTCCCGGAGCGTCTCGGCGATCGCGACGACCGTAGCCATGCGCTGTCCGATCGCGACGTAGACGGAGACGACGCCGCTGTCCTTGTTGTTGATGATCGTGTCGATCCCGATCGTCGTCTTGCCGGTCTGCCGGTCGCCGATGATCAGCTCGCGCTGGCCCCGGCCGATCGGGATCATCGAGTCGATCGCCTTGATCCCGGTCTGCATCGGCTGGGTGACCGGCTGGCGCTGGACGACGCCCGGCGCCTTGAACTCGGCCCGGCGGGTCTCGGTCGTCGCGATCTCGCCCTTGCCGTCGAGTGGGACGCCGAGCGGAGACACGATCCGCCCGAGCAGGGCATCGCCGACCGGCACCTCGAGCAGGCGGCCGGTCCGCTTGACCGTGTCACCTTCGACGACCCGGTCCCAGTCACCGAAGAGCACCGCGCCGACGTTGTCGGACTCGAGGTTCAGGGCGAGGCCGGTCACGTCGTGCGGAAGATCGAGCATCTCGAACGACATCGCGTTCTCGAGGCCGTGGACACGGGCGATCCCGTCGCCGACCGAGAGGACGGTGCCGACCTCGGTCAGGGACGCCCCCTCCGTGTCGAGGCCCTCGATACGACTCTTCAGGATGCTGGTGATTTCGTCCGGGTTGATGCGCATGTTCTCTTCAGGCTCCTTGCGTCGCGGGACGCCCCGCTGGATGGTCCGCTGGTCTGACGGCGGGTGCGACCACTCAGCCCCTGGCGACTTGCTTGCGTAGTTGTTCGAGTCGATTGGCGATCGACGCGTCGAGGATCGAGTTGCCGACCTGGACGACGAGGCCACCGAGAATCTCCGGCTCGACGTGGGCGGTCAGCTCGACGTTGCGGCCGGTCTGCTCGCTGATCCGGTCCCCGATCTGGGCGATCGTCGACTTGTCGAGCGGGGTGGCACTCGTGACCTGGACCGGCAGCAGCCGGTTCTCCTCTTCCCACAGGCGGTCCAACTGGCGCCTGATCCGAAAGATCGCCGGCATCCGGTGCTTCTCGAGCAGCAGCTCGAGGAAGTTGGTGACGGCCGGATCCGCGTCCTTCAAAGTCGCGGCCAGCCCGTCCTTCTTCTCCTGCGTGGAGAAGTACGGCGAGAAGAAGAAGACCTGGAGATCGTGGTTCTGGTCGACCGCGTCGGCGAACTGGCCGAGCTGTTCACGCACCGTGTCGAGACGGCCCTGCTCGAGAGCCACCTCGAACAGCGAGCGGGCGTAGACGATCGCGATCTCTTCCATGTTCAGTTGTGTTCGGAGCCGGCCGCCAGGGCGGTGAAGTCGAGCTCGGACAGCGCCTCTTCGACGAGTCGCTTCTGATCGTCGTCGGTGAGATGCTTGCGTGTGACCTTCTCGGTCGCGAGGATCGTCATGTTGGCGACCTCCGACCGGATCTCGGAGATCGCACGCCGGGTCTCGGCCTCGACGTCACGCCGGGTCTGCTCGAGCAGTTCCTCCCGCTTCTCCTTGGCCTCGTCGATCGCCCGCTTCTGGGCGGCCTCGGCCGTCGCGCGCGCCCGCTCGAGGATCCCCTCGGCCTGGACGCGAGCCTCCTTGAGGCGTTCCTTGTAATCGGCGAGAACCTCGTGGGCCTCCGTCTTGAGCTGGGCGGCCGTGTCGATCGACTCCTCGATCGTACGCTGGCGAGCGTCGAGCGCGTCGCGGATCCGGGGGAAGACGGCCTTGTTGAGAACGAAGAGCGAAACCCCGAAGACGACCAGCGTCCAGAACATGATTCCCACATTCGGCGTGATCAGCCACGAGCCGCTGTCGGCGATCGGCGTGTTGGTCATCGGTCTAGAGGAAGAAGGCGATGAAGCCGCCGACCAGGCCGTAGAAGAAGCAGGCCTCGGTGAGCGCGAAGCCGAGCCACTGGATCGAGCTGATCTCGTCGCGCATCTCCGGCTGGCGGGTCACCGACTCGATGACCTTGCCGAACAGCATCCCGATGCCGGCACCCGCGCCGGCCGCGCCGCCGCCGGCGCCCACGCCGAGGGCGATCGCCCGACCCGCGGCGACGCCGTAGTCATCGCTCGTCGTGGTCGACGCGGCCGCGAGCAGCGGATTCAGAATGTGGAGTAGGACGGGGGCGAAGAATGAGAGCACGGCTAGAAGCTCCTTATCAGCTGCTAGTGACGGGACACGGCGCCACCGAGATAGATGGCCGCCAGGATGGCGAAGATGAAGGCTTGCAGGCCGGCGATCAAGACGGCCTCGAACAGGAAGATGGCGATACCGAAGGGCAGGGTGACCCAGCCGAGCAGCTGCAGGCCGAGTAGTACCGCCAGGTCGCCGGCCATGAAACCTATCAGCAGGTGCCCGGCGAGCAGATTGGCCCAGAGCCTGATCGTGAGCGACAGCAGGCGGAGGAAGTTGGACACGATCTCCAGGGGAAAGATCATCGCGAGCATCGGCCCCTCGACGCCCCGGGGGATCAGGCTCTTGACGTAGCCGATGAAACCCTGGGCCCGGATGCCCTCGATGTTGTAGGCGAGGAAGACCATCAACGAAAGCGTCAGCGGGAACCCGACGTTCGTGTCGGCCGCGTAGATCTGGAAGGACGGGATGCTCACGCCGAAGAGGTGGAAGCTCGCACCCGAGTTCACCGGAAGTGGGATGTATCCGAGCAGGTTCGAGACGAGGATGAAGACGAACAGCGTGCAGATGACCGGAAACCACTTCTTGGCCATCTTCGGATCCATGTTGTCGCGAGTCATGCTCAGGCACAGGCCGTAGAGCGCCTCGACCGCGGTCTGGACGCGGTTCGGCCGCATCGTCATCCGCTTGGACACCCAGACCATGATGCCCGTGGTGATCAGGCCGGCGATCACGAGGTACAGGACGCCCTTGTCGAGGCCGATCGGTCCGACGAGGTGAACCCACGTGAGGAGATGGAACTCGTCCTGCGGCAGGTATGACGTGTTCTTGTGGCCCTTGATGCCGAACAGCACACCGAAGACGATCAGGCCGAGGACATAGAAGCCGCCGATCCCGTAGATCAGCTTCTTGCGCTGGGTCATCGGCTCGTGCTCGGCTGGGGCGGCCCGCTGATCAGCCTGATCATCAGGGCGATCGAGTACGCGCCGAGGATGACGAGCGCGGCGGTCAGGCCGTCGGCCCGCTCGACGAGGCCGGCGATCACGATTCCGCCGGCCAGGAGCCAGATCCTTCCGAACGCCTCGAACAGGTTGAAGCCCAGCTGCTTGCGCGGCTCGGCGACCCTGCTGATCCACCGGCGGTCGGTCTCGTGGATGATCCGCTGGAGGATCCACGCCCCGCCGCCGACCGCGTAACCGACGGCTGGCGCGCCGAGCGCGAGCGCGGGGATCGCGGCGAGTGCAACGAGGACGACGTCTAGGTACCGCAGGATGACCGCCATGGAGAGCTCTTCGGACGCCGCGCCGACACCTACCGCCAACGGAAGCTCCTCGAACGCGGCGCGAACGTATCGCAGACCAGCCGGTCAGCGAGTCGCGTGGACGCCGCGAGGCGCCGCGAGGCCAGACGGCCCGGGCGCTGTGGCAGGGCAAGCCCGCAGGTGCGACCGCGGGCGGCGGTGCAATATCGAATCTGGTTCAAATGGGTAGCTCGGTAGCGGCTAGGTGGACAGCGCGGCGGGCGTCGTGGCCAGCCGATCGCCTGGGTTCTGCGATCTGGGTGGTGGACCCTACAGACACGACCGGCCCGCGCGCCTTCCGCGCAGGCCCGTCGCGCATCAGCCTATAGACCCGGAGACTTAGTAACAAGTTTGTGACATCCGGCGCGAAGTTCGCCCGACGGTCCATGCTCGCGGTACGCTTCGGTTCCCGCGCGCGCGGCGCGAGCCAGACGCCCGGTCCGCGCCGGTCAGACCCGGGTCGTCAGGCGCAGGCCGCGTCGGTCGAGCTCGTCGAGCACCAGCGGCAGGGCGGCCAGCGTGCGCCGCCAGGACCCGGCCGCGCTGTAGTCGTCGGAGTCGTGGGCCAGCAGCACCGACCCGTCGCCGAGTCCCGGCCCCGTGAGCAGGCCGGCGATCGACTCGGGAGTGGCCGTCGCCTCCCAGTCCCGGCCCCAGTGACTCCAGAGCAGCGGCCGCCAGCCGCTGGTCCTGGCGATCGCCAGGGCGGCCGCGTTGAAGACGCCGTACGGCGGCCGGTAGAGGTCGATCTCGACGCCGGTCGCATCCTCGATCGTGGCCCGGGCCCGCCGGATGTCCTCGCCGACGGCGACCGGCCCCAGCCGGAGCAGGTTCCGATGCCGGTCGCAGTGCAGACCGATCCGGTGTCCACCGGCGACGATCTCGGCAGCCAGCCCGGGATTCCGGACGACCTGTTCGCCGACGAGAAAGAACGTCGCCCGGGCGCCCCGGGTGGCGAGGAGCTCGAGGACGGCCGGCGTGCCATCCGGATGCGGACCGTCGTCGAAGGTCAGGCCGACCCCCCGGCCGCCCTGCGTCCGGTCGGCGATCCCGAACCGCGACAGGATGTCCGGCACGGCCCGTCCGTCGGCGTTGCGTCGCGCGATCAGGCCGGCGAGACCCGGGACGAGGTAGGCGCCGGCCAGCGCCGCGCCGCCGGCCACGATCAGCTGGGCTCCCCGGCCGCGGCCGGGGCCGTCGGGACCGGTCACGGCCTTGCCTCGATCCGCCCGATCGGCGTCAGCCGGTCAGCGTCGAGAAGGGCACGCCGCGCAGGTGCTCGGCGCCCAGCTCGGCCGCGAAGCGGTCGATCGATCCGATCGAGGCGGCCGACCCGTCGAGCGTGATCACGACGACATCGCCCGGACGCAGCGGCCGGCTCGGGATCGGCGAAGTCGCGCTCAGGGCGACTGAGCCCTCGACCTGCCGGGCGCCTGCCGTCCGGGCCGTCAGGATCTGGCCAACGGTCAGGCTGCCCCGGGGTGCGTAGTAGTAGAAGCGATGCTCGAGGCGCAGGGCACGGGCCTCGCGGCGCAGGTGGGAGCGCGTCTCGACCCAGCGGAGCGCCCGGGCCGGGTTGATCTCGCACATCGGCGCGTCGCCGAGCGCGCGCAGCCGGCCGATCGCCGCGTCCGTCGGGGCGGTGGTCATCGCAAACGAAGCCTCGACCTCGTCCTCGCGCAGGCGCTGGGCAACCTGGCCGACGGTCGCCGCCGGGGTCCGCACGATCACGGCGACGTCCGGCTTGCTGGTCGGCCAGGTCTGCACCGGCGGGACGATCTTCTGGGCGGCCGTCGCCAGCTCGTCGGTCGAGAGCATCCAGGTTCCCGCGCCCATCGCCAGGATCAGGGCCGACGTCGTGTTCGCCAGGCGCGGGCGCCAGGCCGGAATCGTGCGGACCCGCAGTGGCGAACGGAGCACGACCTCGGAGGCGTCCGGCATCGGATCGAACTCTCGGCGGCGCTCGCTCCGCCGCTGGTCGCAGCTGTCACGGACCAAGTCGCAGAGCTCGTCGGTCGAGTGGGCCAGCCGGACGAGGTCGAGGTCGGCCATCGCCTGGGTATTGATCTTCGCGTGGCCGACCGGCAGGCCGTAGGACACGACCGGACAGCCCCGGGCCACCGCCTCCAGGCAGGTCACCCCGCCGGTCGAGTGGACGAGCACGTCGGCCGCGGCCAGCAGAACCGGCATCTTGTCGGTGAAGCCGAGTACGCGAACGCTCTGGTTGCCGGCGAACCGGCTGCCCAGCTTCTCGCGGAGCAGGTCGTTCTTGCCGGCCAGGCAGACCAGCGTCGCGTCGGGGATCTGCGAGAGCTCGTCAACCGCGCCGCCGATGTCGCCGACTCCCCAGCCGCCGCCCGACACGATGATCACCCTGCCGTCGAGCGGGAGGCCCAACTCCTCGCGAGCGGCGTTCCGGTCGCACGGTTCGAGGAACTCGGCGGCGATCAGCGGCCTGACCAGCTGCACGCTGTCGCGGCCGGCGATCCGCTCGACCGGGGCGAGCGACGCGTCGTACATCACGAGGTGCATGTCGATCCCACGCTGGGCCCAGAAGAACAGCCCGGTCATGTCGGTGATCGTCGCGACCGTGAGGCAGTTGACGAGGCCGAGCCGCCGGAGTCGCCCGAGCACGACGGTGACCGCCGGGTAGGTCGAGACGACGACGTCGGGAGCGTGCTCGCCGATCAGCCGGCGGAGTCGACGACCCCCGAGCCGGCAGAGCAGGGTCCGCGTGACCAGACGGACGGGGGCGACGTGCTCGAGCAGCCAGTAGTAGATCGAGTAGGACCAGGGCATGAAGCGGAGCTGGGTCCGGTAGCCGTCCTCGACGACGTAGCGCAGGACCGGACCCATCCCGCGGAGGCCGTCGATCACCTCGACCTCGACGTCATCCGGTCCGTTCTCGAGTTGCTGGCGCAACGCCCGCGCGGCGGCGGCGTGACCCTCGCCGACGTTGGCCGACAGGATCAGGACGCGGCGCGGCCCGTCTGCCCGCGAGGGGCGGCTGGCGTGTTGGCGGCGAAGGTGCAAGATGGTCAGATGGCGTCCGACGGCTGGCGGTCGGTGCCGAGCCCCGGCGCCCGGGGCAGATTGCCGGACGGGCGGCCGAGCGAGGCCAACTGTAGCGGGAGTCACCCCCGAAAGGGAGCAATCGGCCGAATCGGACGGCTGTCTTAACGCGATCTTCTCAAGCCGTGCTATGACGCCGGCGCACCCGCCCCGCCGGTGATCGCGATCGTGTGGTCGAGGCTGGTCCGGCCGCCCCCGAGCGTGCGCGG
Organism: Solirubrobacteraceae bacterium; assembly: GCA_036268015.1. Taxonomy (GTDB): domain Bacteria; phylum Actinomycetota; class Thermoleophilia; order Solirubrobacterales; family Solirubrobacteraceae; genus Palsa-513. The sequence goes on along the minus strand of DATAUX010000263.1, from coordinate 698 downwards.
ACGGGTCCGTCGAACAAGCGGGACAATGTGTCGATCGCGACCACGACCAGGCCCAGCTCGCGCGCATCGCAGGCGCTCGAAGACGACCGGTCCGAGCCCGGCACGACCCGGCGCCGACCGGGCGCGGCAGCCCGGTCGGTCGGAAGCTTGGCGCTCGCCGGTCTCGTCGCGACCCTCGTCCTGCTCGGCGCCAAGGCGGCCGCCGCGCCTTCGAGTCTCGTGCCGGCCGGCGCCCCGGGACGTTTCCCCGGCTGGCTGGCCGGTCCGCTCCACGGCCTGCTCGGCGGGCACCCGGGAGGCGGCTACCAGACGCAGCTGCTCGTGATCTGCGCGTGCTACGCGGTCGTCCTCGCGTGTGCTCGATCGATCGGCCCGCGGACGCTCTGGGCGGGCATCGTGCTCGCGCATGTCGCCGTCCTGCTCGGGCCGCCGGTGCTCTCGGCCGACGTCTTCGGATACCTCGACTTCGCCCGGCTCGGAGTCGTCCACGGTCTCGATCCGTACACACACACCGCGAACGCCGCGACCGGCGACGCGATCTACTCGTACCTCGGCTGGCACGACGTCAGCACTCCTTACGGACCGCTGTTCACCCTGTTCACCTACGGGCTGGTGCCGCTCGGCGTCGCCGGCGGAATCTGGGCGCTCAAGGTGATCGCCGTGCTGACCAGCCTCGGCGCGGTAGCGCTCGTCTGGCG
>DATAUX010000262.1:0-2480 GCA_036268015.1 Solirubrobacteraceae bacterium | reverse complement strand
TCCGCGACGCGCACCCGACCTCGGGAGCGACGCAGCGGCGGACCGGCCGACCCTTACGGTCTACCACACCCGCCGGCCGGCCGCCGCCCGGCCGGCAGCTCAGCCGGACGAGTAGATTCGCGCGCGGTAGTCGCCGAGCATCCGGGCCGCGCTGAACCGCGGCGCGAGCGTCCGGATCGACCTGCGCATCCGCTCGACCCAGGCGGTCGGAATCCCGGCCTCGTCGCCCGCCGAGAAGCCCGGCACCACCTCGTCGCGGAGGATCCGGTGGAGCTCTGACCCGGTCCGCCGGTCCTGCGCCCCGTCGTCGGGATCGGTCGCCCCGTCCAGCGCCCAGCCGTTGCTCCCGTCGTAGGCCTCCGCCCACCATCCATCGAGCACGCTCACCTGGAGGCCGCCGTTGACCGCCGACTTCATTCCGCTCGTGCCGCTCGCCTCGAGCGGCGGCCGCGGCAGGTTCACCCAGACGTCGCACCCCCGGACCAGGCGGGCCGCGCTGTCGAGGTCGTAGTCCTCGAGAACACGACCCGGTGTCCGACCGCCGCGTTGCCCTTGAGGGCGAACAGCGACTGGAGGAGCCGCTTGGCGTCGTCGTCCCGAGGATGGGCCTTGCCGGCGATGACCAGCTGGACCGGATGACTGCCGGACAGCAGGTCGAGGTTCGCGGGTTCCTCGATCAGCAGCCGCAGACGCTTGTAGGTCGCCAGCCGGCGGGCGAAGCCGATCGTCAGAGCATCCGGATCGAAGCTCTCGGCCGCCTGCGCGTACGCCGCCGAGTCGCCTCGCCCCAGCCGGTCGATCGGACTCCGGCCGCGGACGTAGGAGACGAGCTCGGCCCGCTGCTCGCGCCGCGCCGCCCACAGCTCACCGGCCGGGATCCGATCGACCGGATCCCAGGTCACCGGATCGGCCGCCCGATCCAGCCAGCCGTCGGCCAGATGGCGGTCGAACACCCGACGCATGGCCGGTCCGATCCACGTCGGGATATGCACGCCGTTGGTGACATGGCCGATCGGAACATCGTCGACCCGGCGATCCGGCCACAGCCCCCGCCACATCGTCCGGGCAACCTCGCCGTGTCGTCGGCTCACGCCGTTCGCCCGGCGACTCGTCCGCAGCGCCAACTGGGTCACGCCGAACTGCTCGCCCCGGTCGTCGGGGACCGACCGACCCAGCCGGGCGAAGACCTCCTGATCGAGGCCGACCTCGCCGAGCACGCCACCGACCGCGTGGAGCACCTGCTCGGTCGGGTACGTGTCGTTCCCGGCCGGCACCGGCGTATGCGTCGTGAAGACCGTCCGCTGCCTCGCGAGCCCGAGCGCCTCGTCCAGGCGATGGCCCCGCAACATCTCGACGCGGGCGAGCTCGACCGCCGCGAACCCGGCGTGCCCCTCGTTGAGGTGGACGATCGACGGGTCGATCCCCAGGGCGTCGAGCATTCGCAGGCCGCCGACGCCGAGCAGGACGTACTGGGCGAGCCGGACCTCCGGATCGGATACGTAGAGCCGCGACGTGATCCACCGCGCCGGCGGCGGGTTGTCCGGCCGGTCGGTGTCCAGCAGGAAGACCGGCACCCGGCCGGCCTGGACCCGCCAGACCTGTGCCCGGACGTCGACGCCGCCGATCGGCAGCCTGATCGCCACCGGCTCGCCGTCCGAACCCGTGACCAGGGCGGCCGGAACACGCGGCGGGTCCGTCGCCGTCCAGTACTCGTGCTGCCAGCCGGACGCGTCGAGCCGCTGGCGGAAATACCCGTCCCCGTACATCAGGCCGACCGCGACCAGCGGCGCGTCGTCGTCGGACGCCTGCTTGACGAGATCCCCGGCCAGCGCGCCAAGCCCGCCCGAGTAGACCGGCAGGGACGCGTGGATCGCGTACTCCGCGCACAGGAAGGCAGTCGACTCGCGCTCGCCCTCCCCCGCACCCGCGCTCGCCAGCTCGCCGGCGATCGTCTGCTCGGCCGCCGCCGCCCGGCTCATCAGTCCGCCGTCGGCGGCCGCCCGCGCCAGGCCGGCGGCCGATGCCTCCTGGAGCAACCGCACAGGGTTCGACCCACAGACCGCCCACCGTTCGGCGTCGACCGCCGCGAACAGGTCCGGCCCGCCGGGCAGCCACGACCACCGGTAGTTGTAGGCAAGCCGGGCGAGCACGCCCAGCCGATCCGGCAGGCGGGCGGCCAGCGCCTGGGCCGCCCGCTCGAGGTCGGCGACGCCGGGCGCCGGCTGGGTCAACGGATGCGATTCGGGCGGGTCGGCACGGCGCGAATGTAAGCACACGCGACCCGCCGACCCGGCCCGCCGCCAACCGCTCGACCGGGCCGGTCGACATCGTCACGCCGGCCGCGGCCAGCGATCAGCCCGGTCGGTCGGGGGATCGTCACCCCGGCCACCCCAGACAATCAACCCGACCGGTCGCCGACGCACCCCGCCGACCCCCAGACAATCAACCCGACCGGTCGCCGACGCACCCCGCCGACCCCC
>DATAUX010000261.1:0-9271 GCA_036268015.1 Solirubrobacteraceae bacterium | reverse complement strand
CGGATGGAGGCTGACGTGGGCCTCGGCGAGGGCGGGAAACGCCAGGCCGGCTGCGAGCGCGGCGGTGGCGAGGAGCGGTGTACGACGCATGCCTGGTCTACCTCCTGGGTGGTTTTCAGTGAATCGGAACGTCGATCGTCTTGACGTACTCGTCGAACGCGGAGACCCGGTCGGTGATCTGGATCTGCCAGGTCCCGGCGGGTGCGAAGGTCGTCGCGTTGAGCGTGTAGTGGCCGGGGCCGGACAGATTGACCTTGAGCGCCAGCGGGCCGATCCGCTTGGACGGGAGGCTGGCGGTGACGTCCAGCTCCCTGGTCTGCGTGAACTGGGCGCCCGTCTTCGCGTCGATCAGGTAGATGTGGACCTGGTTGGGGCCGACGTTCGCCGGGTCGACGGTCATCTCGAGCTGGGCCGGGCCGATCGTCGTGGTCGTCGAGAACGGGCCGGAGTTCGCGTCGACGGGCGGCGTGTAGACGATCAGGGCGGCGGTGACCGAGAACACGCCGAGCATCGTCAGGCCCTCGCGGCGGAGCGTCCGCCGGAGCAGAGCGCCGAACGCGCCGGGGGTCGCCCCGGCCAGGGCGAGACGCTCGAGGCCGGGGATGATCCGCTTGCGCTGGAGGGCGCCGAAGCCGACGAGGATCACGAACAGGACGACCTTGATCAGGATCGCTCGGCCGTAGGCGGTCGCGACGAGGGCGTGGAGGGTCCGGACGAGGACGAGGGCCTGGACGCCGCCGGTCAGGGTGATCGCGATCACGCAGACGAGGGCGAGCGCCGAAAACCGGCTGACGACGGTGACGAGGATCGGCGTCCGCTGGGTCGGCTCGAGCTGGCGAAGCGCCGGCGGGAGGACGAGCAGGAGGGTCGCGACGCCGCCGACCCAGATCGAGACGGCGACGACGTGGATGATGTCGGCCGGGAGGAGGACTGCGACGGGCGACTGGACGGCCGGGTGGCTGCTGAGGCCGGGGGTCATCGCGACGTACAGGCAGCCGAGGCCGGCGATCACGCGGACGGCCACGGGCGGGGCCTGGGTGGCCGGCCCGCCGGCTCGCTCGCGGGCCCGGCGGGCGCCGACCGTGGCGGCGAGCAGGACGCCGAGGACGACCCAGACGATCGTTCGCGAGCCCCAGACGAGCCCGAAGCGGTCGTCGAGGACGGTCCTGAGGATGTCGCCGTGGAGCGAGGACCAGAGGGGGACGCCGGCGGCCGAGGCTCCCTCGAGGAGGATGCCGAACTCGCCGGTGAGGATTCCGACGACGACCGCGACGGCCAGGAGCCGCTCGATCCGGCGGGTGAACGCGCGGGCGGCGGCGTCGGGCACGTCGGTCGCCCGTCCCCAGGCGAGCCAGAGGAAGGCGAGACCGCCGAGTGCGAGGGCGAGGGCGACGTAGTCGAGGCCGCGGACGATCGAGAAGGCGATGGTCGTCACCTGACCGGCCTTGTCGCGGGCGATCAGCGTGCTGACTCCGACCGACGTGTCGCTGGGGTGGCCGAGATCGAAGACGAGGCCGCCGGTGACGACATGGGTGTCGGCCGAGATCACGCTGTAGGTGGCCGTGTACGTCCCGTCGGGAAGTCCCGGCTTGAGGCCGACGCCGAGCTTCGAGCCGGCGCCGGCCGGGTGGGCGACGTCGGAGTTGTCGACCTCGTCGCCCTGGGCGTTGTAGACGCGGACGGCGCCGAGCGTGAAGCCGACCTGCTCGTTGAACTCGAAGATCACGAGCGGCGGCTGACGCGCGACGGTCGAACCGGCCTGGGGCACGGTGCCGAGCAGCTGGGCATGGGCGAGCGCACCGGCCGGGGCGACGAGCATCAGGCCGAGCGCGCACGCGAGCGCCCGCAGCATCCGCGGGATGCGAACCGGCGCGTGAGATTGGCGCGACTGGAACAACTGGGTTCCTCCGAGGCATGCGTGGGACATCGGTCGGTCCGGTGACCACGCGGCCGGCAGGGCGACGGATCGAGACGAGGACGCGCGGGGTCGCGCGTCAGGCCGGACGCGCGCCGGCGGCGCGCGTCAGGCGATCAGGCGCGGACGGGAGGCGGGCGGACGGCCAGTGAGCAGGCGAGCAGGCGGCCGCCGCGAGGGAGCCGGCGAATCGCCGGACGCCGGGGGCTCCGGGAGGCTTGCGAACGGCGGGGGGCCGGCCGTCTGCGGACATGCCGGACGAGGCGGAGCAGCGAGCGCTCGCCGACATACCGGCCGGCGACCAGCGGGGCGAGGACGAGGAGCCAGGGACCGAGGAAGAGGAGGGGGGTCGTCGACCCGGCGATGACGAGGCCGGCGGCGAGACCGCCGACGAGGCAGACGGCGGCGAGTCTGCGGGCGACTGGTCTGCGGGCGACGGGTCGGCGCATGCGACCAAAAGCTTAGACGCCGGCGGGAACCCGCGGGGCAGCGGCGTCAGTCGCCGGCGGAATCCGTGGAGCAGTCGGGCCTAGACGCCGACGGGAACCCGGGGGGCGTCGGCGAGGCGCTGGCGGGCCCAGTCGCGGGCGGCGGCGACGTCGGGGCAGGACTTGGCCGGGCAGCCGGGCAGGCGGGCCGGCTCGGAGTCGGTGACGTAGGCGATCCCCCGGCAGTTGCGGGCGAGCGGGCCGCGGCAGGTTCGCAGCCAGCGGGTGTCGATCGGCCCGAGGACGGGACTCGGACGGGACGGGGCGGTCGGCTCGCCGATCACGACGACGGCGAACGGCTCGCCGCGCTGGAGGCCGGCCCGGAGGGCGTCCATGACGACGCGGGCGTAGCAGGTCGGGTGCGGCGCGCGGACGCGCACCTCGAGCACCGGCCAGTGTGACCAGTCGGTCCGGGCCACTACCGGATCCTCCTGGATGCGCCGATCCCGGGCATGGACTTAGGTTAGCCTAAAACGGACGTTTGGGAAGCGGCTCGGGCGGGAAGCCATGACGACGTGCCGTGGAACCTGACGCTTCCGGCTGCGGTTGCGGCTGGCATGCCGAGCGGCGAGGGCTGGAAGCAGATCGGCGAGTTGACCCTCGCGTTCGGCCTGTCGACGTTGATCGGCCTCGAGCGCGAGTGGCGGCAGAAGGCGGCCGGGCTGCGGATCTACGCCCTGGTCGGCCTGGGGGCGGCGGTCTTCGTGATCGTCAGCAAGTACGGATTCAGCGACGTGCTCGGGCGCGACGTGATCCTGGATCCGTCGCGAGTTGCGGCGCAGGTCGTCACGGGGATCGGCTTCATCGGCGGCGGGCTGATCTTCGTGCGGGGGGACGCCGTTCGGGGACTCACGACGGCGACGATCGTCTGGGTGACCGCTGGCATCGGGATGGCGTGCGGGGCGGGTCTCGGCCTTCTGGCGTGCGCGGCGACGGTGGCTCATTTCGTCGTCGTGCTCGTCTACCCGAAGCTGGCGGCCCGCCTGCCGCGGTCCCGGTACGTGGGCTTCGGTCTGCGGGTGGTCTACGCCGACGGGCGGGGGATCCTCCGGGAGATCCTGGCCGAGAGCACGCGGCTCGGGTTTGTGATCGCTCGGGTGGCGACCCACGAGCTGGAGCACGAGATCAACGGCGGGCCGGCCGTCGTCGTCAAGCTGGAGGTCCAGGGCCAGCCGACGGCCGACCGGCTGGCCGTCGCGTTGAACGAGGTCGCCGGCGTCCTGGAGGTCACGGCGACGGATCTCGCCCTGGTCGTCGAGTAGATCCGGCGGAGAACCTGGTCGTCGAGTAGACCTGCCGGAGAGGGGTGGTTCGGGCGCGACGGCCGGGCGGCCGGCAAGTCGGCGGCATCCTAGACTTCGGCGGGCGATGGCCCGCCACTTCATCACCGGAGCCGAGCTCAGCCGGGACGAGCTCTCCGGCCTGCTCGACCGGGCGCTCGAGCTGAAGGCCGGGCCGCGGTCGTCGCGGGCGCTCGAGGAGCGGACGATCGCCCTGGTCTTCGGCGTCCCGTCGACCCGGACGCGGGTGTCGTTCGAGGCCGGGATCGTCGAGCTCGGCGGATACCCGATGATCCTCCGGGGCGACGAGATGCAGCTGGCTCGAGGCGAGTCGCCACGCGACACGGCGCTCGTCCTGTCGCGGCACGTCGACGCGATCGGGATCCGGACGGGTGCCCACGATCCGGTGGCCGAGCTCGCCGAGTGGGCGGAGATCCCGGTCTTCAACATGCTGACCGCCCTCCACCACCCGTGCCAGGTCCTCGCTGATCTCCTGACGATGAAGGAGGAGTTCGGCCAGGTCGAGGGTCTCCGGCTGACGTACGTCGGCGACGGGAACAACATGGCCCGGTCGCTGGCCCTGATCGGTGGGATCGCCGGGGTCGAGGTCGTCGTCTCGTCGCCGGCCGGCTACGAGCTCGAGGCGGCGGCCGGCGCCCGCCTGGAGCGCGACCCGGCGCAGGCCGTGTCCGCGGCGAACGTCGTCTACACGGACGTCTGGGTGTCGATGGGCGACGAGCAGACGGCCGACGACCGGCGGGCGGCGCTGTCCCCGTACCGGGTCGACGACGACCTGATCGACCGGGCGGCGTCCGGGGCGATCGCACTCCACTGCCTGCCGGCCCACCCGGGCGAGGAGATCACCGCGGAAGTCCTCTACGGCCGGCGGCAGCGGATCTGGGACCAGGCGGAGAACCGCCGGCACGCCCAGAAGGCGCTGCTCGAGCTGCTGCTCGCCACCTCGCCGTCGCTTCGCTAGCGCCAAGCTGGCCCCGTTGGGTCGACCGGCTCGGCGGCGGCCGCAAGACCGGCCGTCGCCGCCCGGGCGCGTGCGTGGGGCTTCTCCTGAAATCGGCGGACCCCAGTACTGGACGGTCCAGTACTCGGGGTTCTCCGCTCAACACGCCCTCCACTCCGCTCGACCGGTCAGCACGCCATCCCGTCCGCTCGACCGATCAGCACGCCATCCCGTCCGAGGTCCGCTCGACCGATCAGCACGCCGCCCGGTCCGGCGGCCTGCGATGCTTGACCGATGATCCCGCCTGAGACGACGCCGGACGTGACGGTCCAGGCGCCGCGGGTGTCGGTCGGCGACGAGCTCGAGCTCCAGATCGAGTCGCTCGCGTTCGGCGGCGCCGGCGTCGGCCGGACGAACGGCGGCTACGTCGTCTTCGTCGACGGCGCCCTCCCCGGAGACCGGGTCCGGGCGATCGTCCACAAGCGCAAACGCTCGTACGCCCAGGCCCGGGCCCTCGAGGTCGTCGAGCCCGGCCCCGACCGGGTCGCACCGGTCGCCGACCATCCCGGCGCTCCCTGGCAGGTCCTGTCCTACGCCCGCCAGCTCGAGATCAAGCACGGCCAGGTCCGCGAAGCCCTCGAGCGGCTCGGCCACCTCGAAGGCTTCGAGCTCGACCCGATCGTCCCGGCGGTCGACGAGTGGCGCTACCGCAACAAGCTCGAGTACTCGTTCGGCCGTGGACCGAAGGGCGAGCTGGTCTGCGGTTTCCACGAGCCGGGATCGTGGGAGCGGATCCAGCACGTCGAGGACTGCATGCTCGCCTCCCAGGCCGGCAACGCCGCCCGCCGGCAGGTGCTCGACTGGTGCCGGAGCCAGAACCTCACAGCCTTCGACCGCCGGTCGCACGAAGGACTCCTGCGCAACCTCGTCGTCCGCGAAGGACGCCGGTCCGGCCAGATCCAGATCCGCCTGGTCGTCGGGCCGGGCGAGATCGACACCGACGCGTTCGCGCTCGCCGTCGACTGCGACGGGCTCCTCATCACGCGGACCGACGCCCTCGCCGAGACGACCAGCAGCGGCCAGACCGAACTGCTCCGCGGCGACCCGGCGCTCGACGAGCGGATCGGCGAGCTGAGCCTGCGGATCTCGGCCGAAGCCTTCTTCCAGACGAACACCGAGATGGCCGAGAAGCTCTACGGCATCGTCGCCACCCGGGCCGCCCTCCGCGGCTGGGAGCGGGTCTACGACCTGTTCTGCGGGACCGGCACGATCGCCCTCACGCTCGCCCCCCGCGCCGGCCAGGTCTACGGCCTCGAGCTGGTCCCCGAGGCGATCGCCGACGCGATCGAGAACGCCGCCCGCAACGAGATCGAGAACGTCTTCTTCTACGCCGGCGACGTCCGCCTCGCGATGCGCGAGCTCGTCGAGCGGGCCGGCCGCCCCGACCTCGTCGTCGTCGACCCCCCGCGAGCCGGCCTGTCGGCCAAGGTCGTCCGCCGGATCATCGAGTCGTCGCCCAAGCGGATCATCTACGTCTCGTGCAACCCGACCACCCTCGCCCCGAACGCCGCCCAGCTGGTCGAGGCCGGCTGGACCCTCCAGCGGGTCAGCCCGGTCGACATGTTCCCCCAGACGCCCCACATCGAGTGCGTCGCCGTGTTCGGCCGCAGCTAGCTCACAACCCCCTGCTCGGGCGCAGTCAGCTCAGAGCGCCCTGAACGCGTCGCGGGTCTCGGCCATCTCCGCCTCGCGGCGCGCCCGGCCTCCCGCGCCTGGGCCAGCGCGTACTCACGCCGGCGCTCAGACGCGATGATGTGAGCGGTCGCGCGCGCCAGCCCGGCGTCCACCGTCTGCTGGATCCGACGGGCGTCCGGCCTGCCGTCGACATTAAGGTGAAGCGTCGCCGCCGCGAAGTCGATCGTCACGTCGGCGAACGCGTACGGCCGGCCGTTCGCGTCATTCATCTCCTGGACGACAACCCCACGGTCGATGCCCTCGACGCCATCGAGTCCGGCGATCCGGACGACGAGCTCTGTTAGCAACCCGCCGACCCCGGCCGGGACCGGGCCCCTCGCTGGTGAGCCCCCCGGCCGTGGTGGCGACCGGCCCAATCGACGCCGCTGGTGACAAGCTTCCGGGTATGACACCCGAGCCCGACTGGCTCGCCTGGACGCGGGCGCTGCAGGTCATCGCACAAGCCGGCCTGACCTATGCGAACGACGAGTTCGACATCGCCCGCTACACCGACGTCAGGCGGATCGCCGCCGAGCTCGCCGCCGCCCACACCGACACGCCGGCCGAGACGATCGACCGAATCTTCGCGACCGACACCGGCCACCCGACGCCCAAGATCGACGTCCGCGGGGCGATCGTCGCCGCCGGCCGGATCCTGCTCGTCCGCGAGCGCAGCGACGGCCGCTGGACACTCCCCGGCGGCTGGGCAGATCCCGGAGAATCGCCGAGCCAGGCCGTCTCCCGGGAGGTCCACGAGGAGTCCGGGCTGACCGTCCGCGCGGTCAAGCTGATCGCCCTCTACGACCGCGCCCGCCACGGTCACCCGCCGCGCGTCGAGTCGATCTACAAGGCGATCTTCGCGTGCGAGCTCAGCGGACCCGGTATGCCTCGGCCATCGAACGAGACCGACGCCGCCGCGTTCTTCCGACCAACGGCCCTGCCCGACCTCTCCCTCGGCCGGACGACGCCGGCCCAGATCGCCCGGGCGATCGCACATCACGCGGATCCGTCGCTCCCGACCGAATTCGACTGACGGGGTCCTCCCCTAGGCTTGGGCTCATGCGCGCAACCACGATCACCGACGGGACGATCTCCGTCCAGGAGCACCCCGACCCGACGCCCGGGCCCGGCGAAGTCCTCGTCCGGGTCCACGCGGCCGGCCTCAACGGGGCCGACATGATGCAGCTCCGCGGCCGCTATCCGGCTCCTCCCGGCTCGCCGGCCGACATCCCCGGGCTCGAGCTGGCCGGCGAGGTCGCCGGGCTCGGACCCGGCGCCACCCGCTTCGCGATCGGCGACCGCGTGATGGCGATCGTCGGCGGCGGCGGCCAGGCCGAGCTCGCCGTGGTTCACGAGCGCCAGCTGATGCCCGTCCCCGAAAGCCTCGACTGGACGGCGGCCGGCGGCCTGCCGGAGGTCTTCACGACCGCCCACGACGCCCTCTTCACACAGGCCGGCCTCCAGCTCGGCGACCGACTTCTCGTCCACGGGGCGGCCGGCGGTGTCGGCACCGCCGCGATCCAGCTCGCCGTCGCCGCCGGCGCCCGGGTCACCGCGACCGTCCGCAACGAGGCCGTCCGCGAACAGGTCGCCAGCCTCGGCGCCGACGTCTTCGCGCCCGACGGCTTCGAAGACCGCGGGCCGTTCGACGTGATCCTCGAGCTCGTCGGCGCACCCAACCTCGCCGGCAACGTCAAGGCCCTCGCGCTCAACGGACGGATCTGCGTGATCGGGATCGCCGCCGGCGCCAAGGGCGAGATCAACCTCGCCGGCCTGATGGCCAAACGCGGACAGATCCGCAGCTCGACACTCCGCAGCCGCCCGCTCGAGGAGAAGGCGCTCACCGCCCGGCTGATCGAGCGCCACGTCCTCCCCCTGTTCGACGCCGGCCGGCTCCGCGTCCTGATCGCCGAGACCTACCCGCTCGACCAGGCCGCCGACGCCTACGACCGGTTCGCCGCCGGCAGCAAGCTCGGCAAGGTCATGCTCGAGATCGACACTCCTTCAGGTCCGAACGACCACGTCGACGCCGGGTAGACCTTCGCGGTCGGCGTCCCGCGTGCAGACGGCCAGCCCGTGCGCGATCGCCGTCGCCGCGATCACTCCTACGCCGTGGCGGACGAGTCCCGGTCTTCTGGCGCAGCCATCGACGCCATCCGATAGCCGGTCCCCAGGACGACGAGCAGCACGACCGTCATCACCAGCGGCAGGAGCAGCCCCGCCCGGATCATCAGCCCGCCGGCGAACGCCCCGCCCAGCATCGCCAGGATCGCCGCCGTCCGCCGAGCCACCCGCTGGCGCTGGTGGGCCCCGAGCTCCGAGTCCGCCGCCAGGCCCGTGATCGTCATCGTCAGCACCGTAGTCGTCAGCTCCGCCACCCCCAGCCGGCGGACCGTCGCGTTGCGCACGCCCATCCCCACGGCCAGCAGACCGATCACCATGAACCGGCGGCCCGACCCCGACCCCGCGTGAACCCCGACCGACGAGACCGCCGCCAGCACCGTGAACCCGCACTCCGTACCCAGCGCGATCCCCAGCCACCGCTCCCGCCGACTCTCCAGCGCCCTCGCGATCCGCCCACCCGCCGCCGCCCCGGCCATGAAGCACCCCAGCGCGACCAGCGACGGCCCCGCCGTGAACCCGCCCGCCCCCGCGAACGCGAAGCCCAGCAGCACGATGTTCCCGGTCATGTTCGCCGCGAACACATGCCCCAGGCCCAGGTAGCTGACCGCATCGACGAGCCCCGTCGCGAACGTCAACCCGACCAGCGCAACGACCAGCGGCTCGACCCGCACCCGCTTCCCGCCCCCCGGATGCCCCGCCCCCGCCACCTTCAGCTCCGCCCGCCGTTCGCTGCCGGCGCGGTGGCCGCCGCCCAGAAGATCGCACGGAGCTC
>DATAUX010000260.1:0-3742 GCA_036268015.1 Solirubrobacteraceae bacterium | reverse complement strand
GCTCGACCCGCGAACCGGCGCGGTCAAGGTGATGGCGTCGTTCCCGACCTACGATCCGAACGACCTCGCGGCCGGACCGTCGGCGCTGACGAAGCTCGCGCGGTCCGGCGGGTCGACGCTGAACCGGGCGACGCAGGCCGGCTACCTGCCGGGGTCGACGTTCAAGGTCGTCACGGCGATCGCGGCGATCGACAGCGGCCGGTACACGCCGGACTCGGTGCTCAGCGGCGCGTCGCCGGTGACGATCTCGGGCGTGCCGCTGGAGAACGACGGGGGCGAGAGCTTCGGCGACATCACGCTCACACAGGCCCTCACGAACTCGGTCAACACGGTCTTCGCGCCGGTCGCCGTCGCGGTCGGCAAGCAGACGATGGCCAGGTACATGAACCGGCTCGGCTTCGATGCCCCGCCGCCGCTCGACCTTCCGGCCGACGAGCGGCGGGCGAGCGGCGAGTACGCCGGCGACAAGCTGCTCTCGCCGACCTCGGATCTGGTCGACGTCGGCCGGATGGGCATCGGCCAGGACAAGCTCGAGGTCACGCCGCTGCAGATGGCGATGGTCGCGGCGGCGGTCGCCAACCGCGGAACACTGATGACGCCGCACCTGACCAACCGCGTGATCGACAAGGACGGCCGGACGGTCGAGCAGATCAAGCCGACCGTGTTCAGCGACGTGATGAGCCCGCAGACGGCGGCCGCGGTCGGCGAGATGATGTCCCACGTCGTCAACGACGGCGGCACCGGCACGGCGGCCGCGCTCCCGGGCATCACGGTCGCCGGCAAGACCGGGACGGCGGAGATCGGCAACAGCTCGGCGATCAACCAGGTCTCGTTCATCGCGTTCGCGCCGCTCGAGGATCCGCGGATCGCGATCGCCGTCACGGTCGAGCGGTCGACCGGCGAGGGCGGGACGATCGCCGCGCCGATCGCCAAGGCGGTCATGCAATCGCTGCTCGGCGACGGGTAGGGTCCGGGCGATGCGCGAGCTTGCCGCCAGGACGCTGATCGACAAGCGCTACCGCGTGATCTCGCGGATCGGGTCGGGCGGGATGGCGGACGTCTACTGCTGCGAGGACCTCCAGCTCGGCCGGCAGGTCGCCGTCAAGCTGCTCCATCAGCGTTTCGCCGAGGACGAGGAGTTCGTCGAGCGCTTCCGCCGCGAGGCGTCGAGCGCGGCGTCGCTCTCGCACCCGAACGTCGTCGGCGTGTTCGACCGGGGCGAGTGGGACGGGACCTACTACATCGCGATGGAGTACCTCGACGGCCGATCGCTCAAGGCGCTGATCCGGGAGGAGGGGCCGCTGGCGCCGCAGCGGGCGATCGAGATCACGACGCAGGTCCTGAGCGCGGCGCGCTTCGCCCACCAGCGGGGGGTGATCCACCGCGACATCAAGCCGCACAACGTGATCGTCGACGCCGAGGGTCGGGTCAAGGTCACCGACTTCGGCATCGCCCGGGCGGGCGTCTCGGAGATCACCGAGACGGGCTCGATCATGGGCACGGTCGAGTACCTCTCACCCGAGCAGGCGCAGGGCCACGCGGTTGGCCCGCGCTCAGACCTGTACTCGGTCGGCGTGATGCTCTACGAGCTGCTCACGGCCCGCCTGCCGTTCGAGGGCGACTCGGCCGTCACGATCGCCCTCAAGCAGATCTCCGAGACGCCGGTGCCGCCGAGCGCGTACAACCAGGCGGTCTCGCCCGAGCTCGACGCGATCGTGCTCGCCGCGCTCCAGAAGAACCCCGACCACCGGTGGGCCGACGCCGACGACTTCATCGCCGCGCTCGAGGCCGAGCGCGAGCGACTGCGCTGGCCGGTCTCCGATCGCACCGCCGAGTTCTCCGTTCCGGCGGCCGGCGCGGTCTACGAGCCACCGCCGGCCGAGCCACCGGCGTGGGACCCGCAGCCGCCCGGCCGGACCGCCGGCCGGCGGCCGGCGTGGGTCTGGATCGCCGGCGGGCTGGCGGCGCTCGCGATCGTCGTGCTCGTGCTGGCGCTGGCCCTCAAGCCGGCCGCGAAGATCGCGGTCCCGCGGGTCGTCGGCCGGACCGAGTCCTCGGCGGTGGCCCTGCTCCAGCGGGCCGGCTTCGACCCGGTGCCGGCGCTGGTCACGACGAAGGCGACGACCGGGACGGTGATCGGCCAGTCGCCGACCGCCGGCGCGCATGCCAAGAAGGGCTCGATCGTCCAGATCACCGTCTCCGAGGGCCCGGGCACGGCGACCGTCCCGAACCTCGTGGGCCAGGGCCGGCTGGCCGCGAAGAGCGCGCTGACGAAGCTCGAGCTGACGGCCGTGGAGACGATGATCGCGTCGTCGTCGGTCCCGGTCAACCACGTGATCTCGACCAACCCGGCGGCCCGGACGCCGGTCCCGGTCGGCAGCACCGTGGCGGTCGAGGTCTCGAGCGGGCCGCAGGAGGCGGCGGTCCCGAGCGTCGTCGGCAAGCTCCAGGCCGCGGCCGTCCAGGCGCTCCAGCAGGCGGGCTTCACGTCGACGGTCACGACCACGGACTCGAGCCAGCCGCCGGGGACCGTGCTCGAGCAGTCGGTGCCGGTCGGCACCGACAAACCGCCGGGCACGGCGGTCGCCCTGACCGTCGCGAAGGCGCCGAAGACGCTGACCCTCCAGTCGCTGGTCGGCGAGAGCGCCGACGAGGCGAGCTCGGCGTTGGGTGCGGCCGGACTCAAGTCGACGACGACGAGCCAGGCGGTGATCGATCCGACCGAGAACGGCGATGTCGTCTCCCAGCAGCCGGCGGCCGGGTCGAAGGTCAAGACGGGCGACACCGTGACGCTCGTGATCGGCAAGTTCTCGGGAACGACGACGACGACCACGCCGACGACGCCGACGACGCCGACGACGCCGACGACGACACCGGCCTCGACCACGCCGACTGCGACGACGCCTGCCCAGTGAAGGTCGTCGTGCTCGCCGGCGGTCGGTCGTCCGAGCATGACGTGTCGCTGGCGTCGGCGGCCGGCGTCTGCGCCGGGCTGGAGGCGGCCGGACACGAGACGCTCGCCGTCCGGATCTCCCGGGACGGGCGGTGGACCCACGGGGAGCTGGCGCTCTCGCTGACCCCTGCCGGCGGCCTGCTCGGAGCCGATCTCGTGTTCCCGGCGCTGCACGGCCCGTACGGCGAGGACGGCGTCGTCCAGGGCCTGCTCGAGTGTCTCGATATCCCCTACGTCGGCGCCGGCGTGCTGTCGTCGGCGCTGTGCATGGACAAGGTCCTCGCCAAGGATCTGCTGGGCGCGGCCGGCGTCCCCCAGGTCGCCTACGTCGGCGTCCGGGAACCCGACTGGCGCGGGTCGCCCGAGGCGGTGCTCGAGTCGCTCGGTGTGCTCGGCCTGCCGGTCTTCGTCAAGCCGGCCCGCCTCGGCTCGTCGGTCGGGATCGCCAAGGTCGCCGTCGTCGACGCCCTGCCGGGCGCGCTCGACCGGGCATTCGAGCACGACCCGCTGGTGATCGTCGAGGCGATGGCCGCCGGCCTCGAGGTCGAGTGCTCGGTGCTCGGCGGCGAGCCGACCCGCGCGTCGCTGCCGGGCGAGATCGTGCTCAGCGCCGAGTGGTACGACCTCGCCGCGAAATACGAGCCGGGCGGGATGGAGCTGGTCGTCCCGGCGCGGATCTCGCCGACGGCCGAGGCCCGCGTCCGCGAGCTGGCCTGCGAGGCGTTCGACCGGTTCGGCGTCAGCGGCCTCTCGCGCGTCGACTTCTTCGTCGACGGTGAGACCGTCCTG
>DATAUX010000259.1:0-7966 GCA_036268015.1 Solirubrobacteraceae bacterium | reverse complement strand
GACGACGTACTTCTACCGGGTTGTCGCGACGAACTCGGCCGGGACGACGTTCGGGGCGGTCTCGAGCTTCACGACGACCGGCTCGGCGACGGCGCCGGCGGTGGTCACGCTGGCTGCGGGCTCGGTCGGTGATACCGGGGCGACGCTGGCCGGGACGGTCAATCCGAGTCGGCAGACGACGGCGTTCACGTTCGAGTACGGGACGTCGACGAGCTTCGGGTCGATCACGCCGGTCGTCAGGCTGGACTCGGCGAACAGGCCGGAGGCGGTCAGTGCTGAGCTGAGCGGTCTGAGCTCCGCCACGACGTACTTCTATCGCGTCGTCGCGACCAACGCGACCGGGACGAGCACTGGCGTGGTGATGAGCTTCACGACGGGGCCGGCGGCGGCGCCGGTCGTCGTGACGGGGGCGGCGACGTCGGTGACGTCGGCCAGCGAGCAGCTCAACGGGCGGGTCGACCCGCAGGCCAGTCAGACGGCGTTCGTCTTCGAGTACGGCACGTCGACGAGCTTCGGGTCGTTGAGCGCGATCGACAACGCCGGGTCGGGGATCGGGTCGGAGTCGGTCGCGTTGAAGATCTCCGGCCTGGCCGCGGGGACGACGTACTTCTATCGGATCGTCGCGACCAACTCGGTCGGAACGACGACCGGCACGGTCAAGAGCTTCACGACCGGTCCGGGGACCTGATCCCGCCCGGCCCGGATCCTGTTCGCGCTCGGCGTGGGCGTCGCCTTCGGCCGCCCCCCGCCCCAACGAACCTCGCCGCGCTCGGCCTCGCCCTGCTCGTGCTCTCGGCGGCACTCGGCGCCGCCCTGCCCGCCGCGGCCGGCGCCGCCCTCGTCCCGGCGGTCACGGTGACCGCCGTCCCCGCCCCCCTCACGAACACCACCCAGCACACCGGGGTCACCGTGACCGCCGGCTGCCCGTCGGGCACGCTGGTCGGCGGCGGGAGCTACCTGCGCAACGCGGCGAACCCGGCCACCCTCCCGACCAACGGGCTCGTCCTCGGCGGTCAGGCCCCGTCCGGCGGCGGCGCGCCGGTCGACGGCGGGCTGAGCGGCGGCGCGACCGATCCGAGCCACTGGTTCACCGACGCCAACTTCACCGGCGTCGCCGATCCCGCGAACGTCGACCAGGCGGCGACCTTCGCGCTCTGTGCGGCCGGAGGCCCCGCCCACACGGTCGTCGCGAGCGCCACAACCACCGGCCCGAACGCCGCCCAGCAGGCGGCTCCCCCGACGCTGACAATCGCCACGTGCGGCCCAGGAACACGCCTGATCGGCGGCGGTGCGCTGACGAGCACGCCCGACCAGGTCAACGACGGCACGACCGTCGGCAACACCGGGAACCTCAAGCCGATGGCCGGCTACCCGTCGGACGCGACCGGCGCGGCCGCGCCGAACGGGTCGACGACGGCCGACTCGTGGACCGCCTACGGCTCGGCCGGGATCACCGCGGCCGTGGACGGCGTCACCGCGTACGCGCTGTGCTCGACCGATCCGTCGACGCCGCCGATCGAGGTCGCCCGCGTCGACGTCGCCGGTCCCGACACCCAGGCCGGGACGACCACGACGAGCGCCTCAGCCACCTGCCCGGCCGGAACCCAGCTGATCGGCGGCGGCTACGGGGCCGACGAGACGGTCGGCGCGACGGCCGGCCTCCAGCCGCAGCAGGGCTACCACATGCGCGGCAGCTACCCCGCGACCGACCCCGGCGGCGCGTCCGAGGTCGCCAACGGCGCCACCGACCCCGAGACCTGGACGGCCCTGCTCCAGCTGGGCGGCCAGACGCTGCCGGCCGGCGACCACGGCGACCTCCACGTCTACGCGATGTGCGCGACCCCACCGCCGCCGCCGAGCTCAGCAGACGTCTCGGTGACCCTCGCCGGTGCCCCGAGTCCGGCGATCGTCGGCCAGCCGCTCACCTACACGCTGACCGTCGCCGACGCCGGCCCGGCCGCCGCGACCGGGGTGTCGGCGACCGCGAGCCTCCCGACCGGGGTGGCGTTCGACTCGGCCAGCTCGACGCAGGGGACCTGCACCGACTCGGGGAGCACTGTCGCCTGCCCCGTCGGGTCGCTGTCGACCGGCGCCTCGGCGACGATCACCGTGACCGTCACGCCGACCCAGGCCGTCGCGCTCGACGCGACGGCATCGGTCGCGGCCGACCAGCCCGACCCGACGCCGGCCAACAACACGGCGAGCGCCGAGATCTCAGCCCAGCTCGCGACCCGGGCGACGCCGACGCTCACCGCCCAGGCGAGCGGCGGGCCGCTCGGCGCGGCGATCAGCGACGTCGTGACGCTTTCCGGCGCCGCCAGCCCGACCGGGGCGATCAGCTTCGGTCTCTACGGCCCGGGTGACACCTCGTGCACGCTGGCCCTCGCGAGCTCGACCGTCCCCGTCGCCGGCAACGCCGCCTACAGCTCGCCGCCGTTCACCCCGACGGCGGCCGGGTCATACCGGTGGGTCGCGGCCTACGGCGGTGACGGGGCCAACGCGCCGGCCGGACCAACCGCCTGCGGCGCCCCGTCCCAGACGGTCGCCGTCCGCGCCGTGCCCACCCTCGCGATCCGCGCGTCGCCGGCCACCACGCTCGGCGGCGCGATCTCGGCCCAGACGACGCTGACCGGCGGTGCGGTCGTCACCGGGACGATCACGCTCGCCCTCTACGGTCCCGGCGACACGTCCTGCACCCGGCCGCTCTCGAGCACGACCGCCGTCGTCTCCGGGAACGGGATCTACGGGTCGCACCCGTTCACGCCGACCGCACCAGGCACCTACCGGTGGGTGGCCGCCTACGGCGGTGACGCCCTCAACGTCCCCGCCGGTCCGACTCCCTGCACGGCCTCCGGCGGCGCCGTCGTCGTGGCCGCGCCGGCCTCCACGCCTGTGAACCGGTTCGGGCTGATCCGCCGGAGCGCTGCCGCCGACGGACGGATCACGCTCGTCGTCGACAGCCCCGACCGCGGCCTGTTCCGAGTCGTCGCCTCGGTCGGTGTGCGCGCGTCCCGTGGCCACCGGGCCGCGACGATCCGCTACGGGAGCACCTCCGGCACGGCCAGGCTCGCCGGACACCTCACGCTCCGAGTCCGCCCGGGGTCCCGGGCCATGCTGCTCCGCCGTCGACACACCCGCCTCGTCGTCGCGCTCGCCGTGACGTTCACGCCGACCGGCGGCCGGCCGCGGACGCGGGCCCTCCACCTCACAGTCAAGGGGACGAGAAGATGATGCGCCGCAGATCCCAGACCATCGCCCGCCTCGGCACCGGGCTGCTCGCCGCCGGCTGCCTCGCCGCCAGTGCCGGACCCTCGCCAGCGGCGGTCTCGACCGCCCCGTCGACGTTCGTCGCCAGCGGCAACGCCGCCGGCCCGAGCTCGACCTTCGCCGAGGTCGCCGCCGTCGCCGACTGCGGCGGGATGCCGGTCTCCGGCGGTGGAACCCGTCTGGCCCAGACGACCCAGACGGTGACCCACAACGGGATCCACGTCGACGGGAGCTTCCCGACCCAGGACGGCTCGACCCAGTCGGCCGACGGCGCGCCGACGCCGACCCGCTGGATCGCCGCCGGCGGGTCGGGCGGGGCCGTGCCCGACGACGCCCAGACGCTGGCCTACGCGGTCTGCCTGGAGGCCGGTCCGACCGCCACGCGGGTGGTCGTGGCCAACAGCCCCGGCCCGTCGGGGACCTTCCAGACGGTCCGCGCGACGGCCACCTGTCCTGCCGGGACCCGCCTGCTCGGCGGAGGGTCCCGGACGACGCCGGCGACCGTCGGCAGCCTCAAGCCGAACGGCAGCTACCCGAGCGACCCGGCCGGGACGCCGCTGCTCGCCGGCGTGAACCCCGGCTCGTGGACCGTGACCGGCCTCAACGGCGGCGGCGGGAACCAGTCGAACACGACCTACGCGTTCGCCCTCTGCGCGACCGCCGGCCCCCTCCCGACCGTGACCGTCGAGCACGCCGGGACCCCCGGCCCGGCCCCGGCCAGCACGGCCGGCCAGGTCACGGCGACCTGCCCGTCCGGCACCGCGCTGCTCGGCGGCGGCGGCTCGATCAGCGACGCCTTCGGCCTGCCCGGCTCGCAGGGCGACCACCTGACTGGGAGCTACCCCAGCGACACGTCGGGCACGCCGGTCGCCTCGGGGGTCGCCGCCTCGTGGACAGCCGCCTCCCACACCGGCGGCGTCGACTCCGGCAGCCTGACCCAGACCGACGCCTGGGCGCTCTGTGCGAGCTCGGCCGCCCTCCCACCGCCCTCCGCCGGCCCGGCCGTCCCCGTCGAGCAGCGGTCGCCGTCGATCTCCGGGATCGCCAAGGTCGGCCGGACGCTGACCGACGTCCATGGCGGCTGGACGAACACGCCGACCGCCTACGCCTACCGGTGGTTGCGCTGCACCTACACCGGGAGCACGTGCGCGGCGATCGGCGGTGCCCACGGCCGGACGTACAGGTTGACCGCCGCCGAGATCGGTTCGCGGATGCGCGTCCAGGAGACGGCATCCAACCCGGCGGGGCGCGCCGCGCCGGCCGCGTCGGGCACGACGGCCGCCGTCCGCGCGATCCACGTGACCCCGGCTCAGATCAAGGTCCTGCTCCGAGCCCAGATCGTCCCGACCGCGCAGGCGAGAAAGATCCCGGCGACGCTCGTCCGCGGCGACACGGTCATCTCGTTCACCGGGCTCGAGGCCGGCCGCGCCGTCGTCGACTGGTACCTCCCCTCCGCGGCCACGGCCCCCGGCCGTGCTCGTGTCCTCGCGGCCGTCGGCCGGCGGAGCTTCGCCGGCCCCGAGGCGACGACGATCGACGTTCGCCTGACCGCGGCCGGCAACGCCGCGCTCAACGCGGCGAAGACCCTCCGACTCGGCGCGCTCGGCAGCTTCACGCCGACCGGCGGCAAGCCCGTCACCGCGACGGCGACCTTCGTCCTGACGCGGTAGTGCCGCCGGCCCGCCACGCCCAGGCTGCCGGGGCGCTCGGCGGACTCGCGGCCGTCGTCCTGGCGGCTGCCGGGCTCGGAGCCGGCGGCCATCTCGGTCGACCGGCGGCCGCGGCCCACCAGGCGAACTCTCACGCGGCCGACCCGGTGACGCCGTTGAGCTTCGAGCCCAACGTCGGCCAGGGCCCCGCCGGCGTCCGGTTCATCGCCCGAGCCGGCGGTGCGGCGGTCTCGTTGACCGGCACCGCCGCGGCGATCGCGGTGGGCCCGACCGGCTCGCGCAGCGGTCGTCGACCGCTGCGGATCAGCCTGGCCGGCGCCCGCCGCGATCCACGGCTCGAGGGAGCCGGGCGCCTCCCCGGGCGCGTGAACTACCTCGTCGGACCGGCGGCCTCCTGGCACACCGACGTGCCCACCTATCGGGCGATCGTCGACCGCTCCGTATACCCCGGGATCGACCTGCGCTACGACGGAACCTCCGGCCGGCTCGAGTACGACTTCGACGTCGCCGCGCGAGCCGACCCGAGCCGGATCGCGATCGACATCGACGGTGGTGGGCAGGTGCGGATCGATCGGGCCGGGAACCTCGAGGTCGGGCCCGCCGGCCAGCGCATCGTGCAGCGCCGGCCGGAGATCTACCAGCTGATCGGCGGCGTTCGCCGGCCTGTTCGGGGCGGTTTTCGCATGCTCGGCCCGCGTCGCGTCGGCTTCGACGTCGGACCCCACGACGTCTCGCGGCCGGTCGTGATCGATCCGACGATCGACTTCTCACGGCCGCTCGTCGGCAGCGCGCCCGGGACCGGGCTGGGCGCAGCGGTCGACGCGACCGGGGACACATACGTCACCGGGCAGACGAGCTCCGCCGACTTCCCCACGGCGCATCCCCTCCAGGCCCGCCCGAGAGGCAGGACGCAGAGCGCCTTCGTCACCAAGCTCGACCGCTCGGGCGCCCTCGCCTACTCGACCTACCTCGGGGGGGCCGGCTACACCGCCGGCCGCGGGATCGCAGTCGACGCGGCCGGCGACGCCTACGTCACGGGCGCGACGAACTCGACCGACTTCCCGACCACGGCCGGCGCCTTCCAGCGCAGCTACGGTGGCGGGCCGTTCGACGCCTTCGTGACCAAGCTCGACCCCGCCGGGACAAGGCTCGTCTACTCGACCTTCCTCGGGGACACGCACTACGACGAGGGCAACGCGATCGCCGTCGACCCGGCCGGTCGGGCCGTCGTCACCGGCAAGACGGTCTCGCCGGACTTCCCCGTCGTCCATCCGCTCGCGCCACACACTTCGAGCGGGGCGTTCGTGACGAAGCTCGACCGCACCGGCACCGCCCTCGTCGCGTCGAGCGTGTTCGGGGGCACGGCAGCCGGCAACCACGGCGACTCCGGCTTCGGCGTGGCCGTCGATCGGGAGGGCGACACGTACGCCACGGGTGAGACCAACGACACCGGCTTCCCGACCGTCGACCCCCTGCAACCCGGGCTCGCCGGCGGGGCCGACGCGTTCGTGGTCAAGATCAACGCCGCCAGCACCCGGGTCGACTACGCGACCTATTACGGAGGGTCCGGTGACGACGTCGGCCGGGCGATCGCCGCCGACGGCGACGGCAACGCCTACGTGACCGGACTGACGACGTCCCGCGATCTGCCGGTGGTCGACCCGCTCGAGGCGATCAACACCAGTCCGCTGCCCGACGGGTCCGCCGCCTTCGTCGCCAAGCTCGACCCGACCGGCGCCGTCGTCTTCTCGACCTACCTCGGTGGTGGTGGTGACGACGGTGCATCGGGGATCGCGATCGACCGGGCACGGGACGTCTACGTGACCGGTGAGACGTCCTCGCCGGACTTCCCGCTGGCGAGCCCACTCCAACGGACCCTCCACGGACCCGACGACGCCTTCGTCACCGAGCTCGACCGCAGCGGGTCGCTCCTGCGCTTCTCGACCTACTTCGGCGGCGGCGGGACGGACGCCGGCCTCGCGGTCGCGGTCGACCGGTCCGGCGCGATCCATCTGACCGGGTCGACCGACTCGCCCGACTTCCCCCGCCGGGGGCCCCGCCAGCCGGGGCACAGGCGCTACGCCGTGCCCGGCGACGGCGCGTTCGTCGCGGTCCTCCGATTCGCCCGCCCGCGGGAGTCGTCACACACGTAGCGCGTCCTCACCGCGCGGCGGCGAGCTCGACGAGCGGGAAGGCCCGGTGGCGGCGGGGCGGAACGAGGAAGTTCTGGCGCCGCGTGGTCGTGATGAACCGCTCGATCCCGGCGTGGCCCGGAGCGACCCCGAGCTCGTCGACGAGGTCCAGCGACGCCTGGTCGCGCCGGAGCGTGGCGAAGAGGTCGGCCGTCGGGACGAACATCGCGAACTGGAGCTTCGGCTGCAGCGACCGGTCGGGCACGTCCATCGTGTCGAGCCCGGCCCCGTCGGCACGGACGTGCAGCGGCGTGCTGTCCGGGGCTCGCGACGAGCGCTGGAGCGCCGTGAGATGCCCGAGGCGGTGGGCCCCGGCCGGAGTGTCCGTGCCCGACGCGTTCAGGGCCGCGTCGCCCGGGTTGCGGAACGTGTTCTGGAGGAAGGCCGGCCCGCCACCGTCGGTGAACTGGTCAGCGTTGCCCTGGGCGGCCGGCGGGTTGGAGCGGAACATGCACTGGACGCGGTCGGCGTACGGCTCGGCGTAGAACTGGCCGAGGTCCTCGATCACGTGCGAGAGATGCATGATCGACCCGTTGTCGAAGTAGTCGCGCGGCTTCGCGCTCGTCAGGACGGCCGACGCATTGCCGGCGAAGGTCGCGATCGCCGCCGGACCCGACCCGGTGACCTGCTGATCGGCGAAGCCCATCCACATCGGCGACTGCGGATTGACCCGCCCGGCGAACGCGAGCCGGTGCAGGTCGGCGACCTTTCGCGGCAGCCCGACCTGCTGGAACATCAGTCGCCGGGAGGTCACCCGGAGCAGGCCGCGCAGGCCCGACGATCCGACCACCCGGCCACCAAGCGTGCGCCGCTCGCCGACGAGATAGGCGAGGACCT
>DATAUX010000258.1:0-10545 GCA_036268015.1 Solirubrobacteraceae bacterium | reverse complement strand
GCCATTGCCGTCTGAGAATGGATGCAAGGACTCGAACTGGTAGTGAGCAAGGGCGGCGCGTACCACGTGCGGGATATCGCTCGGCGCATTTAGCCAGCTCAGCCACGCTTCAACGCCGGACTGCAGCACATGCCCGGGCGGAGGCGGAACGTACCGAGACTCCGTAATGGGGCGTCTTTGGGCACCGACAACGACTTGGCGGTCGCGGACGCCGCCAGCGCCACTTAGATCGCCAGAGGTTCCGCGAACCAGGATCCGCTGTAGCTCGCCGAGTAGCCCGAGAGTCAGATGACGGTCCTCTATCCACTCGAACGCCCGCTCGGCAGCTTGTACGTAGTTCAGTACCTCGCGCACCTCCGCGGATCGGGGCGGTCGACCCACGTCCAGATCGGCCTCCAGAAGGTCCGTAAAGGCCGCGTAGGTTCCCTCCAACGCAGATGTGCTCTGCGCCTCGCGTCGAAGCGTCGGGCGGCGAAACAGCTCCGGATTGGGGACTTGACGCCCGGCTTGGTCAAGCTTTGCGAGTGCGGCGGCGGCGTCAACCACAGCGCTCCACGTCTCAGCGCTGAGGTTAAGAGCCTCGAGGCGTTCCGGGAGCGCGTCTGGGACGAACGCTTGGTGCTCGTAGTGCTCCCCGCGCCAGGGGTCGATCCCGCTGATCGGAACGAGCTGCCCGATCGGGCTCTGCGCCATAGCCTTTAGATCCACAATTCAAGGCTAGCAGCAAAAACCTTGAAAATAGCCGCCGCCATCTCAAGTCCCCGTCAAGGACCGGCCTTGAAAATTGAAGGCAAGATCAGCGCCCCTTGAAAAGCGCGGTCCAAATTCAAGGCACCGATCATCACGGGCGGCGGACGGAATCGAAACGCGGGGCCTCGCGGCCAGATGCCAGCACGCGGTCGCCCAACAGTCCGTGGGATTGACGCCGTTTCGCATGCCACTGTCGAGCCTGGTGCGTATGGCATCAGGATGGCCGATCCGCGGCAGCCTCAACTCCGGCGGCACTCGGCTCGGCTTGATCACCGCGCCGATCACCAAGCCGCGCCACCCGGAAGTCCGCCAAGCGTCCCGCAGCGACCGTCCCACAACCAAGGAAGTGGGACGGTCTGCCGTCGCGCATGGGGCCCTGAGGCGTACCGGTGCCGGCCTTCAGCTCGCCCGGCCGTAGCGGATGTGCGTGGCCAGCGGCGAATGCAGCACCTCGATCGGCTCGAAGCCGAAAGACTCGACGCCGTCGAAGATCCGCTCGCCCGACCCGAGCAGGACCGGGGCGATGTCCAGCGTGAGCTCGTCGACGATCCCGGCGACGAGCGCCTGCCGAACGGTCGACGCGCCGCCCGCGATGTCGACGCCGCCGTCGCCGGCCGTCTCACGCGCCTGCGCGTACGCGGCGGCGAAGCCGTCGGTGACGAAGTGGAAGGTCGTCCCGCCCTCCATCTCGATCGGCTCGCGGGCGTGATGGGTGAGCACGAACACAGGTGCGTGGTAGGGCGGCTCGGGCCCCCACCAGCCGCGCCAGTCCTCCTCCCACTCGCCGCGGACCGGCCCGAACATGTTGCGGCCCATGACGTAGGCCCCGCGCGGGCGCATCAGCCAGCCGGTCGCCGTCTCGTCGGCCTTGTTCGCGCACTCCTCGCCGAGGTGCCAGCCGTGGAGCTCGATTCCCCGCTTCCCGAGCGGGTCATCGCGACTCTGGTCCGGCCCGGCGACGAAACCGTCGAGCGAGATCGACATGTGACAGGTGGTGTCCGGCATGCGTGATCCTTTCCGAGGTGATTGGCGTTTCATTCCTGAGGTCGGAGTCGACGTTGCCGGTTCGACATCGGCAGTCCGATCAATGAGAATGTCCCCCAATTCTCCCGGCACGAGCTCGACGCGGTCGGTGCCGAGGTCGCGGCCCTGATCGGGGAGCTGGCCGAGTCGGGCGAGTGGATCCGTGCGGAGGCACTCGCCGACCCCCGCACCTCGCGGGTAGTGCCGCATCCACCTGCGACGGGATGATCGACGGTCGGGTCTCGATCACTGCGGGGCGGCGAAGACGTCCACGGGTGGACCGGGTCGTGCGCGTTGGCTAGGCTGCGTGCATGCCCGTCTACAGGTCTCGAACCGTCACCCACGGCCGCAACATGGCCGGCGCCCGGTCACTGCTCCGGGCGGCCGGCGTCGCCAAGGAGGACCTCGGCCGCAAGCCGATCGTCGCCGTCGCCAACAGCTACACCCAGTTCGTCCCCGGCCACACCCACCTCAAACCGGTCGGCGAGATCGTCGCCGACGCCGTCCAGGCGGCCGGCGGGATCCCCCGCGAGTTCAACACGATCGCCGTCGACGACGGGATCGCGATGGGCCACGGCGGGATGCTCTACTCGCTGCCATCCCGCGACCTGATCGCCGACAGCGTCGAGTACATGGTCAACGCCCACTGCGCCGACGCCCTCGTCTGCATCTCCAACTGCGACAAGATCACGCCCGGGATGCTGAACGCCGCGCTCCGCCTGAACATCCCCACCGTCTTCGTCTCCGGCGGACCGATGGAGGGCGGCACGGCGACCCTGATCGACGGGACCGTCCGCAAGCGCCTGAACCTGATCTCGGCGATCGCCGACGCCGTCGCCGACGAGGTCTCCGACGACGACATCGCGATCATCGAGGAAGCCGCCTGCCCGACCTGCGGTTCGTGCTCGGGCATGTTCACCGCGAACTCGATGAACTGCCTGACCGAGGCGCTCGGCCTCGCCCTGCCCGGGAACGGGTCGATCCTCGCGACCCACACCGCCCGCAAGGACCTCTACGAGGCCGCCGGTCGCACGGTCGTCGAGATCGCCGCCCGGTACTACGGCGGCGACGACGATTCCGTCCTGCCGCGTTCGGTCGCCACCCGCCCCGCGTTCGAGAACGCGATGACGCTCGACGTCGCGATGGGCGGCTCGACGAACACCGTCCTGCACATCCTCGCCGCCGCCCAGGAGGCCGAGCTCGACTTCACGATGAAGGACATCGACGCCCTCTCCCGGCGGGTCCCCTGCCTCTGCAAGGTCGCCCCGAACGGCACCTACCTGATGGAGGACGTCCACCGCGCCGGCGGCGTCCCCGCGATCCTCGGCGAGCTCCGCCGTGGCGGTCTGCTCAACGAGGACGTCCACACCGTCGCCGCGTCCACCCTCGCCGGCTGGCTCGACGCCTGGGACATCCGCTCCGGCCAGGCCTCCGACGAGGCGATCGAGGTCTTCCACGCCGCGCCCGGCTGCCGCCGCTCGGCCACCGCGTTCTCCCAGTCCGAGCGCTGGGACTCGCTCGACACGGACGCGGCCGACGGCTGCATCCACGACGTCACCCACGCCTACTCCAAGGACGGCGGCCTGGCGATCCTCTACGGCAACCTCGCCGTCCGCGGCTGCGTCGTCAAGACCGCCGGCGTCGACGAGTCGATCCTGACCTTCACCGGGCCCGCCGTCGTCGTCGAGTCCCAGGAAGCCGCCGTCGACGCGATCCTCACCGGCCGCGTCGAGGAGGGCGACGTCGTCGTGATCCGCTACGAAGGCCCCCGCGGCGGGCCCGGCATGCAGGAGATGCTCTACCCGACCTCCTACCTCAAGGGCAAGGGCCTCGGCAAGGCCTGCGCCCTGATCACCGACGGCCGCTTCTCCGGCGGCACGTCCGGACTCTCGATCGGCCACGTCTCGCCCGAAGCCGCGTCCGGCGGCGCGATCGCCCTGGTCCAGGACGGCGACACGATCACGATCGACATCCCCAACCGCCGACTCGTGCTCGACGTCGCAGACGACGAGCTGGCCGACCGTCGCGAACAGCTCGAGGCCGGCGTCGGCTACGTCCCGGCCGCCCGCGACCGGATCGTGTCACCGGCCCTGCGCGCCTACGCCGCGATGGCGACGTCCGCCGACACCGGCGCCGTCCGCGACGTCAACGCCGTCGAGCGCGCCGTCGCCGCCGCTGCGACGCGCGACCCCTCCCTGTCAGGGTCCTGAGGCCCGGGCCGGAGCCGCTCCTGCGCCGCGGCTGACGACGACCAGCCGCGTGCTGGTCCGCCCGTACGCCGACAGGGTCAGCTTCAGCCCGAGGACCGTGCCCGCCCGCGGCAGGCGCAGGCGCACGGTCCGGCCGGCGAGGCCGACCGCGTAACCGTGCCCGCCGTAGCCCAGCCTGGCCGGCTCGTCGGTGGCGATCCGGACCGCGATGCTCCGCGTCCCGCCGGCCACGACGGCCGGCGAGCTGATCGCCGTGACGACCGGCGCGGCCGCGGTGACCCGGATCCGGACCCGCGCGACCCCGCTGTGGCCGGCCGCGTCCCGGGCGCTCAGGCTGAGCTCGTGTGACCCCGGCGTCAGCCCGCGCAACTCCAGGCTCGTCCCGTGCCCGACGGCCCGCCGCCCGTCGCGCCAGGTCAGCGCCCCGCCGCTCAGCGCCCCGCCCGTGCCGCCGTCGGCGATCGCCACGCCGCTCAGCAAGATCGCCTCGTCGCTGGCGATCCGGTCTGCCGGCGCGACGTGCTCGATCGTCACCGACGGCACCGCCCCGGCGAAGCGCAGCCGGCCGCTGACCGACGAGGCGACGTCGAAGCCGTCGGAGACCCGCACCCGCAGACGGCCGTCGCCGCTCGCCGGGAGCGCCGCGGCCGGGATCGTCGTACTCGTGCCCCGCAGGCCCGATGCCACCGGCCGCCAGCTGCGCCCGCCGTCCGCCGAGACGTCGATCGACGCGAGCGTCAGCGCCCGTCCGGCGTCGGCCGCCCGCCAGCGGACGCGCAGCGGCGCGCCGAGACGCTGGCGTCCAGCCCGCGGGGTCAGCAGGCTGGCCGTCGGCGCGACGGCCGCTCTGGCCAGCGTCGCGACGGGCGACCCGTTCTGGAGCACGCTGACCGACCGCGCGCCGACCGGGACGAACCCGCTCAGCACGATCCGCGGGTCGGCGAGGTCGTGATCGACCCTGATCACCTCCGGGCTGACCGCGAACGTGCCGAGGCTCGCTCCGGACGGGCCGCTCGCCGTGAGCGTCCACTCCGTCGCGGCGGACGCCGCCGGCGACGGATACGCGCTGACCGGCGGGCCGACGTCGACGCTGCTCGCCCCGCCCGGCGAGAGGACCGCGGTGACCGGCAGTTCGGGCGACATGACCGACGCGGCCCGCAGCCGCGCGCGCCGGGCGGCGGCCGCGGCGCCGAAGCTCTGGAGCGTGTTCAGCGTCTGATTCCAGTTGCTCGGCGAGATCCAGTCGGTCGCCGGCGAGCCGCAGTAGGACATCAGGTCGTAGTCGGTCGGCGTCTGCACGACGTAGCGGGGCGGCGCCGGCAGCCGGCCGACGCGCAGCGTGCCGGCATCCTCGAACGAGTAGCCGGTCAGCTGGCCGGTGACGTTCGTCGCCGGCACCGGCACGCCGCCACCGCCGCACGAGGTGTCGGAGTGGACGAGCCCGAGTGCGTGGCCGATCTCGTGGCCGACGCTCGAGATCGGCTGGCTCTCGTCGACCGCGGCGACGTTCGTGTCGGCGCCGCCGACGCTCAGCGGCCCGTTCTCGACCGCCCATGACCGCAGCGCCGTGTTGTGGAAGATCCCGACCGACACGTCGCCGATGTGCTCGCCCAGGTCCTTCGCGATCGCCTCGAGGTTGACCACCTGCACCATGTACTGGTTGATCTGGCACTGCTGGAGCAGGCCGGCGGCGACCGACGGGTTCTTCGGGTCGTAGGTGAAGCCGCAGTACGTCTGGGTCGCTGCGTCGGTCACCGCGAGGTCGTCGATCCAGGTCGTGTCGATGTGGAAGAAGGGCGCGTGGATCAGCCAGGCTCCGGCGTCGGGGTAGAGCGCGCGGACGGCGGCGAAGACGGAGTCGACCGCGGCCGGGCGGAACGTCGGCGGACCCTCGGAGAAGGTGTCGACCTCGACGCGGCCGACGGCGACGAACGGGCCGACGTCGGTCAGGCTGAAGCTGTCGTCGGAGCGGCAGCCCGGGTTCGCGCACTCGGTCTGGAGACCGTTCTTCGGTGGCGTGACGCTCGCCCGCAGCGTCAGCGACGACCCGGCCGCAGCCCACGCCGGCGGGACGACGAAGTCCCAGGCACCGGCCGGGTTCGCGCGCTCGGCCGGCGTGACATAGCCCAGCGGCTGCGAGCCGACCGCCGGCGTGCTCTGCGGCGAGAGCGTCCCGACCAGTGCGCCGGCCCGGAGGACGGCGAGCGCGACCGACGCGCCGAGGACGGCCCCGGGCAGCCGGTTGGCGACGAACACACGGACGACCGTCGGCTGACCGGCCGCCAGCTCGACCCCGCTGTACGGATTGCTCGGCGCCGGCAGGCCGCTCGCGAGCTGCGATTCATACGGCAGGCCGGCGCCCGGCAGCGTCAGGTTGTCGGTCTGCGTGCCCTGGGTCACCTCGATGCCCTGGATGTACGGATCGACGAGGGCGGGCTTGAACCTCGCGGGGAACACCGGCCGTTGGGCGTTCTCGACGACGACGGCGGCTCCGGGCGGGCCGCCCTGGCCGTCGGTCGGCGCGCCCGCCATCACGGGTGGTACGAGGACGGGCGACCCGGGCGCGATGCTGACGCCGGCCGACGCCGCCGACCCGAGACCGCCGGAGGTCAGGGCGACCGAGACCGCGCAGGAGAGCACGTGTCCGGCGTCCGCGGCCACCACGGTGTACCCGGCGGCGCTCGCGCCGGCGATCCGAGCGCCGTCGCGCCGCCACTGGTAGGTGAAGACGACCGGCTGCGGCGACCACGAACCCTGCGAGCAGGACAGCGTCTGCCCGGGCGACGGCGTCCCGGAGATCGCCGGCAGCGCCGTGTTGGCGACGGCCTGGGCGGCAACCGTGACGGCGGGGCTCGTCGCGCTCGTCGCGAAGTGGCTGGCCACCAGCGCGGCCGTCACCCGACAGGCGATCTGATGGCCGACGAGCCCGGCGCCGAGCGCCCAGGTCTGCGTGGCCGGGCCGCTCGCCTGTCCGTCGTCGAGCCACTGGTAGGAGTAGGCGAGTTGACCCGGGCTGTCCCACTGCCCGGGAGCGCAGGTCACAGACGAGCCGGCCTGGGCCGCGCCGGTGACGCTCGGCGGGGTCGTGTCGACGGGCGGCCCGACCGCGCCGGCTCGCGCCGTCATTGCGACGGCCACCAGGATCAGGCCGACCGCGCACGCCGGCCCCAACCCCAACCCGCGGCCCCACGCCGGCCGTCGCCGAACAACACGATCCGTCAGCCCCACCGCTCCCCCCTCGATTCCTCGCCGGCCACGAAACAGGACTCTTGTCGCAGCCGCCGGCCGCCGGGTCAATGGGTGCTGACACCCATCGGCGGCGATCAAGGCGCGCGCAGGCCGAATCACCCGCGGATCAGGTGATTCTGGGACGATTCGGCGCCCCATGAAAACGACGGGATCTGGCCTGCGAGCGCCGGGCCGCGGGCCGCGGCAGATCGGCGTCCGCCGCGCTCCGCGGGCCGCCGCGATCGAGCTGCCGCCGGCCTGGACGCTCGTCGTCGCGCTCGCCGTCTTCGCGCTCGGGTCGAAGCTCGCCGGCGGAGGTCACGGGGTGCCGGATCTGGCGATCGATGGGCTCACCGGCGGCAGCTACCTCGCGTGCGGCGTCGCGCTCGGGGCCCGCCGGACGTCGCCCGGGCTGGCGCGGCTGCTCGTGCTCGCGTCGGCCGCCTGGTTTGCCGAGGACCTCGTCACGTCGCGCGTGCCCGTCGTGTTCGCGTCCGGCGCCGTCCTCCAGAACGCGTTCGACCCGCTGTTCGTCGCGCTCGTGCTCGCCTACCCCACCGGGACCCTCCGCGGGCCGGCCGGTCGCGCGATCGTCGGCTGCGCGATCGCCAACTCGATCGGCCTGGCCGGGCTGATCGTCCTCGTCGACCCGCCGATCGCCCACGGGACGCGGCTCGCCGGCCTGTCGTTCCTGCACGTCGCCGGCGCCGCCGACACGATCCGCCAGGTCCAGGATCTGATCGGCGTGGTGCTCTCGATCGTCGTGCTCGGCGTCATCGTCCGCCGTCAGCGCCGGCTGCCGGCCGGGTCGGTGCGACGCGTCGTCTTCACGCGGACGGCCGTCGTCTGCGCGCTCGTCTTCGCGGGCCTGGCCGTGCACGACGCGGTCGACGTCGGGCGCGACCTCAGCGCCGGGGTCACAGACAGCTTCGGCGTCCTCCAGAGCCTCGCGGTGCTCGCCTTCCCGATCTGGATCGCGATCGGCATCGCGCAGGTCGACGCCGCGCGGATCAGGCTCGGCGAGCTGGCCCGGGCCCGGCTCTCGCCGGCCGCCCTCGAGGCGGAACTGCGGGCGGCGCTCGACGATCCGCAGCTGCGGGTCCTGACCGACCCGCCGGCGGTCCTCCCGCCGCCGCTGAGCGCGACCGTCCTGCGCTCGGGCGAGCGCGATGTCGGCGTGCTGATCCATGGCCGGGCGCTGGGCGACGAGACCGAGCTCCTGCGCCTCGCGGCGAGCGCGGCCGCCGACGCGCTCGGCCGGCGTGAGACGTTCGATCCGTCGGCCCGGTCGGCGGTGGAGCGGCTCACCGGGCGCCAGCGAGAGGTTCTCGCCCTGCTGGCCGACGGCCACCCGAACGAGGTGATCGCCCGGCGGCTGGGAATCAGCGTGCGGACGGTCGACAAGCACGTCAGCAACGTCTACGACGTGCTCGACCTGCCGGCCGAGCTGCGGCTCAACCGCCGGGTCGGCGCGACGATCGCCTGGATCCACGCGGAGCTGGACGCCTGACCCTCGCGCGATCGCGTAGGCAAGTGGCAACTTACCGTTAGCCGTGACCAACGCAGCCGCCGCATTCACCGCGCTGGACGACCCGACGAGGCGGGCGATCTTCGAGCCGGTCGCCGCGCGTTCGAGCCCGGTCGGCCTGCTCGCCCGCGACCTGCGTGTCAGCCGGTCGGCCGTCTCCCAGCACCTCAGGGTGCTCAAGGACGCGGGTCTCGTGATCGACAGGCCGGACGGCAACCGGCGAATCTATCAGCTCGACCCGGACGGGATCGGCGCACTGCGCGTATCTCGACCAGTTCTGGAACCAGAACATCGGCGGGACCGGACCGCCCATCCGGTCGCTCGCGGCCTTCAAGGCGGCCGTCGGGCAGACAGACGAGGCGATCGGATGACCACACAGGCAGCAGGCACGTCGAGATCGTCTTCGGGCCGCGGGTCGGCGGCAACGTCTACGACCGGGCGGTCGGCGGCAGCGAATGCCGGTGGGCGCGTGTGCTCGCCTACGACCCGCCCGACCGGTTCGTGATCGCTGGGACATCGACTCGAACCGGCAGATCGAGACCGACCCGGAGAAGTCAAGCGAGATCGAGGTCCGCTTCGTCGCCGAAGGGCCGCGCCGGACGCGGGGCGAGCTCGAGCACCGCAACCTCGAGCGCCACGGCGACGGCTGGGAGGCCCACCACGACGCGGTCGGACCGCCCGGGGGGTGGGCCCGCGGGCTGCGGCGCTTTGCCCACGCCGTCGAGTCGGCCGAAGCCTGACCGCCCCACGGCCGCGCCGCCCGCCGCCCCACGGCCGCGCCGCCCGCCGCCGCGCCGCCGGGCGCGCCACCCGGTGGGGCCGCTCGAACCCGAGCGGCCCCACCGTCGCGCTGCGCCTACGCCCGGAGTCCTACGGCTTCGGGCAGGCGGCGAGCGCCTGGGTCTGGGCCGAGGCCGGGACCGAGTCCTTGACGATCTCCTGACAGACCTCGGCGGTCGCCTTCTGGACACCGGTCGTGTCGCCGCTGCCGGCCTTGTCGCAGATCGCGTCGAGCTTCGTCTTGTCGCCGGCGGTCAGCGTCGGCGCGGCGTTGATGCTCGTCTTGCAGCTGGCGACAGCCGCCTCGACGGCCTTCTTGACGGCCGGGTCGGCCGCCTCGGCCGCCTTCAGCTGACTGCTCGTGCCGGTTGACGCCGGGTTCGGCACGGCCGGCGTGGTCGCGGCCGGCGTGGTCGCGGCCGGCGTGGTCGTCGCCGGCGTCGTCGCAGCCGGTGTCGTGACAGCAGGCGTCGTCGCCGTGGTCGTCGCCGTCGTGTTCGTGCTGCTGCTCCCGCAGCCGGTCACGAACACGCCGAGCGCGGCGCAGACCGCCGCCAGCAAACCAAGTCTGTTTCTCATTGCTTCCCCCTCGAGTGGTCTTCCGTGCAGCCGATCCATGGCCGGTCGGGCTTCCGTGCCGCCAGTCACCGCAGAAACCCCAGGCTGGCTGAAATCCAGCCTATCCGCCGGCTTAATCCCCTGTCAAACGGTCCGCTCGCCCAGGCTCACCCCTGCTGCTCGGTCGGCCGGATCAGCAGCTCGTTGATCGCGACCCGCCGCGGCCGGCTGACGATGTAGGCGATCGCGTCGGCGATGTCCTGCGCGTCGAGCAGCTCGACCCCGGCGAATCGGCCGATCATCTGGTCGCGGATCTCCTCGCGGATGTGACTCGACAGCTCGGTCGCGACGGCGCCCGGCTCGACCAGCGAGACGCGGACGTGGCGCTCGGTGACCTCCTGGCGCAGGGACTCCGAGAACGCGCCGACGCCGTGCTTGGTCAGGTTGTAGACGCCCGAACCCGCCCGG